>JAEUJX010000587.1 GCA_016794545.1 Myxococcales bacterium
GTGCCCCCGCGCTTCCGCGCCGATCCGAGCCTCGTGCTCCGGTTCGGCTACAACCTGTCGCCCGCGATCGGCGAGCTCGTCGTCGACGACGACGCGATCGCCGGCACGCTGACGTTCGGCGGCCAGCCGTTCCGTTGCATCCTGCCGTGGACCGCGGTGTACGCCGCGATGGTCGAGGGCGAGCAGCGCGGCACCGTGTGGCCCGAGGACGTCCCCGAGGACGTGCTGACGGGCGGCGGCGAGACGCCCGCCGCGGTGCCGCCCGCCGTGAAGGACTCCACCACCAACGGCGCGGTCCCGGCGCCCGCGCAGGCCGGTGACGAGCCG
This sequence comes from Myxococcales bacterium, assembly GCA_016794545.1. GTDB lineage: Bacteria > Myxococcota_A > Polyangia > Haliangiales > Haliangiaceae > JABFXX01. Next base: position 328 of record JAEUJX010000587.1, read on the forward strand.
CGCAGCAAGCGCGCGAGCCACCTGAAACTCGTCGAGTAGCCGTGCGCCACCTCGCGCTCGTCTCGTCGCTTTGCCTGGCCGCGTGCGGCTCCTCCCACAAGGCCGTCGTCGTCGAGGGCCGCGGCAGCGATGGCGGCGGCGAGCCCGCGACACCCGCCCCCGAGGTCACGCTCGACGACCACGGCTTCCGCACGCCGGGACTGCCCGCGGTCTCGATGGACGGCGCGCGCGTCGTGTTCGGGGAGACCGAGTCCGACGGCGGCCGCGGCTATCCGAACCTCCGCGTCGTCGCGCGCGACCGGAACGACAAGGTGATCGAGTCGATCACCGTCCTCAAGGTCTCCGAGCTCGAGAACGCGATGGGCCCGGGCTGGCGCAACCCGAAGCTCGACGCGCGGATCTCCGCCGCGAACGCGTGGCTCGCGAAGTCGCACAAGAGCTCCGCGCTGGTCACGCTGCCGCAGCTCGTGGTCGACTCGACCGACGGGTACACCCAGCACGCCGCCAGCGCCGGCCCGGTGTTCCTCGACTGGTCGAACGACACCGTGACGATCAAGCTCTCGGGCAAGGTCGTCACCACGTACGCCTCCCCGCTGACCTGGCACGCGCCGAACACCGCGAAGTGCCAGAACCCGGCGAAGCTCGGCGCCGCGTGGGTCGATGCCGAGCGCAAGATCGCGCTCGTCCAGATCATCTACAACGGCACCGACATGTGCTGGGAGCCCTCGCCCCAGCACCACGTCATCAGCTGGTGAGCGTTCACGCCCCCACCGCTTCGCGGTGCTACGCGACCCGCCGAACGCGGGCCTTGGTGGCTACTCGACGTGATCGAACGTCAGGTCGGCCTCGAGGTCGCCGAACGACGCGACCCTGAGGTCATCGAGGTCGATGCCGCCGAACAGCGACGTCGCGAGCGACGCCTCGGCGACGATCACCTCCGACTGCGTGGTGCACGTGGTCTGGCACGACGCGGCCGCGGTGCTCTCGGCCTGCGCGCGGCACGACGCCGCGCTCGCCGTCGCGCCGCACTGCGCCTCGGCGTCCGCGCGCGCGCTCGCCTCGCAGTAGCTCTTGCAGCTCTGCGTGGTCGCCGTGATCTCGGCGCGGACCTTCGCGTCGAGGATCGCGAGCGCGGACAGCTCCGGTAGCTCGCAGCCCGACGCGGTCGTCACCTTGCCGGCGCCGAGCGCCGCCAGGTACGTCGAGCCGCTCGCGGTGTCGGCGGTGCCGCTGAACGTCGCCGTGAACTGGCCCGCCGGATCGAGGGCGCAGCGCGGATCGAGCTTGTCGGCGGCGAACTGGCCCGAGCCCTTCATCATGAGCGTGATCTTCACGCTCTCGCGCGGCGTGGCCGGCGCGACCGGGTTGCCCGCGTGGTCGGTCTTCGCATCGCGGAACGCGGCGTCTCCGCGCAGCTCGGACGTGGCGATGCCCTCCCCCGACGACGTACACGCAGACAGCACCAGGAACATGGCGAGAGAAGTCTTCTGCATGCCGCAGAGACATTGCGTCTGGCGTGCCGTGCGAGTTAGACGAGCGTCTCGCGACTTGCACCGTGAGAACGTGCGGTCATCCGTGCGGTCACTGCACGCGACCTGACAGCGCCGTCGGTAAGACGTCTAACGGACCTGGCCGCGAGTCGGGCGGTGTCGTGCGGACATGGCACGTGTCGGCGCAAGACTGGGGCCGGACCGAGTGCTGGCGGCTCAGGTGCCGGGGGCCGCCGGCGGCGGCGTGGTCGGTGGCGCCGGCTTCGCGTCCTTGAGCTTCTTGCGCTCCTCGGGGTTCTCGTCGAGCCACGCGCGCAGGCTCTCCTCGCTGATCTCGACGACGACGTCTTCGCCGGCGATCCTGCACTGGCATCCGAGGCGCGACTCCGGCCGCACGTCGAACGCCTTGTCCATGATGTCGTTCTCCTTGTCCTGGATCTCGCCGAGCGAATCCAGCCCCTCCTCGACGTAGACGTGACACGTCGAGCACGCGAGGTTGCCGCCGCACGCGTGGCCGACGCGCGCGCCCGACTCCTCCGCGACCTCGAGGACGGTCTGGCCGCGCTTGCACTCGACCACCATCGGCAGCGAGCCGCGTCCGTGCGGGTTCTTGAACGTGAGCTTCGGCACTAGATGCCCACCTTCCGGGCCGCATCCTCGAGCGCGACGCCCTGGAACTGGGCCGCGATCGCGCGGTTCATGCGCTTCTGCGCGAACGGCTTGGTCGCGAGATCGAGGCCCTCGATGGCGTGCCGGATCGCCAGGTGGTCCGTGCCGGCCACCGCGGTCTCGAGCACCTTCATCGCCGCCTCGCCGGCCGCGCGGACGTCGTCGTCGAGCAACTCGGTGTCCGTCGCGAACGCCTGGCGCGTCGCGGCGAGGATCCGCTCGGCCTCGACGCGCTCGATCACGAGGTTCCGCTTCGCGAGATCCTCCTCGGCGTACTCGAACGAGTCGATCAGCATCTGCTCGACCTGCTCGTCGGTGAGCCCGTAGCTCGGCTTGACCTGCACGGAGGCCTCGGTGCCGGTGGTCAGCTCCTTCGCGGTGACCTTGAGCAGGCCATCCGCGTCGACGAGGAACGTGATCTCGACACGCCCCATGCCCGCGATCATCGGCGGCACGCCGCGCAGCACGAACCGCGCGAGCGAGCGGCACGCGTCCGCGGTCTCGCGCTCGCCCTGCACGACATGGATGTCGAAGCCGGTCTGGTTGTCCGCGTACGTCGTGAACGTCTGCGTGGCGCCGGCGGGGATCGTGGTGTTGCGGTGGATCAGCTTCTCGACGACGCCGCCCATCATCTCGATGCCGAGCGACAGCGGCACGACGTCGAGCAGCGTGACGTCCTGGCGGCCGCTCGCGAGCACGTCGGCCTGGACGGCGGCGCCGAGCGCGACGACCTGCTCGGGATCGAGATCCGCGAGCGGCGTCTTGCCGAACAGCTCCGCGACGTACTCGCGCACGACCGGCGACCGCGTGGAGCCACCAACGAGGATCACGCCGTCGAGCTCCTCGCGGGTCAGCTCGGAGTCTTTCAAGACGCGGCGGCACGCCTTGCCGGTCTTCTCGAGCAGGGGCTGCGCCCAGGTCTGGAGATCGCCGCGCGTGACGACCTTCCGGCGCGCGAACGTCTCGCTGACCGACGGCGCCAGCTCGAACAGGGTCTCGCTCTGGGTGGTGAGCGCCTCCTTCGCGCGGCGCGCCTCCGCGACGGCCGCGCCGATCACCTTCTTCGGCGCCTTCTCGAGGCCGGGCACGAGGCGCGTCGCGATCTCGCGGTCGATGTCGTCGCCGCCGAGCGCCGAGTCGCCGCCCGTCGCCTTCACCTCGAACACGCCGTTGACGAGCTTCAGGATCGAGATGTCGAACGTGCCCCCGCCGAGGTCGTACACCGCGTAGGTGCCGGTCGAGCCGCGGTCGAGGCCGTAGGCGAGCGCGGCCGCAGTGGGCTCGGCGAGCAGGCGCATCACCTCGAGGCCCGCGAGCCGGCCCGCATCGCGCGTGGCCTGGCGCTGGGCGTCGTCGAAGTACGCGGGCACGGTGATCACCGCGCCCTCGATCGGGCCGCCGAGCGAGCTCTCCGCGCGGCGCTTCAGCTCCTTCAGCACCTCGGCGCTGACCTCGACCGGCGAGACCTTCTTGCCGCCGGCGACCGTGATCGACACCGCGCGGTCGTCACCGTCGAGCTCGTACGGCAGGAGCCCGCGCACCGCCTGGAGGTCCTTGAGGCCGCGGCCGATCAGCCGCTTGACCGACGCGAGCGTGTCGCGCGGAGCGTCGAGCGCGCGCGCCTGCGCGAGCTTGCCGACCACGACCACCCCGTCGGCGCCGTAGTTCACGACGCTCGGCACGAGCGGTCCGCCCTCGCCGCTGATCACCTCGGGCGAGGCATCCGCCACGTGCGCGACGAGGCTGTTCGTCGTGCCGAGATCGATGCCGACCACGCGCGCCTTGCACGCTTCCTTGACCTTCGACTCACCGGGCTCTGCGATCTGGAGCAACACTGGTCAACCCTTCTCAATCCTCGAGCGCAGCCTCGCACTCCTCGAGATAGCGATCGAGGTAGCGCAGGACAATCAGTTGCTTCTTCGCATCCGCGAGATTCCCCGATGCGAAGAGTCCCGAGAGCGCCGCGAGGATCGCCTTGCGGCGGGTCAGCATCGCTGCTTGCAGCGACTCGACCTCGGCCGAGCGCCCCGCCTGCCGCGCCGCCGCGAGCTCCTCGCGCTGCTCGAGGAACTCCATCAGGAGCTCGGGCTCGAGCCGCTCGTTGTCGCCGATCGTGACGCCGGCGCGAGCCAGGAGGTACTCGGCGCGCTGGCGCGCATCGCGCAGCGTCTTGTACGCGTCGTTGAGCGCGCGCGCCTTCGAGAGCGCGGCTACGCGCTCCGCGGCCGGCGCCTGCGCGAACCGGTCGGGGTGCACTTCCTTGCTGCGCTCGTGATACGCGGCCTCGAGCGCGGCGCGATCGATCTCGTAGGACGGCTGGAGGCCGAGCAGCGAGAACAGATCACTAGAAGTTGACGGACTCGCCACAGCCGCACGAACCCTTGGCGTTCGGGTTGTTGAACTTGAACCCGTGACCCATCATCCCCTTCACGAAGTCGAGCTGCATGCCGCCGAGGTACACGAGGCTCTTCGGATCGACGACGATCGACTGACCGTGCGCCGTGAACACCTTGTCGGTCGGCCGCACCTGATCGGCCCACTCGAACACGTACGTGAAGCCCGTGCAGCCGCCACCCCGCACGCCGATGCGAATCATCGCGTCGGGCGTGTTGCGCTTCGCCTTCTGCTTGCCGATCTCCTCGGCCGCGGCGGCGGTGATCTCGATCTCGCGCTTGCTCGGCGCCTGCGTCGCGGGCGGCGGAGGCGAAGCGTTGTTTGCAGCGGGGGCGCTCATGGCGACGCTCACTTGGCCTGCTTCTTCTTGTAGTCGTCGATCGCGGCCTTGATCGCATCCTCGGCGAGCACCGAGCAGTGGATCTTGACCGGCGGGAGGTTCAGCTCCTCGACGATCTTGGTGTTGGAGATCTGCGCGGCCTGATCGAGGGTCATGCCCTTGATCATCTCGGTCGCGAGCGAGCTCGATGCGATCGCCGAGCCGCAGCCGAACGTCTTGAACTTCGCGTCCGCGATCAGACCGTCCTTCACGCGGATCTCGAGGCGCATGACGTCGCCACACGCCGGCGCGCCGACCAGGCCGGTGCCGACCTCGGATGCGTCGACGTCCTGCTCGTTCTTGAACGTGCCGACGTTGCGGGGATTCTCGTAGTGGTCGATGACCTTGTCTGAATACGCCATGGCTGCCTTACCTCAGTGCGGGGTCCACTGGATGGAGTTGAGATCGATGCCGTCCTGGTGCATCTCCCAGAGCGGCGACAGCGCCCGCAGGCGCTCGACGGACTTGACGACGAGCTCGATCACGTAATCGACCTCGGCCTCGGTGTTGAACCGGCCGATGCCGAACCGGATCGACGTGTGCGCCAGCTCGTCGCCGACGCCGAGCGCGCGGAGCACGTAGCTCGGTTCGAGCGAGGCCGACGTGCAGGCCGAGCCCGAGGACACCGCGACGTCCTTGAGCGCCATCAGGAGGCTCTCGCCCTCGACGAACGCGAACGAGATGTTCAGGTTGCCGGGGAGGCGGTGCTCCATCGAGCCGTTCACGTAGGTCTCGGTGAGCCGCGAGGTGATGCCCTTGTAGAGCCGGTCGCGGAGCGCGGCGAGCCGGATCGCCTCGTCGTGCATCTCTTCCTTCGCGAGCTCGGCGGCCTTGCCGAAGCCGACGATCAGCGGGACCGGGAGCGTGCCCGACCGCATACCGCGCTCGTGCCCTCCGCCGTCGATCTGCGGATCGATGCGGACACGCGGCTTGCGCCGCACCCACAGCGCGCCGATGCCCTTCGGACCGTACATCTTGTGCGCCGAGAGGCTGACGAGATCGGCCTTCGCCTTCTCGACGTCGAACGGGATCTTGCCCGCGCCCTGCACCGCGTCGGTGTGGAACAGGCACTTGGGATTCTTCGCCTTGATCGCGGCGCCGATCGCGTTCACGTCCTGGACGACGCCGATCTCGTTGTTCGCGAGCATGACCGAGACGAGGATCGTCTTCTCGGTCATCGCGTCGGTGATCATCTCCGGCGTGACGATGCCGTCCTTGCGCGGCGTGAGGTACGTGACCCCGTAGCCCTCGCGCTGGAGGCGCTTGCAGGTGTCGATCACGCTCTTGTGCTCGGTCTCGACGGTGATGATGTGATTGCCCTGCTTCTTGTAGAAGCTGGCGGCGCCCTTGAGCGCGAGGTTGTTCGCCTCTGTCGCGCCGGAGGTGATCACGATCTCCTTGGCGTCGCCGCCGATCAGCGCGGCGATCTGACCGCGCGCCGCCTCGACCGCGGCCTCGGCCGTCCAGCCGAACACGTGGTTGCGGCTCGCGGCGTTGCCGTAGTGCTGCGTGAAGAACGGCAGCATCGCGTGGACGACGCGCAGGTCGACCGCCGTCGTCGAGTGGTTGTCCATGAAGATCGGGAGCTTCACGCCCTCGGGGACCGTGACCTCGATCTTGCTAGCGGTGGCAGCGCACATCAGTTGTTTCCCTCGCGATAGAGCACGGTGACCGGCACGAAATCCTTCTCCTCGCCCTCGCGCGGCTTCTTCGACAGCCCCGCGAACAGCGGCGGCACCTCGTCCTTCTGGTGCCCGTGGTGATCGCAGGTGCCGCACGCGCTCGGAGCGTACTCGTCGGTGCAGCCCTGGCAGGAGTCGAGGTAGATGACGGCCTCGTTGAGGTCGTTCTCGATCACCTGGAGCTGCATGATCTGCTCGCGGATCTGCGCCTGCTTCTCCATGAACAGCGCGCGCACGCGGGCGGTCGCCTCGCGGCCCGACACGCCACCCTGGAAGTCCTTCACGAACCCCTGGATCTCCGCGAGCGTGAACCCGATCGCCTGGAGCTTCACGATCCAGTGAATGCGATCGACCGCCTCGGGACCGTAGAGCCGGAACCCACCCTCCGAGCGGGCGCGGGGCTCGAGCAGGCCGAGCTCCTCGTAGAGGTGCATCGCGCGAACGGTCTTCCCGACCGCCTTGGCGAGCTCTCCGACGCGCAGCAGCTTGTCCGTGTCGTCCTTCATATTCAACCCTCACGCTCACGTGAGGTTACGGGTGACTGACGGGACTATGGGGGCTTAGCGCTGGGGTGTCAAGGTTCAACCCTCACCTTTACGTAGGAGTATCGATCGGGAACCGCGGCGCCCGCGCGCTGTCGAAAACGCCATGTCGCCCCGATGGGTTGCGCTCGCGGCGGTGACGGCGTGCAGCACCCCGTCCTCCGGAACGGTCGTAGCCACCGCGCCGACGCCCGCTCCCGTCCCGGACGCCTACCAGCCGCCAGCACCCGGTGCCCCGCCGCGGTTCCACACCGAGTGTCATGCGTTCCGGCCGCCGGCGGCGAGCATGCGGAAGAAGGTCTACGACTTCATGCCGTTCGAGCTCCTGCCGGTGCGCCGCGGAGCGCGTGCCGCGGATCGCCCCCGCCATGGCATGGGCCGCTCGACGCGCGACCTCCGCCTCGCCCTCGCCGGGCGTGCGAGCGAGGTCACCGACTGCTGGAAGGTGGCCTCGTCGCGCGGTGCGTCCGAGACCGCGCTCGACGTCGCGCTCGTGGTCGATCCGCTCGGCGGCACGCGCGACGTGGCGGTCACGAACACGCGCGCGGCCGACGCGGCGCTCGCGGCCTGCGTGTCGCGCGCGCTGACCGGCATCGTGGTGGCCGGGACCGCGACGCGCCCGGTGCGCGTGACCGCGACGCTCGCGTTCGAGCACTCCGATCAGCCGGGCTGGTCGGCGCCATGGCCCGCGCGCGCACTCTCGACGCCGGAGGACCCGCGCACCGGGACGCTGTGCACGCCGGTGCTCGACGACGGCCTTCCGCCCGAGGTCCGGATCCCCACCGCGCTCGCGGTCACCGACCACGACGACTCGCGCAATCCGCCGCGCCGCGCCGTGCCCTCGATCAAGATCGGCTGCGCACTTCACATCGTCGACACCGACAAGAAGGCGGTGCGCACCGCGATCCTGTCGAACCTCGGCGCATATCAGCACTGCTACGCCGACGCGCGCGAGCGAGTACCGACGCTCTCCGGCGAGGTCACGCTCCAGCTCGGGTTCTCGAGGAACGGCACGGCCCTCGCTCCGCGGTTCGCGAGCGGCGCCGGTGATGACGCCTTCCACGCCTGCCTGATCGCCGCGCTCCAGGACATCTTCGTGGTCCCCGGCCCGCCCGAGGACGGCGCGCTCGAGGTCAACGTCCCGTTCGCGCTCGCCCCCCCGCCGTCCCTCGGACCACAGCCGGGGACCGGCCACAGCGCCGAGACGCTGCTCGCGAGCGGCGATCCCGAGGCCGCGATCGCCGCCTTCGCACGCGCCGCGCGGACCGCGGGCTCGCCACGCGCGCAGTGCGCGATCCGCGCCGGCGTCCTGCGCGCGGTCGCGATGTCCTCGCCGTGGCTCGACGACGACCGCACGCGCGCCGCGATCGCGGACCTCGCGCGCGCCGCGGGCGAGCTGCCGCTGCCGCTCGCGCGCGCCTGCGTCGAGCCGGTCGCGCCGATCCTCTCCGACCTCACGCGCGCACGGGGCACCCCGCGCGGGAGCTGGCGGTTCACGCAGCCGTGGCTCGAGCGCTACGCCGCCGCGCTGCCGCTCGCGCCGTACCTCGACGACGGCGTGGTGATCCGCTGGTACCACGCGACCGCGCTGCTCGCGACGCCGCGCGCCGCCGAGGGCCTCGCGATCCTC
>JAEUJX010000594.1 GCA_016794545.1 Myxococcales bacterium
CGAGACGACGCAGATCCCCGCGGACAAGTCGAACTACGGCATGTTCACGGTGCTGTCGGATCGGTCCGACGAGCGGACGAAGGAGATCATCATGAACGCGAAGGCGTCGGATGGTCTCGAGGCGAAGAAGATCGCGGACTACTTCGCGTCGTTCATGGACGAGGCGGCGATCGAGCAGAAGGGCATCACGCCGATCAAGGCGGATCTCGACGCGATCGCGAAGATCAAGGACACGAAGGGCCTGGTCACCGCGTTCGCGAAGCACTCGCGCATCGGCCGCGGTTCGCCGCTCGGCGCGTACGTCGGGCAGGACGACAAGAACCCCGAGCAGCACATCGCGATCGTCGCGCAGGCCGGTCTCGGCCTCCCCGATCGCGACATGTACGACGTCAAGAACAAGACCTTCGAGGCGAAGCGCGAGGCGTACAAGAAGTTCCTCGTGACGATGTTCGAGCTCGCCGGCAGCAAGGACGCGGCGAAGCGCGCGGCGAACGTCTACGCGCTCGAGGAGAAGATCGCGGCCGCACACTGGACGCGCGTCGAGAACCGCGACCCGCAGAAGACGTACAACAAGCTGTCGCTCCCCGAGCTCGAGAAGCTCGCGCCCGGCGTCGACTGGAAGGCGTGGACGAAGGAGGTCGGCTTCGCCGGCCAGACCGCGTTCAACGTGATGCAGCCGACCGCGATCGCCGGCACCGCGAAGCTGGTGAAGAGCGAGCCGCTCGCGTCGTGGAAGGACTACCTGACGCTGCGGCTGCTCTCGGCGACCGCACCGTACCTGCCGAAGAAGTTCGTCGACGCGCGGTTCGCGTTCTACGGCACCGCGCTGACCGGTACGCCCGAGAACAAGGAGCGCTGGAAGCGCGGCGTCGACGAGGTCACGGGCGCGATGGGCGAGGCGGTCGGCAAGCTCTACGTCGCGAAGTACTTCACGCCCGAGACGAAGGCGCAGGCCGACGAGCTGGTGAAGAACCTCCTCGTCGCGATGGGCCAGCGCCTCGACGGCCTGGCGTGGATGAGCGCGGAGACCAAGGCGAAGGCCAAGGCGAAGCTCGCCACCTACAACCCGAAGATCGGGTACCCGAAGAAGTGGCGCGACTACAGCAAGCTCGAGGTGGTCGCCGGTGACGTCGTCGGCAACGACATGCGCGCGAGCGCGTTCGAGTTCGACCGGCTGCTCGCGAAGCTCGGCCAGCCGATCGATCGCGACGAGTGGGGCATGACCCCGATGACGGTCAACGCCTACTACAACCCGGGCCTGAACGAGATCGTGTTCCCGGCCGCGATCCTCCAGCCGCCGTTCTTCGATCCGAACGCGGACGACGCCGTGAACTACGGCGGCATCGGCGGGGTGATCGGCCACGAGATCAGCCACGGCTTCGACGACTCGGGCGCGCAGTACGACGCGACCGGCAAGCTCGAGAACTGGTGGACCAAGGACGACGCCGACAAGTTCAAGTCGGCGACGCAGCAGCTCGTGGCGCAGTACAGCGCGTACTGCCCGTTCCCCGCGACCGGTGACAAGCCCGCGCAGTGCGTGAACGGCAAGCTCACGCTCGGCGAGGACATCGCGGACCTCGCCGGCCTGACCATCGCGTACCACGCGTACAAGCTGTCGCTGAAGGGCAAGCCGGCGCCGGTGATCGACGGCCTGACCGGCGACCAGCGGTTCTTCCTCGGCTGGGCGCAGATCTGGCGCCGCCTCTATCGCGACGCCGAGCTGGCGAACCGGCTGGTCACCGATCCGCACAGCCCGTCCGAGTTCCGCGCCGCCGTCGTGCGGAACATCGATGTCTGGTACGACGCCTACAAGCCGGCGCCGACGGAGAAGCTCTTCCTCGCGCCCGACAAGCGCGTGAAGATCTGGTAGCTCGCGGTTACTCGCGAGCCTTCATGAAGATCTGGATGATGTACCAGAACATGAGGGCGACCGAGCTGAACAGCGCGAGCGCCGCGGCGACGTACATGTTCGTGTTGTAGTGCGCGAGCACCTGCGACGTCTGGAACAGGATGTAGCCCGCCGCCAGCACGACCATCGCGATCGCGAACACGATCCCGAGGTTGAAGCCGAAGATCAGCGAGAGCAGGATCAGCATCATCGCCGCGGCGCTCATCATCACGAGGAAGCCGCGGAGGAAGCTGAAGTCCTTCTTCGAGATCAACACGAACGCGGTGAGCGCGCCGAAGATCGCGAGCGTGCACAGCGCGGCGTCGCGGATGATGTTCGGGTCGCCGCCGCCCTTGGCCATGATCATCGCGGTCTTCCACTCGACGATCGCGAGCAGCGGGACGAAGATCAGCGCCTCTGCGATCACGTAGAGGCCGAGGCCGAGGTACTGCATCGGTCGTGAGGTCGAGTGGCGCGCCCAGTAGTCGGCGAGCCAGCTGACGACCATGAACACGCCGAGCACGATCGCCCAGTGCCAGCGCGCGCTGGCGGCGGTGCTGCCGATGCCGAGCGCGAACTTGACGAGCGGGATCGAGACCTTCTCGACGAGGAACGGCACCTTGAACAGCGCGAGCTCGATGAGCGCGAACGCGAGGATCGCGCCCATCAGGTGGACGTACGTGAGGCGGATGAAGCGGATGCGATCCGACTGACCGACGGTCGCGTTCGCGTTCTCGCGCAGCGAGCTCCCCGACTCGTCATGGCTGTCGGCGTCGCCGCCCATCGGCATCGGGCTCGACGACAGACCGCCACCGCCGAAGCCCTGCGCGCCGAAGCCTCCGCCGCCGCCGAAGCCCGGACCACTCGGGATCCCCTGCGGCGCCTGACCCCACTGCTGCTGCGGCGGCTGCTGCGGCTGCTGGCCCCACTGCTGCTGCGGCGGCTGCTGCGGATAACCGCCAGGCGCTTGACCGAAGCCCTGCTGCGGGTACTGCGGCTGCTGCGGCTGTCCCCACTGCTGCTGCGGCGGCTGCTGGGCCTGCTGCCACGGCTGCTGCGGAGGCTGCTGCGGCTGCTGCCACGGCTGCTGCTGCGGCTGCTGCCACTGCTGCTGAGGAGGAGCTGCATTCTGCGGCGACGCCGAGTAGCCCGGCGGCGGTTGATAGACCGGCTGGCCGGTCATGGGGTCGAACGACGACGGCTGCTGCCCGGGGAAGAACGGTTTGTCGCTCATGCAGTCACCATGGTCGCCTGTCTACGGCCATCTCGGGAACACGCTTCCTTCGATTTTCGATGTCCTACATCGTCGCCATGCCCGCCGGGAGCGCCGTTCAGCGGGTACCATCAGGGGAGATGCGCTGGCTTGTCGTCGCCGCGTGGGTGGTCGCTCCGGCGATCGCGCTCGCGAAGCCGAGCGTGGCGGTCGTGCCGCTCGACGGAGACGACGGCAACAAGGTCGGCAACGCGGTGGCCAAGGCGGCAGAGGACGAGGCATCGGCGGTGACGGGTCCGAAGGACACCGGCAAGGCGATGAAGAAGCTCGACCTCGATCCCTCGCGCGAGCTCTCGAAGAAGGACCAGAAGAAGCTGCGCGCCAGGCTCGAGGTCGACATCCTGATCTCGGGCAAGGTCGAGGAGGGCGACGACGAGAACAGCGTCTCGCTCACCGTCGCCGGCAAGGGGATCAAGTCGAGCCGGCTGAAGCTGCGGTTCAAGAAGGCGTCCTCGCCGAAGTTCAACCGCGAGCTCTCCGAGGCGCTCGCCAAGCGGCTGTCGCCGGGGGAGCGCGAGGAGGACGACGAGGACGAGGCCGAGAAGCCGAAGAAGAAGCGGGTGGCCGAGGAGGACGACGAGGCCGCCGTTCGCAAGAAGAAGAAGAAGAAGCGGCGCGGCGACGACGACGAGGAGACGCCGCGGCACGCGGTGACGCAGGCGGCGATCCGGCTCAACGCCGGCGCCGGGTTCGGCCGCCGCGGTCTCACCTACGAGTCGAACGCGATGAACCCGCCGCCCCCGGTCGGCACGGCGGCGCCGTCGGCGCGCATCGAGGTCGAGGTCTATCCCGGCGCGACGAAGACGCTGAAGGGGGCGGCCGCGGGCTTCGGGCTCTACGGTCACTACGACCTGACGATCGGGCTGTCGATCGACGTGCCGGGCTCCGGGGGAAAGAGCGCGCCGATCTCGCAGTCGCACTACCAGGCGGGCGTGCGCTATCGGTTCGCGTTCGGCGCCAACAGCCTCGCGCTCGGGGTCGGCTACGCCGCGCGCAAGTACACCGCCGATCGCTCGGGCCTCGGCATGGGCGTCACGCTCGACATGCCCGACGTGAGCTACCGCGGCGTCGCGCCGAACGTGGTCGGCCGGTTCGCGGCGACGCCCACCGTCGGGATCTTCGCGGGCGCGGCGTTCCTGCTGCTGATGGACGCGGGGCCGATCGCGACGAACGAGAACTTCGGCTACGCGAAGACGCTCGCGTTCGAGGGCGCGGCCGGTGCCGACATCGCGCTCGCGAAGGGCTACGGTCTGCGGCTCGCCGTCGAGCTGAACCAGGTCGGCTTCGACTTCAAGACCACGGTGCGCGGGGTCACCGCGGCGACCGATCGCACGATCGGTGCGGTCGCGTCGTTCGAGGTCCTCTACTAAGCCGAGCGCTTCGACGCGCGGATCAGCTCGAGGTAGTCGACCCGGAGCGACTGCGCCTTCGGCGCCGTCGGCAGCGTCGAGCGCCACGTCAGCATCGCCATGCCCGGCGTCGCGGCGCGCATGTGCGAACCGATGTGCCCGTCGGGCAGCTCGCACGCGACGCCCTCCCAGAGCGAGTGCGCGCAGACGGGTTCGAGGCAGGTCGGTTCGAGCGAGGACGGTGAAGGAGCAGGCGAGGCCATGGCGGGTTCCGATGAAAGAGGCGGCGGGGGTCTATGTAGATCGCCCGCGACTGAGTGCAACTTCTGGATCAGGAGATCGCCACGGGCTTACAGCGACTTGCGTGCGATCCCCGCGCTCCTTTGCCACAGCGTGCCCGGACGCCATGTGCTTGAAGAACGTTCTCGCGCGTCACGCGCTCGGCGTGAACACGAACGCGTAGCTCACGGCCGTCGGCGTCGGCGCCGGATCGAACGGGATCACGCCGATCACGTCGGCGGCGCACTTCGCGAATTCGGGCATGCCGCTGGTGCGCTGGCCGCGCACCGCCCCGTCGATGCCGATCGTCCAGTCGATCCGCAGCGAGCCCTTGAGCTGCTTCCTCGCCATCCGCTGGTAGCAGTAGCCGATCGCACCGAGCCGCAGATCCACGGCGTGATGGATCACCTCGCGCGGCGTCTCGCCCGCGACGCGCAGCACGCGCATCACGATGTCGGGCTGCGGGTGACGCGCGGCGCCCGGCAGATCGTAGTCGTCGCCGGCGCCGCGACCCTTCGACACCGTCGCGTACCTCCCGCTCTTCACGGTGCCCCAGCCCGGCTTCTTCCCCGGAGCGAAGCGCGGCCCGCCGCCGAACAGCTTCTCGTTCGCGGCGTCCTCGTCGTAGAACGTGGACTCGTTCACCGCCTTCACGACGTCGATGCTCGGCACCAGCATCGAGAGATCAGACAGGCCCTTCGCGCCGAGGAAGCCGGGCTTCGACGGGGCATCCGTGGCGCGCGGCGCGCCGGACTGCGCCGCTGCCGCACCGCCGGCCGAGGTCTTCGCCTGCCGCTGCGTCTTCTGCGTGGTTTGCTTCGGCGGCGGCGGTGGCAGCACGGGCGGGACGCGCACGTGCACGGCGTCGAGCGGCGCGACCGCGAGCGAGAGCCGCTCGATCGGATGGCGGATCATCGCGACCAGCCACACCGCGAGGTGAAGTGCGAGCACGGCCGCGACGTAGGGCAGCGGCCGCAGCTCGAGCGGCCGCCTCGGGACCACCTCGCGCGGCGCCGGCACCGTGCGGAGCTCGATCGCGAGGAGGCCGAGCGCGAGGCGCGTCGCGCCGTCCGGTGTCGCGATCGCGGCGACCCCGGCGGGCACGCGGATCACGAGGCCACGATCGACCAGCGGGAACGCGCCGAGCGCACCGTCTGCGATCGGGAGGTCGACGCCCGCGTGCGTCCCGATCCGGAAGCACCCGTCGGCCGGCACGTGGGCGGCGTGCACGATCGACGCTCCGATCCGCGCGACGACCTCGACGACCCAGGGCTGCATCCATCCTGACGACACGGCCCCGAGTGCCGGGTTTCGTTGTGCTGGCCCTCACGATCTCGGCTCGCGGTGTTCGAGAGCTGGATCCGGGAATCCCGATGAATCCCGAGCGGTTGTCTCGTGTACGTGGGTGTGCGAAAGCTTCTATCGCCCCCTGGCCGTCACTTGTGTATAAGCCTCGTCCATGCGTTTCCTGGTGGCTCCTCTCGTCGTAGCGATGTGGACTGGCTGTGGCTCTCCCGACCGTCGCGGTGATGACGACATGGGCGGCCCCGATGCGTGTGACGGCCTCGAGTGCCGCATCGTCAACTGCACGCAGCGCAACATGCCCGAGACCACGATCTCCGGCACCGTGTTCGCGCCCAACGGCACGCTCGCGCTGTACGGCGTGAACGTCTACATCCCGGCGAGCCCGCCGCCCGCGCTGACCGACGGCGTGCAGTGCTCGCAGTGCCAGAACACGCTGCCCGGCGGCTCCGTCCGCCAGGCGCTGACCGACGCCGCCGGCAAGTTCACGCTGACGAACGTGCCGACCGGCATCAACGTCCCGCTCGTCATCCAGGTCGGCAAGTGGCGCCGCATCGTCGACATCCCCGAGGTCCTGCCGTGCCAGGACAACCCGCTGCCGGCGAACATCACGTCGCTGCCGCGCAACAAGAGCGAGGGCGACCTGCCGAAGATCGCGATGTCCACCGGAGGTTGCGACACACTCGAGTGCCTCGTCAGGAAGCTCGGGGTGGATCCGAGGGAGTTTGATGTCGAGGGAGGGACGGGACGTATTCACCTCTACCAAGGCGGCGGCACGCCAAGCGGCCACACGGCGCTGGCCGACGCGACACCGCTACCCATGACCAATGGCCTCTGGTCAGATCTCAACAAGCTCAAGCAGTACGACATTGCCGCGTTCTCGTGCGAATGCGACGAACACAGCGGCACGACGCCGCAGATGATGGCGAACGTGAAGTCGTTCGCGGACCTCGGCGGTCGCGTGTTTCTGTCGCACTATCACCGTCAGTGGATCAGTGGGCATCACGTCTCGCTATCTAATCCGGCGATCGACGTTCCACAGCAAGTGTGGCCCACGGTCGGGACATGCCACTCGAACGAGTTTCCGACGGATCCGTCGATCGGTGTCATCGACCAAGTCAGCAGCATGAAGGGCGCGGCATTCGCACAGTGGATGCAAAATGTGATGGCAATTGTGGGTGGCGGAGGCTTCTCGATCGAGCAGCCGCGACAGAGCTGCACGAATGTGGACCTGAACAAGGCCGAGCGCTGGGTTTATCTCCAGGTGGGCAACATCCCGCAGAACTTCCAGTTCACGACGCCTCTGGAGTCGCCGGCGGACAACCGCTGCGGCAAGGTCGTGTTCTCGGACATGCACGTCTCTGGTGGGGGAAGTGGCACGAACTTCCCGAGTCGCTGCTCGGCCGCACCGTTGACGCCGCAGGAGAAGGCGCTCGCGTTCATGTTCTTCGACATCGCGAGCTGCGTCGGTCCGATCTTCTGAGCTGCAACCTGGGAAGGTGAGGGCGTGATGATGCGAACGTTTCGCGCGACAAGGGTCCGTCGGGCCATTCCTGTGCTGTTCGCCCTCGCCGCGTGCGGCGGCGATGACGTCAACCACCTCGCCGACGCTCCGGTGCCGCCCGATGCGGCGATCGACGCGCCGGCGAGCACCGACGTCGAGCTCACCGTCACGACGTCGGGTGGCGGGAGCGGCACGGTCACCTCGTCGCCGGCGGGCATCACGTGCGGCGCGACCTGCGCCGCGGGTTTCGAGAAGGACACGCTCGTCACGCTGACGGCCGTGCCCGACACCGGCTCCGTGTTCTCCGGCTGGGGCGGCGCGTGCAGCGGGACGCTGCCCACCTGCGACGTCACGCTCGCCAGCGCCGCGAACGTCACCGCGGCGTTCGAGCTCGCGACCTACACGGTGACCGTCACGCGCGCGGGCGCCGGCACGGGCACCGTCGCGGGCAACGGGCTCGCGTGCGGAACGACGTGCTCGATCACCGTCGATCACGGCACGATGATCTCGCTGACGGCCACGCCCGCGAACCTCTCGGTGTTCGCGGGCTGGGGCGGCGCGTGCACCGGCAACGGTGCGTGCACGCTCACGGTCACCGACGACGTCGCGATCACCGCGAGCTTCGCGCTCGACAACCTGACCCTGTTCGCGAGCAAGGGCGGGAACGGGACGGGCACGGTGACGTCGGCGCCCGCCGGCATCAACTGCGGCGCGGACTGCAGCGAGACGTACACGGCGAACCAGATGGTGACGCTGACCGCGGCGCCCGGGACGGGCTCGACGTTCACCGGCTGGTCGGGCGGCGGCTGCACGGGCACGGGGACGTGCACCGTCACGATGACCGCCGCGATCACCGTGACCGCGACGTTCACGCTGACGACGCAGACGCTCACCGTGGTGCGCGCCGGAAACGGCAGCGGCTCGGTGACGTCGAATCCCGCGGGCATCGCGTGCGGTGGCGATTGCAGCGAGGGCTACGACTACAACACGATGGTGGCGCTGACGGCGACGGCGTCGACGGGCTCGACGTTCACGGGATGGAGCGGCGCGTGCACCGGCACCGGGCCGTGCATGGTGACGATGACGCAGGCGCGGTCGGTGACCGCGACGTTCACGCTCGACATGCACGCGCTGCTCGTCACCAAGAACGGGACGGGCGCCGGCACGGTGACGGCGCCGGGCATCAACTGCGGGACGGACTGCAGCGAGCCCTACAACTACAACACGGTGGTCACGCTGACCGCGGCGGCGTCGACGGGCTCCACCTTCGGTGGCTGGGGCGGGGCGTGCGCCGGCACGGCGACCACGTGCACCGTGACGATGGACAACGCCAAGCTGGTGACGGCGACGTTCACGCTGAACACCTACGCCCTGACGGTCGCGACGGCCGGCACCGGCGCGGGCACGGTGACGGGCACCGGCATCAGCTGCGGCACGGACTGCATGGAGACGCTGGGACACGGCACGACGATCACGCTGACCGCAGCTCCGGGTGCGAGCTCCGCGTTCACCGGCTGGGGCGGCGCGTGCGCCGGCACGGCGACCACGTGCAGCGTGACGATGGACATGGCGAAGAGCGTGACGGCGACGTTCTCGCTGAACACCTACGCGCTCACCGTGTCGAGGATCGGCAACGGCACCGGCACGGTGACGGGCACCGGAATCAGCTGCGGCGTCGACTGCATGGAGACCGTCGCGCACGGCACGGTGATCACGCTGACGGCCGCCGCCGGCACCGGCTCGACGTTCACGGGCTGGGGCGGTGCGTGTACCGGCACCGCGGCGTGCACGGTGACGATGACGATGGCGCAGAGCGTGACGGCGACGTTCACGCTCGACACGCACATCCTGAGCGCGAGCGTCGTCGGCGGCGGGAGCGGCACGGTCACGTCGGTCCCGGCCGGCATCAGCTGCGGCGCCGACTGCACCGAGTCGTACAACTACAACACGATGGTGACGCTGACCGCGGCGCCGGCCGTGGGCTCGACCTTCGGCGGCTGGAGCGGCGCGTGCACGGGCACCGGCGGCTGCACCGTCACGATGACGCAGGCGCGGTCGGTGACGGCGACGTTCAACCTCGCCTCGTTCGCGCTCACCGTCACGCTGGCGGGCACCGGCAGCGGCACGGTGACCGGCCCAGGGATCAGCTGCGGTGGCGACTGCACGGAGTCGTTCCTCTACAACACGATGGTCACGCTGACCGCGGCGCCGACGGCCTCGTCGGACTTCGGCGGGTGGGGCGGCGCGTGCAGCGGCATGTCGACGACGTGCATGGTGACGATGAGCATGGCGCGAAGCGTGACCGCGACGTTCACGCTGAAGACGTTCACCGTGCGGGTGACCAAGAGCGGGACCGGCGATGGCACTGTGACGGGCGGCGGGATCAACTGCGGCGGCACCTGCATGGTGACGGTGAGCTACGGTGCGAGTGTTGCCTTGGCGGCGACGCCGAGCATCGATGACGCGACAGCATCGAGCTTCACCGGGTGGAGCGGCGGTGGTTGCAGCGGCCTGGGCGGATGCTCCGTGAACAACATCACGGGCAACGTGACGGTGAACGCGGCGTTCAAGCTGAGACCGAACATCATCTTCGTCACCTCCGGCACCTATACCGGCGACCTCGGAGGCCTCGGTGGCGCGGACTCGATCTGCAAGAGCCACGCGATCTCCGCGGGTCTCTCCGGCAACTACGTCGCATACCTGTCGGGTGGCACGCAGGCCGCGCCGATCGACGCGCCCTCTCGCGTCGGTTCCGCGACCGGTTGGGCTCGCGTCGACGGCGCGCCGGTCATGAACTCCATTGCCGACATGCACCTGGGGCTGATGCTCACTGCGCCAAGGCTGATGCAGAACGGACAGGATGTCGCGACAACGCAGGTCTCGACGGTATGGACAGGAACGGACACCG
>JAEUJX010000603.1 GCA_016794545.1 Myxococcales bacterium
GTTCTGGCTCGCGCGGTCGACGCGCGCGGCGTCGCTCGACGCGCTCTCCGAGCTGCAGCGGGCGACGCGCCTCGCGGCCGCGCGGGCGGCCCAGCTCGACGAGCTGCGCGACGATCTCGATCGCGCGCTCAAGGTCGGCGGGCGCGGCCGGTTCACCGGCACCGTGGTCGGCAGCTGGGAGCTCGGCAACGTGCTCGGCCGCGGCGGCATGGGCGAGGTCTACGAGGCGCAGCACGTCGACGATCACCGGCCCGCGGCGGTCAAGCTGCTGCGCCGCGAGCTGATGCTCGACAAGGGGCACGTCGAGCGGTTCCTGCGCGAGGTCCGCGCGGCGAGCGCGCTCGCGTCGCCGCACGTCGTCGCGGTCTACGACGCCTCGAAGCCGGAGGACCTCGTCGCCTACCTCGCGATGGAGCGCCTGAAGGGCGACACGCTCGGCGCGATCCTGCGCGGCGGCGGCATGCTCGATCGCACGGCGGTGCAGGAGCTCGTGACGCAGCTCGCGCAGGTGCTCGAGCTCGCGCAGCAGGCCGGCATGGTCCACCGCGATCTCAAGCCGCACAACGTGTTCCGCACCGAGGCCGGCACGTGGAAGCTGCTCGACTTCGGCGTCGCGGTGCTCGCCGACACGACCGGCACGCTGACCGGTGGCGGCGTGATCGGCACGCCGGGCTACATGGCGCCCGAGCAGGCGAAGGGCGAGGGCGTCGATCACCGCGCCGACCTCTACGCGCTCGGCGCGATCGTCTACCGCTGCCTCACCGGCCGCGTGCCGTTCGCGGGCACCGACATGGCCGCGGTGCTGTACGCGATGGTCCACGACGCGCCGCTCCGGCCGAGCGCGCTCGCGGCGCTGCCGGCCGACATCGACCGGTGGTGCGCGATCGCGCTGGCCAAGCGGCGCGACGACCGGTTCCAGACCGCCGCGCAGCTGGCCGAGGCGCTCCGGCAGGCGCTGGCGGGGCGGCTCGCCCCGTCGTGGCGCGCGGCCGGGGATGCCCTGATCCGTGCCAAGCCGTGGCGGGAGGTCGAGCATGTGAATCCCGATCGCGCTACTACGTCTACATGAGGACCATGCGCAGCCTGCTCGTGCTTCTTGCCCTCGGTGGCACGGCTGGAGCGGACACGTTCGGCGGGTTCTCGGGCGTCGATCGCCCGTATCAGGTCAACCAGGACAAGGTGTGCACGCCGCTCGTCGTCACGAAGGGAGCCGCGTCCGGCATGCCGGCCTGTGACAAGGCGAACGCCGACGTCATGGCGAAGCTCCGGTTCAAGGAGCCGCTGCCGCAGAAGGGCATCGCGAAGCCGACGTTCGCGGCGACCGCGTCCGGCCGGACGCTCACGATCACGCGCGCGGCGACCGAAACGCCGATCGTCACGTGGGACGCGCCGGATCCGATCGGCAAGATCGTCGAGGTCTACGGCAGCCAGTACGACGATCGCGTCGCCGTCGCGTACACCACGCGCCGCATGGGCAAGGAGTTCACCGACATCGTCGCGTTCGATCTCCAGAAGGACGGCGGCACCAAGCCGCCGCCCGGCGATCCGAACGGGACGATCGTCACGCCGCCGCCGACGACGACGCAGCCGACGCCGCCCGTCGATCCGAAGGTACAGAAGGCGGTCGACGCGGCGAAGAAGGCGGCGAAGGGGGCCAAGGCGATCGCGGCGTGGAAGGCGGTGCTCGCGCTCGACGCGCAGCACTCCGAGGCGCTGCTCCAGCTCGCCGCGCAGCAGGCGCAGGCGAAGCAGCCGGCGGAGGCGATGGCCACGCTCGGCACGCTCGCGGCGTCGACGCGCGCGGACGCGATCGAGATGCTGATCGAGGCGCGCTTCGATCCCGCGTTCGCCTCGCTGCGCGCCGAGCCGGCGTTCCGCGCCAAGGTCGGCCTCGACAGGAAGCCCGGCGGCACGGTGACCGCCTACGAGCGCCTGATGGGCTTCGGTGGGCAGTGGGAGCAGACGGCGACGTCGTGCGACAAGCCGGAGGTCCGGTTCACCGCGACGCGCGACCGCGTCGTGCGCATCCGCGTGAAGTCGCGCTGCGAGGGCATGGCGTACGACCTGCCGTTCAAAGGGACGTGGCGGATCGAGGGCGACCGCGTCGTGATCACGATGCCCACCAAGGGCAAGCAGGTGACACAGGCGGACGAGGCGGGCTGCGGCTTCGAGACGCAGGGCGACGAGGACGCGCTGCGGTGCAACCTCGGGCGCGATATCGAGTTCGTCGTGCTGCCGACGCGCCGCTAGGCAAGTCACCGCGCGGCCGGCTCCCGGGAGATCGCGATCCGTCGGTCCGTGCGGCAGGGAACGAGAATCTCGAACGCCGCGCGCTGTTCCCATTCCGATTCGCTGCTGTCTGTTCCGTGTTCTGTGCTCTCTGGAGCACGGGTGGCTGGCGCTTGTCCGGTCTTGTCCGCGCGTCGGCCGGCGTTGGCCGAGCGCCGGACAGTTCGGACAAGCGGTCGCCGCAATCGCGCGGAATCGCACCGCGTGAGCGCGGCACGAGCGCTGCACTTCGCGGCGCGCATGCGTATCCACCGTGTCGCCTCCCTTCTCCTCTCGATCTCGTTCCTCGCCTGTAGCTCCGCCGACGAGCCGGTGCCGGTCGACGCGGCGCCGCTCACGACGGTGCCCGGCGATCCGTCCGGCACGTTCGCGGTGCTCACCGCGCTCGATGTCTCGCCGCCGCCCGACGCCGAGCGCGTGATCGCCGCGCTCGATCGCGCGGCGTCGGATCCCGCGCGGTTCCTCCTCGAACGCATGGTCGCCGTGTTGCCCGACGGCACCACGAAGACCGTCGCGCAGGTCGCGATCCCGTTCGTCGCGCCGTGGCTCGACACCAAGCTCGACGTGCTCGCACCGAAGCTCGTGCCCGGGCTGCGCACGATCGCGACCGGGTTCGCGCGCGTCGCGTCGCACGTCGAGCTGATCGAGCGCTGGTCGATCGAGCCGACTGGCCACGCGATCCGCGCGATCGGCGATGCGCGGTTCGACGTCGGGCCCGCCCCGGTCGTCGCGCTCGGCGCGATCGGCGTGCCCGACGTGACCGCCACCTTCCGGATGTCGCTCGACGAGACCGGCCTCATCGCCGTGCCGTCGCACGCGATCGCGCTGCGCTACGGTGCGCTCGTCCGCGCGGGGCTCGAGCTCGCCGTCGCACCGGCCGCGTCGCCCGGCGCCCACGACGTCGCGCAGGCGCTGGCCGCACTCGTCGACTGCACCGCGCTGTCCGTGCTCGTCGCCGACAAGATCGGCATCGGCTCTCCGGCGATCTACCGCAGCGCGTGCATCGCCGCGATGACCGCGGTCGCGGCCGAGCTCGACGAGCGCGTCCGCGCGCTCGACGCGTCGGCCATGCAGCTCGAGCTCGCGGGCGCGGCGACGGGCGTCGACGTCGATCACGACAACGACATGGACACGATCCGGAATGGCCGCTGGCTCGGGACGGTCACCGCCACCTTCGCCGGTCAGAGGCAACCGTGAGCCATGCTAGCCTTGAAGGGATGGCGACGCGGATCACCGTGGAACAGGTCGAACGCATGCTCGACACCGGGCTCCTCGTCGAGGGTGCTCCGCTCGAGCTCATCGACGGAGTCCTCGTGTACCGGGACCGACGCGACAGGGGCGAAGACCCCATGAGCATCGGCACGCGACACAGCCTCGTCGTCCACCTGCTGTCGAAGCTCGATGCGGAGCTCGAATCTCGTGGCTGCTGGATGAAGGCGAATGGCGCGGTGCTGCTCTCGCTTTACGATGCGCCACAGCCTGACGCGGCCGTCGTCGCCGGCACGCCCCGCGACTACACCGATCGGTTTCCTGGCCCGGCGGACGTTCATGCCGTGATCGAGGTCTCGGACTCGTCGCTGCGGCAGGACCGGCGGATCAAGCTCCCGCTCTACGCACGCGCGGGGATCGGGCAGTACGTGATCTTCAACCTCCCGCAGGACTGCGTCGAGGTGTACGAGCAACCGGTGGTGAGCGAGGAGCACTACGCCTCCGTCGCCGTCCTCCGGCGGGGCGATCGGCTCGCCCTGCGGACCGGCGACGGCACCGCGCTGGGCGTCGACGTCGCGCGTCTGCTGCCCTGAGCGCCGCGGGACGTAACGCACCTCACACATGAACGTGCGGCGGGGCCCCGGTCACTAACGGGGACGCTATGCTGCTTCGGGTGAAGCGCGAGACCGGCGGGTTCGAACGCCCGGCGCTGGATCCGGCCGACGAGGCCGATCTGATCGCGCGCTGCCGCGCCGACGATCGGGGCGCGCACGACGAGCTCTATCACCGGTTCCGCCGCCAGGTCGCGGGGAACCTGTATCGCGTCCTCGGCGACCGCAGCGATCTCGACGACCTCGTGCAGGAGGTGTTCGTGATCGCGTTCCGCGGGCTCGAGCGGTTCCGGGGCGACGCGCGGCTGGCGACCTGGCTCTACCGGAGCGGCGTCAACGTCGCGCTCGGCCGGATCCGCACGCGGAAGCGCCGCCCGACCGCGATCGGGATGGCCGACCTCGACAGCGCGGCGATCGATCCGAGCCTGACCGAGCGGCCCGAGCAGCCCGATCGGACGCTCGAGCGAAGGCAGGACCAGGCGCGCGTGTACGCCGCGCTCGAGCAGCTCGCGCCGAAGAAGCGGATCGTGCTGTACCTGCACGAGATCGAGGGGCTCGACCTGAAGGAGATCGCCTACCTGGTCGACTCGAACCCGGTGACCGTCCGGACCCGGCTGTTCTACGCGCGGCGCGAGTTCTACCGCGTGCTCGCCGGAGAGGCCGCGGGCGGCGATGCCACCGCGGGCGACCGCGGCGGCGAAGGCGGCGAGCCGTGAGCCGGCACGTCAAGCCGCACCGCTGGGCCGATCTGCTGTCGGGCAAGGTCGACGCGGCCGAGCGGGAGACGATGGAGTCGCACGCAGAGGCCTGCGGGAGGTGCGCGGCCGCGCGAGCGCGCGTCGCACGGGCGAGCGACTCGTTCCCGTCGATCCGCGCGCAGTCGGCGCCGGAGCTGCCGTGGGACTCGGTGCGCGCGCGCGTGCACTGGTCGGTGTCGAAGGCCAAGCGCGACGGGCAGGGCGCGCCGCCGGCGCGGTGGCCCGCGCTCGCGTGGGCCGCCGGGGTCGTCGTCGCCACCGGTGCGATCGCGCTCGTGAGCGGTCCTGTCGCGACGCGGCCCGTCGTCGGGGCGGACGGCGTCGCGGTCGCGCCGGTCGCACCGCCGCCGGCACCGGCGGTGAAGGCGCTCGCGCCGGCGAAGAAGCCGGAGCCCGCCGCGCTCGCGGGGCTCGTCACGCGGGCGACCGCCGGCGACGTGCTGATCGACGGCGCGCAGCCGGCCGATCTGTTCGCGCAGAAGATCGACGCGGGCACGGTGATCGCGACGGGCGATGCCGCGGTCGACGTGCAGTTCGGGGACGCGAGCGGCTTCACGCTCGCGCCGCACTCGACGCTGGACGTGGTGCGGTTCGACGCCGAGGCGATCGAGCTCGCGGTCGAGGGCATGATCGACATCGAGGTCGCGCCGCGCGCGCCGGGGCAGACGTTCGTCGTGCTCGCCGGCGAGCGGGCGATCGAGGTGCGCGGCACGCAGTTCCGCGTCCGCCACGATGCGAAGTCGACGGCCGTGGCGTGTCGCCATGGCCTGGTCGCGGTGCGCGACCGCGCGTCGGGCAAGCAGCCGGCGCTGGTCGGCGCGGCGCGCCGCGTGGAGCTGCCGACCGGAGCGCAGCTCGCCGACGCGCGCGTGGTCGCCCTGACCGTCGCCGAGCTCGACGCGCTCGCCGAGGCGACGCCGCTCCGCGTGCCGCTGTGGGATCCGGATACACTCGTGGCCGCGTCGGCGCCGCTCGAGATCGGCGGCGCGGGCAGACGCGAGGTGCGCGTCGATGGCATCGAGGTCGGCAAGGCGCCGGTGCGCGTGCGGGTGATGCCGGGCCGGCACACGGTGGAGGCGATGGACGCGAGCGGTCGCTACCAGCGCGCGGGCTGGGTCGATGTCGGCCGGACGCCGGCGCGCCTCGACGTGCGCGCGGACGGCGAGCAGGCGCCTGCGACCGGCACCGGCGTGACGACGCGCCGCGCGCAGCTGCGCGCCGGGATCGATCGCGCGCGGCTCGGGCGCTGCACCCGCTCGATCCGGAAGCAGGGCCTGACGGGGACCTACGTGCAGGTGGAGATGGCCGTCGATGCGAGCGGCGCCGTGGGGTTCTTGAACGTGGTGGACACCGACCTGCCATCGACCATCCACGGCTGCGTGCGCGAGGTCCTCGCAGACGTCCGGTTCCAGGCCGGACCCGCGGCGACGTGGCGCGAGCGCATCGACCTGTAGCGACCGTGAGATCCGTCGCGCGCACCCGGTGGCAGCCAGATGTGAACGGCGGTCGTCGGTCGAAACCGGCTTGACCGGTCTGACCATTCGGTGCGATGCGCATGGGCATGCGAGCGCGCTTCGTGATCGGGTTCCTGCTGGCAACCGGCTGTTCGTCGGATCCGGATCCGTGCGAGGGGATCGTCGGCGCGTGCATCGGCCTGACCAGCGGCGCGTCGACGACCGAGGTGCAGACCGCGCTGATCGAGATCGAGCCCGGTGGCACGATCGCGTTCGGCAAGGGCACGTTCGAGATGACCGGCGAGCTGTCGCTCGACGTCGCGGGCGTGACGCTGGTCGGCGAGGGGATGGACGCGACGATCCTGTCCTACAAGAACCAGACGAACGGGGCGCAGGGCATCCTCGTGACCGCGGACAACTTCACCGCGAAGGACTTCGCGATCGAGGACACCAAGGGCGACGCGCTCAAGATCCTCGGCACGACCGGCGTGACGATCCAGAGGGTGCGCGTCGAGTGGACCGGCGGACCGAAGGAGACCAACGGCGCGTACGGTCTCTACCCGGTGCAGTGCAAGAAGGTGCTGATCGAGGACTCGGTCGCGAAGGCGGCGTCGGATGCGGGCGTGTACGTCGGCCAGTCGGATCAGATCATCGTGCGCCGCAACCGCGCGGAGCTGAACGTCGCCGGGATCGAGATCGAGAACTCGACGAACGCGGACGTCTACGAGAACACCGCGACGACGAACACCGGCGGCATCCTGGTGTTCAACCTCCCGGGGCTCGACGTCGCGAACGGCGCGCGGACGCGCGTCCACGATAACGAGGTGTTCGACAACAACACCGAGAACTTCGCGCCGGCGGGCAACATCGTCGGCAAGGTGCCGATGGGCTCGGGCGTCGTGATCCTCGCCGCGCACGAGGTCGAGATCTTCAAGAACACGATCAAGGACCACAAGGCCTTCAACGTCGGGATGGTCAGCTACGTCCCCGTCGGCACGGTCAACGATCCGGAGTACGACCAGTACCCGACGGCGATCCATATCCACGACAACACGATGACCGGCGTTTCCGACATGCCGACCGGCGAGCTCGGTGCGCTCTTGATCACCGCGATCGGCGAGCTCTACCCGAACGGCCCGTTCATCACGCCCGACATCGCGTGGGACGGCGTCGTCGATCCGGCGCGCACCCCCGGTAACCCGGCCGAGAAGATCTGCATCCACGACAACGGCGACGCGAACTTCATCAACCTCGCGTGGCCGCTGTCCGAGGGCACGCTGCCGTCGGAGTCGCTGGCGCCGCACGCCTGCACGCTGCCGCCGGTGCCCGCGGTCACGCTGTGATGCGCCACACGCTGCTCCTGATCCTGCTCGCCGCGTGCGGCGACGGTGGCACCGAGCCGTGCGACCCGCTCGGGCCGATGTGCAAGCAGCTCGCGAGCTACCCGCTCGGCGACGCGGTGCCGTACGCGCTGTCCACGCCGCTGTTCTCCGACTACACGGTCAAGGACCGCTCGATCATCCTGCCCGCGGGCGAGTCGCTGGCGTGGCGCGATCGCGACTCGTTCGTCGCCCCGGTCGGCACGATCGTGGTGAAGACGTTCAGCTACCTCGCCGATCGTCGCGATCCGGCGGGGGCGCGCCGTACGCTGGAGACGCGCCTCCTCATCAAGCAGGACGCGGGCTGGACCGGCGCGTCGTACGTCTACCCCGAGGCCTCGAACGATCCGGCGGACGCCGAGCTCGCGATCGCCGGCGCGCAGCTGACCACGAGCTGGACGCACGCCGACGGCTCGGCAAAGACCAACGACTACGTCGTCCCCAACAAGAACCAGTGCAAGGAGTGCCACGCCGAGCACGACGAGGTGATCGACCTGCTCGGTCCCAAGGCGCGGCACCTGAACACCGGCGACCAGCTCGCCGAGCTCGTCGACGCGGGTGTGGTGACCGGCGCGCCGCCGCGCGCGCAGTGGCCCGCAGGCTTCGCCGCATACGATCCGGCGAGCGGTACCGTCGAGCAGCGCGCCCGCGCGTGGCTCGACATCAACTGCTCGTTCTGTCACAACGAGCGCGGCGTCGCGCGCACGAGCGGGCTCTACCTCACCGCCGAGAACACCGACCCGCTGACCCTCGGCATCTGCAAGCCACCGGTGGCGGCCGGCCGCGGCTCGGGCGGCCGCCTCTATGGCATCGTGCCCGGCCAGCCCGAGGCGTCGATCATGACGTTCCGCATCGAGTCGACCGAGCCCGACATCCGGATGCCGGAGCTCGGGCGCAACCTGGTCGACGCCGAGGGCGCCGCGCTGGTGCGGGCGTGGATCGGGCAGCTGCCGGGCAGCTGCCCCTGACGGTCACTTGAACCGGACGCCGAGGAACAGCCGCACACTGCGGTACTCGCCCTCGCGCAGGCTCGGGGCCACGTAGTACGCGAGGTCACCCTCCGCGAGGGGGACGACCTTGTCGCTCTGCTCGAGCGAGCGGCCGCCCATGCGGAATTCGCCGCCGAGCACGAGGCCACCATCCGCGCGGTACTCGAGGCCGAAGCCGCCCTCGAAGTGGTGGCCGTTGGTCTCGCTGCCGTACGAGGTGGTCGCGCTGTCGATGCCCATGCCGACCGCGAGCGTCGGGATCAGGCGGCCCTTCGCGACGAGGTCGATCACGAGCGACGCGGTCCCGGTGCGGATGTCGACGTTGCCCGCGTCGGTCTTGATCTTCTGCGCCTCGAGCTGGCCGGCGATCCGCGGGCTGAGCTGGAGGCGTCCGAACAGGCCGAGCGTGTCGTTCGGCTCGAGTCCCGCCGCTCCGTCCTCCTTCGACTGGGTGATGCCGAGGTGGACGCCCGCGGTGAACGGGCCGGCGGCGGCCAGGGAGGGCAGGGCGACGACGATTGCGGCGGCGAGCGGGCGCAGGGCCATGGTGAATCGATCGACAGCACGCGATGTGCCATCGGCGTCGCCATCGCAAGGCCGCGAAACAACGCGGGGCGCTCTCGGAAAACCGAGGCCGCTCGCGAAAACCCGTGGCGCGTCGCGTACAGGCTCAGGCGACGCGAGCCGCGATCTTCTCGGCGGCCCGGGTCGCGAGCGCCATGATCGTGACCTGCGGGTTGACCCCGAGCGATGACGGGACCGCGGCGCCGTCGACGACGTAGAGTCCGGGCGTGTCGTGGACCTGGTGGTCGGGATCGACCACGGACGTCGCCGGATCGCGCCCCATCCGCGCGGTGCCGAGCGGGTGGTAGGCCGAGAGGTCGAGGTCCCACGCCTTCACGTTCGCGCGGCGCAGGCGCTGGAGGTCCGCCTCGCCGCGCAGGATCTCGAAGCCGTTGATCGCCGTGTGCACGGTGTGCGCGCCGGCCGCGAAGAACACCTGCGCGAGCACGTCCATGCCGCGCTTGATGTGCGCGACGTCCTGATCGGTCAGCGAGTAGTAGATCATCGGCTGGCCGCGCAGCTCGCCGACGCGGCCGCGCGAGGTGTCCTCGACCATGAAGCCGAACGACGCGACGTGATCGAAGCCCTCGGCGAGCCGGATCAGCTCGGGCCCGATGTGCTGCGTGGCGCTCATCGTGAGCTCGAGCGGGACCATCGCGCCCTCGAACAGGATGCCCTCGTCGTGCAACTCCTCGATCGAGTAGCCCTGCGGGATGCCCGACCACGGCAACACCTGCTCGGAGAACTCGGCGAGCGCGCCGGCCGCGGGGTGGATCGACAGGTTCTTGCCGAGCTGGCCCGACTGACCACCGAGCCCCTGCGCGCCGAGGAGCAGCGGCGTCATGATCGCGCCGCACGCGACGACGACCGCCTTCGCGCGGATCGTCAGCGTGTGCCGCTCGCGCGTGGTCGCGACGACGCCGACTGCGCGGCCGCCCTCGACGATGATCCGGTTGACGCGCGCGCCGGCGAACAGCTCGGCGCCGGCCTTGAGCGCGAGCGGGACGTAGCTGACGTTGGTGGAGCGCTTCGCGTCCGTCGGGCACCCGAAGCAGCACACGCCCTGGCCGTCGCACTCGGGCGCGTTGCGCCGCAGCGGCCCGTGCTTCTTGAAGCCGAGCGCGTTGCAGCCGCGCTCGATCACGCGGCCGTTGCCGCCGAGCAGCGAGCGCTTCGCCGGCGCGATCCCGAGCACGTCCTCGACGCGCTCGAAGTAGCTCCCGAGCTTGTCGGGCGCGAGCTCCTCGAGCCCGTACTGCTCGCGCCAGCGCGCGAGCACGCGGTCCGGCGTGCGATAGCACGTGCCCGAGTTCACCGTCGTCGAGCCGCCGACGGTCTGGCCGAGCGGGATCGGGATGCCGGTGTTGCCGATCGAGAACGTCGCGCCCTGCCGCCGGTACAGCTTCCGCTGCATCGCGAACGCGCGGCCGTTGAAGTCGGTGCGGTCGAAGTACGTCCCCTCCTCGACGAACGCCACCGCGAGCCCGGCCTCGGCGAGCTCGCGCCCGACCACGGCACCGCCCGCGCCGGTGCCGACCACCACGACATCGACCTCGATCGCGAGGTCCCCGTCGAGGCGCGCGTGCACGCGGTCGCGCAGGTACGCGGGCTTCGCTTCTCCCTTCACCTTGGCCGTCTCGTAGACGCAGCCGAGCTTCTGGTAGAGCGCGGGGTCGTCGAAGTGCGCCATCTTGAGCGGCGCGACCAGCGAGCGGAGCATGAGGCGCCGGATCGGATCGCCCGTGCGCCAGCCCTCGAGCAGCGCGAGCCGCTTGTGCGGCGACAGCGAGGCGAACCGCTTCGCGTTCCGGACGAACGACGCCGCGTCGAGTGCCGCGAGCACGCCGCCGGCGCCCATCGCGAGCGCGTCCGGCATGTCATCGAGGAACGAGGCGATCCGTGCCGCGGTCTTCTCGCCCCCGGCGGGGAGGTACTTGCCCGCGGGCAGTACGGTCTCCGCCAGTGCGGTCAGGGTCCGGTGCTGCGAGGACGAGAGCTGCGCCACGGATCCGTCTTATCCGATCGCTGGTCCGACCACCAGACCTATCTCGGTGCGCCTTGCTTATCGGGCATAGGTGGCGTCCAGGAGGCCGTAGGTGGCCTCGAGCGACGCGCCGAAGAAGATCTCCCCGGCGTCCTCCGCGATCGTCGCCGCGACTCGCAATCCGGATGCACTGCTCATCCAGTAGGTGAAGCCGGCTTCGCCCTGGATCCGCAGCGCCGTCGGATCGCTCATCTGGCCCATCGGAGCGCCGTCCTTCGAGAGCATCACGGTCGCCGCGACGTCGAGCGCGCCGATCGGATCGCCATGCTCGCCGTACGCGAAGCGGCGCAGCCGGCCCGTCGCGCCGAGCGCCCAGGGCGACGGCTGCGTGTCGGGCGCGAGCAAGCGCATCCGCGCGAACGCGGTGCCGCTCGCCTCGGCCTTGTCCTCGGCGAGCTGCTTGCCGTAGCCGGCGCTGACGATCACCTGCTCGATGCGCCCCTCCTGGGCCGGGTTCGGGACGTCCATCGTCATCGAGTCGGTCGGGCGGATCAGGTAGCCCTCGCTGATCAGGAGCTGGACGTCGAGGCCCTCGGGCCGGAGGAACAGCTGCGAGTCGCGCAGGACGGCAAGCAGCTCGTACGCGAGACCGGCGTCGGGCTCGCCGAGGAGGATGCCGGCCTCGCGCAGGATCGCGACCGTCGCGACGAGCGCGCGGTAGTTGCCGCGCTCGCCGCGCAGCGCCCACCACGCCATCTGGAGGCGCTTCGACGTCGCGGCGTCGATCTGCTTGCCGAGCGCGCGGTTGGCATCGAGGGTCCGCGCGAGCCGGCGCACGCGGATCGCCGCGCCGACGTCGAGGACCCGGCCGTAGCCGCCGCCGATCGCGACCTGGATATCGGTGTGCGTGCGCGTGTCCTTGAGGTCATCGTTCGGATCGTCGTCGTCGAGATCCGCGATGTAGTTCAGCTGGAACCCGAGCGCCGCCTTGCCGATGCCGTAGACCTTGCCGCCGCCGAGGTAGAACCGCGCCTCGGCGGTTCCGTCGATCTCGAGCTGTGCGCCGCGGGTCGATGCGCGGCCCTCGGGGTTCACGAGCCCGGTGACGAGGTGCGCGCCGGCGTCGTAGCCCCACGCCATCGCCTCGCGCTCGATCCGGTGCGACCACCGGCCGGCGACGTCCGCCGAGAAGCTCGGCCGCTTGCGGACCGTGTCGTACGCGAGGCTCGCGCTGCCAGCCGCGAACGTCAGCCGGTCGTACGCCGCGATCGTGTCGTCGGGCAGGGCCGGGCCGGCCGGGATGCCCTCCGTCGACGAACCGCCGCCGAGCAGCGTCCCGCCGCCGGTCGTGCCGCCGGTGCCGCCCTCGCCACCGCGCCCCTCGAGCCCGCTGCCGCCAGGGTCAGACGACCCTCCGCCGTCGCCGCCGCCCGTCGTCACCGCGCCACCGCCGGTGGTCGCGCCACCGGTCGTGGTGCCGCCGCCGGTCGTGGTGCCGCCGCCGGTCGTGGTGCCGCCGCCGGTGGTCGCGCCGCCGGTCGAGGTGCCGCCGCCGGTGGTGGTGCCGCCGCCGGTCGAGGTGCCGCCGCCGGTCGGCGTGCCGCCGCCGGTCGGCGTGACGACCACCTTCGCGTCGGCGCCGAGCTTCGCGAGCGCCTTCTTCGCGAGGTCGCGCGTGGCCTTGTCGCGCGACATGTCGTTCGCGGCCTTCTGGAGCGCCGGCACGGCGCTCTGATCGCCCAGGTTGCCGAGGCCCTCGATCGCGATCTCGCCGATGATGTCGAAGGTCTCGGTCTCGACGAGCTTGATCAGCACCGGCACGGCGCGCTTGTCCTTGCTCTGCGCGAGCTTCCGCGCCGCGTCGCGCCGCTTCTCCTTCCAGGTCGACCGGTCCATGTCGCCCGGCTGGGTCTCGATGAGCTTCTGCAGCGCCGGAACGTCGGCGGGCTGCGCGTGAACGACTCCGGGAGCCGCGGCGACGATCGCCGCGACCGGGAACAACCAGGTGCGCATCACCGATCTCCGAGCACCAGGCAGTAGTTCTGGTCGGTGTTCGGGTTATCGGGGGAGCCGTCCATCCGCAGCTGGTCGCAGCTCGACGCCGCGATGCAGTTGATCACGAGCGTGCGGCGGTCCCGCGTGAGCGAGTCGAGCCCGTCGACGCAGCGGTCCCAATCGAACCGGAACTGGTTCATCTCGCCGGCGTTGATCGCGATCGCGCCGCAGTCGACCATGCGCCAGCACGCGCCTTCCGACGTGCGCTGGGCATCGGGGCAGTCGAGCAGCTCCCCGCCGAACGCGCACTGGGCGCGCGCACCGGCGGCAACGTCATCGCCGGCGCTGCACGCGCCGGCCGCGAGCGCACACAGGACCAGACCCGTGATCGTTCCTCTCATCGGGACCGATCATAACGGGAAGCCGGAGGGCTACGCGTCGGCGGCGCGATCTTTCTTGCGCACGAGGGCGGACAGCGGCACGTCGGGGATGCTCTTCGCGACCAGCTCCGCGACATCGAGGACCTCGATCTTGTCCTCGACGTTTCGCTGCTTCATGCCGTCGGTCAGCATGATGTTGCAGAACGGGCAGGCGACCGCCACCGCCTGGACGCCCGCGGCGATCACCTCGTCGGTGCGGTTGAAGTTCACGCGCTCGCCGTCGTGCTCTTCCATGAACATGCGGCCGCCGCCGGCGCCGCAGCAGAAGCCGTGGCGCTTGCTGCGCTCGAGCTCCTTGATGTTCGGCACCCCGACCGCCGCGATCACGTCGCGCGGCGCATCGAACTCGCGGTTCCACCGGCCGAGGTAGCAGCTGTCGTGATACGTGATGGTCCCGATCTCGGACCTCTCGGTCTTGAGCTTGCCGGTCTTGAACAGGTGGTCGAGGAGCTGCGTGTGGTGCACGACCTCGAACTCGCCGCCGAACTGCGGGTAGTCGTGCCGCAGCGTGTGCAGGCAGTGCGGGCAGCTCGTCAGCACTTTCTTGACGTTCGCCGCCTTCAGCGTCTCGACATTCTGCTCGGCGAGCGCCTGGAACAGCATCTCGTTGCCGGCGCGGCGCGCCGGGTCACCCGTGCACGCCTCGTTGTGGCCGAGCACCGCGTAGCTGACGCCCGCGGTGTTGAGGATCTTCACCATCGCGCGGGTCTGCTTGATGATCCGGCTGTCGAACGCGCCGGCGCAGCCCACCCACAGGAGGTACTCGGGGTCGGGGTTGTCCTCGATCAGCGGGACGTCGAGGTCCTTCGCCCAGTCCATGCGGGTGTCGTTGCCGATGCCCCACGGATTGCTCTGCCGCTCCATGTTGCGGAACGTGCGCTGGAGCTCGGCCGGCGTCTTCTCCTGCTCGAGCACGAGGTTCTGACGCATCTGGAGGATCTTGAGCGGGTGCTCGATGAACACCGGGCACACCTCCTGGCACGCGCCGCAGGTCGTGCACGCCCACAGCGTGTCCTCCTGGATGCGGCCGCCGGTCATCTTCGGCATCGCCGCGAGCTCGGCCTGCGTCGCCGCGAGCTGCTCCTTCGCGAACACGAGATCCGGGTGCGGGTGCGCGTCGTCGAAGCCCTTCTGTGCCGAGTACTCGGTCAGGCTCGCGACTTGCTCCTCGAGGTCGGCGATCTTGTCACCGTACGCGACGCGGTCGAGCATCTCGTACCGGATGTCGTGCACGAGCTGCATCGGCGACAGGTTCTTGCCGGTGTTGTAGGCGGGGCAGTAGTTCGAGCAGCGGGCGCACTCGGTGCACGCGTAGGTATCGAGCAGGCTCTTCCACGAGAACTGCTCGAACTTCGAGACGCCCCACTGATTCTCGTCCTCGAGGTTCAGCTTGGGCAGATCCATCCGCCGCTCGCTGCGGTTGCGCGTGAAGATGTTCGGCAGCGCGCCGAGCAGGTGGATGTGCTTCGAGTAGGGCAGGTAGTTCAGGAACGTGAGGATGATGAGGACGTGCAGCCAGTAGCCCATCACCGCGCCTCGGTGCGCGGCCTCGGCGGTGAGCGGCGCGAGCACGTGCGCGAGCGCGTTCGAGATCGGCATGTACGGCGCGAACTCGCCGCCCGCCGACACCGAGCCCGCGATCTCGTACGCGTGATAGACGAAGTGCGTCAGCATCAGCGAGCCGATGCCACCGAGGATGAGGCCCGCGTCGAGGCTCCACGGGATGAGCTTCGGCTGGACGATCGTGCGGCGGATGACGGCCCAGGTGACCATCGCCAGCACGATCAGGTTGAACACGTCGATCAGGCCGTAGAGCGGCTTGAACAGGAAGCCGGGCAGGAGGTGCAGCGACAGCCCCGGGATGACGCCCGACACGATGATGTCGACCGTCGCGATCGTGATGATCAGGAAGCCCCAGAAGATGAACAGGTGGTGCTTGCTGGTTCGATGCCCCGGGCCTTCTTCCGCGACCTTCTTCTGGCCGAAGAAGTAGATGCCGACGTCCATGAGCCGGCCGGGGAGGTCGTCGAGGCGGGGCCGAGGCTCGGCGACTCCCGCGAAGACCGCGCGGCCGAACAGCCACGAGGTGCGCGCGAAGAACGCCAGCGACGCCGCGAGCAGGAGGATGAAGATGACCTGGGTCACGACTAGCCGGGCTTATCATGCGATCGCCGGATTTGTCATGGCGTGACGCGGATTTGCTCGCGTTCTATAGTGTGAAGAGACGTCGTGGTAAGCTCCCTCGCCAATATCCTGGTCGTCAGCGACCTGCACTTCGGTGAGGAGCTGCTCCCCGGCGCCTCGATCGAGCGCCGGCACGCCGTGGATCTGGGGGCGAAGGCGTTCCGCGAGTTTCTCCGCTATCACACGGTCCGCCGGCGGGACGGGCGTCCGTGGCGGCTCGTGATCGCGGGCGACATGTTCGACTTCATGAGCGTGTTCGTGCCGTCGCTCCCCGAGCGCCCGGCCAAGACCGCCGACGAGCGCCGGTTCGGCCTGTCGCGCGGCATCGCCTCCGGCGTCGAGCGCCTGCGGCTGATCTGCGAGATCCACCGGCCGCTGCTCGCCGATCTGGGCCGGTTCGCCGCCGCCGGCCATCACGTCGACATCATCGTCGGCAACCACGACATCGAGCTGCTGGCTCCCGAGGTCGCCGAGGAGCTCAAGCGCCAGATCCAGATCGCCTCCGCCGACCTCCCGGGCGCGGCCGCGGCGCTGACCCGGATCGAGGTCGTCCCGTGGTTCGTCTACATCCCCGGTGTCGCGTGGATCGAGCACGGCCACGTCTACGACGAGGGCTGCTCGTTCGAGTTCAACCTCGCGCCGATGGATCCCAAGGACGGCTGGCTCGTCTACAACGCCGACTACGCGGCCGTGCGCTACCTCGGAAGCGCGGTCCCGGATCTCGATCCACACGGCATCGAGGAGTGGGGCTTCTGGGGCTACATGCGCTACGCGATGGGGCAGGGCCTCTCGCACATGGGCAAGCTGTGGCTCGCCTACGCGCGCTTCGTGAAGGCGCTGTTCTCCGCGCGCGCGCTCCACCAGTCCTTCAAGCGCCGCGATCGCCGCCGGCGCGAGCATCGCACGCGACTCGGCCAGGTCGCCGCGAACGGCGGCATCACGGTCGAGACCGCCTCCGCGATCGATCGCCTCGCGCGCACGCCGCTCACCGTCTCGTGGCGCCGCCTCGGCCGCATGCTCATGCTCGATCGGTTCGGCCTCGGGATCGGCCTCGTCGTCACGATCATCCTGCTGTTCATCCTGCTCCCCGTCCTCTGGGCGCTCGTCGGCTCCGCGCTCTCCGTCCTCGCCGCCGCCGGCATCACGCGCTGGCTCGGCCGCCACATGGTGACCTCGCAGCTCCCGATGCGCGCCGTCCCGCAGCGCATCCGCAAGCTCGTCGATGCACCCGTCGTCGTGTTCGGTCACACGCACGACCCGCGGTGGCAGCGCCTGCGCTCCGGTGGCGTCTACGTCAACTCCGGCACGTGGCTCCCCGCGACGCGGCCCGGCATCCGCCGCTGCTTCACGCACGCGTTCATCTCGCCGTCCCCGTCCGGCGGCACGCCGCACGTCGAGCTCCGCCAGTGGCGCGAGGGGACCTCCCAGATCTTCGACGCGGGCGCGAACATCGGCGCGGGCGTCACGACGATTCCGGGCTTCGCGTGGGACCAGACCGATCCCGGAGGCGCCGGCGCGAGGTAGCTCCCGGCGCATCGGGGGCGCGTCGACGGCTGACCGTCAGAGCAACTCGAACGCCGAGAACGGGAACTCGACGTC
This sequence comes from Myxococcales bacterium, assembly GCA_016794545.1. Lineage (GTDB taxonomy): Bacteria > Myxococcota_A > Polyangia > Haliangiales > Haliangiaceae > JABFXX01. The sequence goes on from JAEUJX010000603.1 coordinate 17,456, forward strand.
GTGCTTCCACAGCGGGATGACCTGGCGGAAGCCGCTCCAGCGGAACAGCTCGCCTTCCCACACCGGCACGAACAGAACCTTGACCACGAACGAGACGGCGCCGGCCAGCTCGGTGAGCTGGAGGTCGACGTTCGACTTGGCCGTCGCGACGTAGTTGTCCGTCGCATCCTTCTTGACCGTCAGCGAGGCCGTGAACGGCAGCTTCGCCTCGATGAGCGTGAGATCGACCTTCACGCCCACGCTCGCGACGAAGAGCTCGACGTACGCACCGAGGAACGCATCGGCCCCGGCGAACGGCGTGACGTTGCCCGAGAGCTTCATGAACGGCTCCTTCTGGCACGGGCTCGTCGCGAACTTCGCTTCGAGCGTGTAGCCGTAGTCGAAGCCGACCCCCGCCTCGACCGTGACCGGCAGGATGCCGAGCAGAACGGTGGTGCGAACGATCGGGATGTCGAAGCTGTCGGTGTTCTCCTTGGTATAGCTGGCGAGCAGTGGGTCGCTCGGCGCCGAGCGGAAGACATCGATGCCCAGCAAGTTCACGTGCGCCTCGAACAGCGGCGCCTGATCGGCCGGGTTCGCGGCGAGGGGCTGCTCGGTGCGCGCCTTCAGGCCCACGTCGACGAGCGAGCGATCGATGCCGAACGCCGTGACGTTCGCGACGAGCGAGCCTTCGACCTGGCCGCCGATGCGGCAGACCGCGTCGAGCGTGCCGTCGTTGTCGGTGTCCGTCTTCGCGATCGGGTTGACGGCCCACTCCGCGGAGTACTTGTACTCGGCGGCGAAGCTCGCCTTGTCGCCGAACACGGTGCCACCTCCACGGCGATCGCCGATCGACTCCGGCAGCGAGGAGTTGCGCGGCGTATCGCGGAGGGCGACCTCGATCTGCTGTTTGCGGCCCTTGAAGTACGTCTCGAACGCCGTCACGCTCGCACGGTTCGCCGGTGTCACGAAGCTCGAGAAGCTGTTGAAGTTCGGTCCGATGTACGTGAGGCAAGACTGCTTTGCTTCATCGATGTCGGAGACATGACTCGCGATCTGAGCCGCGACATCACGGACGAACAGCGGCATCGAGAACTCGCACTTGATGTGGTTGCCCATGCAGCCAGCCTCGCCGCGCTGGTGCTCCTCGACGAGCAGCCGGGCGATCTCGATGAAGCCCGCGTTGCAGCGGTTCGACGAGTAGCTCGCGAATGTCGTGCGGGTGTTCGCGATGGCGCTGCGCGCGTACGCGAGGCTGACGGCCGCGAGCTTGCGCAGGAGCTGTCCGGTGGGCGTGCGCGCGTAGCTCGCGTAGAGCGTGTTCGTCGAGAGATCGGCGGCGACGACCTGGTCGAGGACGGCCGACCACTGATCGCCCACGAGCCGTGCCTGGAGCCCGAGCTCGTAGGTCGGCACCGGATCGTTCAGGCCGAACCCGGGCAGCTTGGCGGAGACATACTCGTTGAAGGTCACGTTGCCCGGATAGGAGACGGCGACGCTCGCCGTGGTGCGCTTGAAGTCGTCGACGAGGCACTCGTGGAAGCTGTCGCGCGCCCAGGTCACCGTCGAGCGCATGCGGTCGACTCGGTCGGCGATGTCGTCGCGTTCGGCGGGCGAGAGGCCCTTGATCGCGGCGGCTTCCTTCATCGAGCGCGCGAACTCCCACGTGTCCTTCGACGGGTTGTCCGTGCGCGCGTTCGCGCGATGGATCGCCGCGCCGAAGCCCGACACCCACGCTTCGTTCGGCCACGGCAAGGACTCGGCCATCAGCTCGAGGTCGCCGAGCACGTAGAACGGGTTCTGGTTCCTCGGGGCCGTGATCGCGCCCTTCGTGAAGCCGGTGAACGTCCCGTTCCACGTCGTGAGGTAGCGGTTGTCGTAGTCCCGCAGGTAGCCGGTTGCTGGCGACAGTGCCTTCGCATCGCCGATCGCCGGCGCGCCGTCGAGCACCACGTTGACGGCCTCGTAGAAGCGGTTCGAGACCGCGAGCTGCCCGAGCGCGTCGAGGTGGCGGTTCGCGTGGTAGTAGCGCTTGTACGCGTACTCGTTGCAGGAGTTGATGGTGGCGCCATTGGCTTCGAACGCCGGCTGCGCCGAGGCTCCTGCCGGCGTCAGGGGGAAGAGCGGCTTGAAGCGGCCGTTCCACGCGTACGCGGAGTACGTCGTCTCGCTCGTCGTCCCGGTCAACGCGGAGCGGTTGTACGCGGAGCGGCGGCCGGTGGTGACCGCGCCGGTCTCGTCGACGACAGGCGTCGGCGACTGCTTCGCCTCGGACTTGTACTGCGCGGTCTCGCTGTCCCGGATCGCCTGGCACTCCGAGTAGAACCTCCACAGCGACGTGTGACAGCGCGCGTGCGCGTCGTGGGGGTTGTTCGCGAGCGACTTCCTCGTGTAGCTCGTCGGGATGTTGGTTGCCTCGCGCTCGGCGAGGGCGGGCGCCGCGAGGGCGGCGAGCGTGAGCATCAGGACGGGTGTGCGCATCTGAGGTCTCCTGGGCGTTAGATCTGGTCCAGCAGCGCGCGTGCGCGCGACGCCAGATGTGAGTCGGTGGACTTGTCGGCGATGGCTTCGAGCATCCGGCGCGTCGCCGCGCCGGTCCGGAGGTGAGCGGCGAGCAGGTCGACCAGCGCGGTGTTCGTCGCGACGTCGGCGCGCGACGCGAGGGCTCGCTCGAGCTTCTCGAGGTCGGACGAGCCGAGCGGCTGCCGCTCCATCGCCTTCAGGGCCGCGCGCGCGACGCGGGCGTCGGTGTCGGTCGAGAGCTCGACGAGCGCGGCGCGCGCGTCGGCCGTGTGCATGTCGCGCAGCGCCCAGGCGGCGCGCGAGCGAATCTCCGGTGCCGGGTCGCGCGCCAGCTCGCGGACGAGCGGCACGGTGTCGGAGATCGCGGCGTTGCCGATCGCGGCGAGTGCATCTTCGCGCTCGCGCACGGTCGTCGCCTTGGCGAGCGCCTCGCGGAGCTGGCCATCGAGCTCGGCGGCCAGCGGCTTGGTCTCCGGATCTGCGTCGAGGCGCCGCGCGAGCGCGCCGACGGTGTACGCCGTCGCCGAGGCGACGTCGCGATCGGTCGCGGTCTGCCACGCGGCGACGACGAGCTGCACGGTCTCCGGGGTCGGCCGGTGCACGAACGAGAAGCGCTGCACGAGGTCGACCTCGAGACCGCGCGCACCCGGCGTCGCGAAGGCCTCGCGCATCGCGGCTTGCGCCTCGACCGTGCCCGCCGCCGCGAGCAGGTCGAACGCGAGCAGGCGCACCGCCGGATCCCCCTCGGCGAACGTCGCGAGCACGTCGGCACACAGCTCGGGGTGCAGCTGGAGCAGCGCGACCGCGCGGTGCATCCAGCGCCGCTTCTGCTTGCGATCGGGCTCCCCGTCGCCCCATCCACGCGCGAGGCCCTCCGCGAGTTGCTCCTCGGTCAGGCCGGCCGCCGCTTGCTCGCGCAGCGCCCGGTCGGCATCGCCGCCCTGGACGAGCTCCCCCGGCGCGCGCTGCTCGAGGTTCTCGAGCGACACCGCCGACACCGGTGCACGCGTGGTCGAGAGCCGCGTGAGCGAGAACTTGCTCGTGCCGCGATAGAGCGGCGTCGTGGTGCCCGGCAGGCGGAGCGCGAGGCTCTCGTCGTCGACGAGCGACTCGAGATGGCCGCGCGCGTCGACGACGATCGCGGCCCGCGCCGTCAGCTCGGGCGTCGCGTCGGGCGTCGCCGGGGCGACGAGGATGCGATCGTAGCTCGTCCGCGTGCGCTGGATCCGCGAGGCCGATTCGCGCTCGTACGCGACCCGCGCGATGCCGCTCGGGCCGGGCTCGGTCGCAGTCCATGCGTCGCCGGCGGCGGACGTGATGTGCGAGAGGCTCGCGACCGACTGCATGACGTGCTTGAACGCGGGCGGCGCGCTCGGGTCGAAATAGATGCGCTCGACTCCGCCGTCGAGGTCGAGCACGACCCACGCCGTCGGTCCGACGAGCTGTGCGTTCGCGGATGCGACATCCACGAACACGGTCTTGCCCAGCACCTCGACGCCCGGCTTCGCGACATCGACGAACGCCGCGGCGAGCAGCCAGCCGCGTTCGTGCGGGCCATGGCTCGTGAACGCGAGGGTCGCCTCGAGGTCCGTCTTGCTCGTGAGCGCGAGCTCGCCAGCCCCGGCGAGCTCGCTCTCGGCGCGCCACTCGAGGCGGTACTCGTATCGGGTGCCGGTCGGCCAGGTGGGACGCGAGGCCACCTCGGCCGATCCGCCAACCCCGTGCCACAGGAGGACCGTCGCACCGAGGACGGCCGCACCGGCGACCGCCAACCACGTACGCCCGGTCGAACCAGGGGCAGCCCGATCGATCGATTTCGTGTCCATCGACTGGATGGCGTTCCGTCGTGCGGAACAAGTGTTCCAGCGTCGTGACGGAAGAGATCCAGCAGGTTAGCCGCCGTCGTCGTACAAGACGGCGGGCTGTTCGTTACCGCCGGTGACGCCGGCCGGACCCGGGACGACCAGGACCGCCTGGACCGCCTGGACCGCCGCGGTGCGGCGGTGCCTTCGCCGCCGTCGTGCGCGGCAACAGCGGCGCTACCTCCTGCTCCGAGAGGTTGCGCCAGCGGCCGAGCGGCAGCTCGCCGAGCTTGAGGTGCATGATGCGGACGCGCTGGAGCGCCTCGACGGTGTAGCCGAACGCCTCGCACATGCGGCGGATCTGGCGGTTCAGGCCCTGTGTCAGCACGATGCGGAACACCTTCGCGCCGACGCGCGTGACCCGGCAGGGCTTGGTCGTCGCGTCGGAGAGGCGGACGCCGGAGGACAGCTTCGCGAGGAAGTCGTCGTCGAACGGCCGGTCGACCATCACGACGTACTCCTTCTCGTGGTTGTGCTCGGCGCGCAGCACCTCGTTGACGATGTCGCCGTCGTTGGTGAGCAGGATGAGGCCCTCGGAGTCCTTGTCGAGGCGGCCGATCGGGAACACGCGCTCGGGGTGGTTCACGAAGTCGACGATGTTGCCGGCGACGTGGCGCTCGGTCGTGCAGGTGATGCCGACCGGCTTGTTGAGCGCGATGTAGACGGGCCGGGACTTCTTGCGCGCGGCGCCGACTCGATCGCCGTCGAGGCGGACGTCGTCGCCGTCGTTCACCTGCGTGCCGAGCACGGCGGGGACGCCGTTGACGGTGACGCGGCCCTCGGCGATCAGCGTGTCGGCCTCGCGGCGCGAGCAGGCGCCGCTCTCGGACAGGTACTTGTTGAGCCGCATCGCGCGCGGAGCTTACGCCAGCGACTTCAGCTCGGCGAGCAGCGCGAGCGCCTCGAGCGGCGTGGTGCGGTTGACGTCGATCGAGGCGAGCTTCGCGACGGCCGGGGACGGGGCGGCGGCGGGGAGCAGCGATAGCTGCGGTGACGCGCCGAGCGTGGCGCCACCCTCGAGCTTGGCCATGATCTGGTGCGCGCGCGCGGTGACGGACTTGGGCAGGCCGGCGAGCTTGGCGACGTCGATGCCGTAGCTGCGCGACGCGCCGCCGGGCACGACGCGGCGGAGGAACACGATCTCGCCCTTGTGCTCGCGCACGGCGACCGAGACGTTGCGGACGCGCGGCCGGCTGTCCGCGAGCGCGACGAGCTCGTGGTAGTGCGTGGCGAACAGCGTGCGCGCGCCGACCGTGTCGTGGAGGAACTCGGCGACGGCCCAGGCGATCGAGACACCGTCGAACGTGGAGGTGCCGCGGCCGACCTCGTCGAGGATGATCAGCGAGCTGCGGGTGGCCTTCGCGAGGATCGACGCGGTCTCGCGCATCTCGACCATGAACGTCGAGTCGCCGCGCGAGAGGTTGTCGGCGGCACCGACGCGCGTGAACACCCGGTCGCACACGCCGATCGTCGCGGACTTCGCCGGCACGAACGAGCCGATCTGTGCCAGCAGCGCGATCTGCGCGACCTGGCGCATGTACGTCGACTTGCCCGCCATGTTGGGACCCGTGATGAGGACGAGCTGCTCGGCCGACGGATCGAGCTTCGCGTCGTTCGGCACGAACGCGCCGGCGGGCAGCAGGGCCTCGATCACCGGGTGGCGGCCGTCGACGATCTCGAGCGTCAGCGAGTCGTCCACCGTCGGGCGGCAGTAGTCGCGCCGCGCGGCGACCTCCGCGAACGCGCCGCACACGTCGAGCACGGCGAGCGCGGCACCCGCGGCGGCGATCTCGCGCGCGACCTGCGCGACCGCGGCGACCTCGGCCTTGACGAGCTGGAGCTCGCGCGCGGCGAGCGTCTCCTCGGCGGTCAGGACCTTCTTCTCGAGCTCGGCGAGCTCGGGCGTCACGTAGCGCTCGCCGGTCGCGATGGTCTGCTTGCGGATGTAGTGCGCGGGGACCTTCGCGAGGTGCGTCTTGGTGACCTCGAGGTAGTAGCCGAACACGCGGTTGTAGCGGACCTTCAGGTTCGAGATGCCCGACGACTTCTGCTCGCGCTCCTCGATCGCGAGGATCTCGTCCTTGCCGCCGTCCGCGAGGCGCCGGCACTCGTCGATCTGCTCGTCGTATCCGTCGCGGATCGCCGGACCGTGCTTGCCGTCCATCAGCGCCGGCGGGTCGTCGACCAGCGCGCGGGACAGCCGGTCGGCCATCGCCGGCAGCGCGGGCACGGTGCACGCCGCGAGATCGAGCAGCTCGGGCAGCGGCGAGAGCTTGTCCTTGCCGGAGCGCACGTGGTCCACCAGCGCCGGCAGCGCGCGCAGCGTGTCGCGCAGCCGGCCGAGGTCGCGCGGCGTGGCGACGCCGAGCGTGGCCTTGCCCGCGAGCCGCTCGAGGTCGCCGAGCCGCTCGAGTGCGCGCCGGATCTCGGCGGTCAGCGCGGGCCGCTCGACGAGCCAGCCCACCGCGTCCTGGCGCCGGCGGATCTGCGCGACATCGACGAGCGGGTAGAGCAGCCAGCGCCGCACGAGCCGGCCGCCCGGCGCGGTCGCGGTCTCGTCGATCACGGAGAGCAGCGAGCCCTCCTTGCGGCGGCCGATCAAGGTCTCGGTCAGCTCGAGGTTCGCGATCGCGGCCTCGTCGAGCACGACGCTGTCGCCGGGCCGGTAGAGCTGGAGCCGCGCGATCGGCAGCACTCCGGTGGGCTGCGTCGCGCGCGCGTACGCGACGACCGCGCCCGCCGCGCGGATCGCAAGGTCTCGGTGTGCGAGCGCGACCGTCGGCTCGACGATGACGATCGATCCGAGCTCCCGGCGCGCATCGACCTCGGACGGGATCGGCGCCGGGTTCCACACCGCCTTGTGGCGAGCGCGCACGGTCGCCAGCTGCTGCGCCTTGGCCGATTCGCCGAGCAGCTCGGGCGCGACGAGCACCTCCGTCGGGCCGACGCGCACGAGCTCGTCGACGACGTGCGCCGGCGGCAGCTCCGTCGCGCACAGCTCGCCGGTCGTGGCATCGAGGTACGCGAGCCCGCACGCGTCCTTGCCCGGTACCAGCGCCGCGACGTAGCGCGGCTTCTTGGCGTCGAGCACGTCGTCGTCGAGCACGATGCCCGGCGTCACGATCCGCACGACCTCGCGCTTGACCAGGCCCTTCGCGAGCTTGGGATCCTCCATCTGCTCGCAGATCGCGATCTTGAAGCCCTGCTCGGTCAGCTTCGCGATGTAGCCGCGGACCGCGTGGTACGGCACGCCCGCCATCGGCACGCCGTCCTCCTTGCCCTTGTCGCGCGACGTCAGCGTCAGGTCGAGCGCCTTGGACGCCACCACCGCGTCCTCGAAGAACATCTCGTAGAAGTCCCCGCACCGGAACAGCAGGATCGCGTCGCCGTGCCGTTCCTTGATCTCGAGGAACTGGCGCATCAGCGGCGTCTCGGACGGGCGACTCACCGCACTCGCGTAACACGGGTGTCCGACACCGGACGGGAGCCCGCGTTCGCGCGCGAGCGGGTCGTACCGGCGGACACATCGGCGGACATGCCCTGGGGGGCGCGAACCACACCCGGTTTCGGTTTGGGGGCAGGAGCCCATCGAGGGCGCCGTGCAAAGCCGAGCGATGTCGGGCGCTTCGGATTGGCCCACTGCTTGTACTAGTGCGTTCCACCGAGGAGGAACCCGTGAAGACCTACATGAAGACCATCGCGATCGCGACCTCGCTGCTGACGGCAGCGGGTGCGGGCTGCGGTAGCGAAGAGACCAGCGGCCCACTGGGCAATGTCGACTCGCTCGTCGTCTTGCAGCGCCCCAAGCGCAACGATATGGGCGACATCTTCCAGTACACGTCTTACAAGCCGAAGACGGAGTCGGGCGTGAACGCCCGGCTGGTCAAGCTCGAGCCGCCGACCGCGGACGGCAAGCAGACCGTGATCTGCTGCGACCAGGCCGGCCCCGAGTTCGCGAACATCGACATCTCGGGCTACGACATCTCGTTCGACGCGAAGCAGATCGTGTTCTCCGGCAAGCTCGCCGCGAACCAGAACTACGGCCTGTTCATCCTGACGCTCGCCGATGGCTCGGTGGACCAGATTCCCACCGACCCGGCGCGTGACTACGTGTCGCCGATCTTCCTCCCCGGCGACAAGATCATGTTCACGACGAACTCGGTCGTCGAGGCCGGTGCGCGCCAGCACCGCGACGAGTACGAGCGCGGCACCACGCTGCAGCTCGGCCGCATCAACACCGACGGGACGGGCGAGGAGCTCGGCGCCCGCAACCTCTCGCACCGCACGTTCCCGACGCTGATGAGCGACGGGCGCGTGATGTTCACGCAGTGGGACCACCTCGGCGGCATGAACGCCGGCCACCTCATGTTCGTGAACCAGGACATGACGAACCTCCGCGAGGGCTTCGGCAAGGAGGGCACCGGCGCCTCGAACTCCACGCTCAAGGCGCAGGAGATCAGCCCGGGCCGCTTCGTCGCCATCGCGACCTCGCGTAACCGCACGATCCAGGCCGGCGCGCTGATCGACGTCCGCCTCGGCGTGACCGAGACCGACGGCGACAGCGTGCTCGCCCGCGAGCGCCAGTCCGAGGCGAACGCGACGTACAAGGACCTGACGCCGGACGTCCCGCACGACATGACGCCGTCGGCGGACACCGTCGGCCGCTACTACGACGCGTTCGCGCTGAACGCGAAGGACAAGCCGGACCTCGTCGTGTCGTGGGCGAACGGCCCCGTCGAGTCGAGCGTGCTCGGCTCCGCCGGCCTCGAGGCGAACTTCGGCGTCTACCTGCTCGACACCGCGCGCAACCAGCGCCACCCGATCCTCGACCACGAGGAGATGTGGGACGTGTTCCCGCGCCCGCTCATGCCGCGCCCGGTGCCCGACATCTCGGGCTCGGCCGTCGATCCGACGCTCAACGGCGCCACGCAGATCGGCTCGATGAACGTCTACAACTCGAGCCTCAAGAGCTTCGCGCCGGGCAGCATCTACGGCGTCCGCGTGATGGAGGGCTTCTCGTCGGAGGAAGGGTTCCCCGAGATGTTCGGCACCACGATGTTCGAGGGCCAGGCGAACCTCGGCGTCGCCCGCGTCCAGGCGGACGGCTCGTGGCTCGCGAACATCCCGGCCAACGTCCCGATCCACGTCCAGGCGGTCGACACGTTCGGCATGAACATGTTCTCGGAGCCGGTGTGGGTCTCCGGCCGCAAGAACGAGAGCCGCGTGTGCGGTGGTTGCCACGAGCCGCGTGACAAGGCGACCGTGATCGACCCCGGTCAGACCGACGCATTCGCGGTCGGCGCGACCCAGATGTACGGCCTCACGCCGCGCGACCAGCGCATGTCGCTCGACACCAGCCGCGACAAGGTCATGGGCGTCGCGTGGTCGACGACCATCCAGAAGATCTTCGACGACAACTGCCTCGGCTGCCACGACAGCAGGAACCTGGCCGGCATGCAGCCGTACACCATCACCGACCCGATGACCGGCACGTCGATCCAGTGGACGTTCAACCTCGAGGGCACGCCGCTGCCCGCCGCGTTCGCCGAGATCGGTGGCGAGCCCGCGTTCACCGCGTCGTATCTGTCGATCGCCGGCCCCGACATGGAGGCCATCGAGGAGGGCGGGCTGATGCTGTCGAGCTGCAGCGCCGCGAACTGCACGAAGCTGAACTACGCGATGCCCGAGGACTCGCGGGGCTCGCTGCTCATCAAGACGCTGAACCCGACCCGTCAGTTCCCGACGCAGACCGGCGAGCGCGCGTTCAACACCACGCCGCACATGGCCGCCAAGGGCCAGGCGACGGACCTGACGGGCGACGAGTTCTACCAGCTCATCCTCAACATCGACATGGGCGTGAACTTCTACGCTCGTGAGAACAACCCCCGCCTGAGCGTCTACTAACCCAACCGCGGACCAGGAGAACGACCATGAAGAACATCGGTACCAAGCTCGCCGCGGTTGCCTTCCTCGTTTGCGTCGCCTCGCCGGCGTACGCGGGCAAGGGTGGCAGCGCCGCCAAGATTCGCGACGCGATCCGCTCCAATTCGGTCGACGCCATCACGGCGGAGATCGAGCGCGCCGAGAGCCTCACCTGCTCGGAGTGCGTGCAGATGGTGACGAACCTCCTCGAGGACGACCGCTACGCCGTCCGCGAGGTCGCCGCCTGGTGGTTCGCCAAGCGGCCCGCGCTGAAGGACATGGTCGCCGAGACGTTCCTCGACGACCTCGCCAGCGGCGGCACGATCAAGGTGCGCAACGCTGCCGACTTCCTCGGCCGCACGGTGACGTACACCGCGCTGCCGGCGCTGCGCGCCGCGATCCACCGCGACAACGTCGGACCCGAGGGCAAGCTGGCGCTCGTCCGTGCGGTCTCGTACATGGGCCACCTCGGCGGGAACGAGGTGCTGACCACGGCGATGGCCGACGGCGACGCGGGGGTTCGTGCCGCGGCGGCGACCGCGTGGCGCGACATCCTCGGTCAGACCAGCGCGGCGCCGGTCGTCCCGCTGCTCGCCGACGGCGATGCGAACGTGCGCGCGGCGGCGGCGACCACCGTCGGCGGCATGGGCCACGTCGCGGCGGCGGCGCAGCTCGAGACGATGGTGGTGTCGGATCCCGACCCGGTCGTCCGCCGCAACGCGGCCTGGGCGCTCGGCAAGCTGCAGCAGCCGTCCTCGCGGGTGGCGCTCGCGGCGGTGGCGGCCGACCAGAGCGGTCTCGTGCGGATGACGGCGCGCGCGTCGCTCGCCTCCATCCGGTGATCACCGAGGAAGATCGTGTGATCCGGGCCGCGCTGGAGACAGCGCGGCCTTCGTGTTTTCCGTCGACGATCGGAGTAGGATCATGACCATGGAGCTGAGAAGGGCGACCCTCCTGCTGGTCTCCTCGTGCGCCTTGATCCACGGCGCGTGCGGTGACTCGCCACCGGGCAAGACGTACTTCGAGCGGACGATCCAGCCGATCCTCGTCGATTCGTGCTCGCGCGGCACGAGCGGCTGTCACTCGGTGACCGACTCGCCCTACGGCTTCGCGGCCGGCAACCTCGACGTCACGACGTTCGAGAACCTCCAGAAGCGGCGCGACGTGCTCGCGCCGTTCGGCGCGTATCCGGAGGCGCTGCTGCTGATCAAGGCCGTCGGCCCGCGGCAGATCAAGATGCAGTACGGCTTCGCCGCGGACGGCGTCACGCCGCGCTTCCTCGACATCGACGTGCAGCACTCCGGTGGCCCGCGCATCGATCTCGGAAGCGAGGCGTACTTCACGCTCAAGAACTGGCTCGACAACGGCGCGACGGAGAACGGCCTCAAGCCGCCGTCGCCGCCGAAGGACGGCACCGGCGACTGTTCGCACGCCATTCCGCCGGGCTTCACGAAGGCCGGCTTCGTCAACACGCCGCAGCGCCAGCAGTTCTTCACGGCGTACGCCGCGGTCGAGGCCGTGTTCAAGGCGAACGGGTGCGGCGCGGGCACCTGCCACGGCGCGCCGCAGTCGGACTTCTACATCACGTGCGGCGAGAGCGACGACGAGCTCGCGTTCAACTTCTCGCAGGCGTGGTCGTTCGTGAACTCGTCGGTTCCGGACTCGCAGATCCTCAAGATCCCGCTCGCGGTCGAGGCCGGCGGTCACGGTCACAGCGGCGGCGATCGATTCAGCGGTACCGACGACGCCGACTACAAGATCATCGAGGCGTGGGCGAGCGGCGTCGGCGTGCTCGACTTCGCCGCCGGCGATCCGGTCAAGCAGTTCTTCAAGGACAACGTGCAGCCGATCCTGCTGTCGCGCGGCTGCGCGTTCCAGGGCTGCCACAGCCCCCAGGCCGCGAACGACTTCAAGCTGCGCTCGGGCACCCAGGGCTTCTTCTCGGCGGTCGCGCTGCAGAAGAACTACGAGCTGCTCAAGCACGAGTTCATGGCGATGGAGTTCCCCGACGTCCGCCGCAGCCGCGCGGGCGCGAAGCCGATCCTCGAGGACGATCCGCGCATCCCGAACGCGGTCGGCGGCATGGTCCACCGCGGCGGCGCGGTGCTCGAGAACCAGGACGGGCCGACCGGCACCGGCGCGAACCCGCTCGCGTGCGGCCCCTGGAACGCGGCGACGTCGAGCCCGTTCTGCACGCTGCAGGAGTGGGTCAACCGCGAGCGCGCGGCGATGGCGAGCGAGGTCACGGACATGTCTCCCGGCCAGCAGCTCGGCCTGGTCTACGTGAAGCGCACGACGCAGCCGACCGCCGGCCGTCTCGAGTTCGACACGTTCCAGGGCAACGCGGACCTCATGCGCGCGAGCTTCACGCTCGGCATGGGCCAGTCGCTGGGCACGGCCGGGGCGGAGACGTCGCTGCTGAACAACTGCGGCGGCGCGCTCGCGGCGGGCACCGCCGACGTGTCGTCGCCGGCGGTCGCGAACGACGGCAACCGGATCGTGTTCGCGGCACGCGAGTCCGCGAGCGACACCCTGGGCCTGTGGATCGTCGACGCGCAGGGCAATAGCTGCGCGCGGCTGACGCCGTCGGTGGCCGGCGTCCACAACTTCGATCCGGTGTTCTCGCCCGATGGCCAGTACATCGTGTTCGCGTCGACGCGCGGCAAGAACGGGCCGAGCAAGTCGCGCAAGCGCTTCCTGCCGCAGTCCGACATCTGGCGCGTGAAGATCAACGGCCTCACCCTCGACGGCAACTCGTACGAGCAGGTCACCGTGCTGTCGAACTCGGAGATCCGTCCGAACTTCATGCGCGAGGGCCGCATGTCGATGACGACGGAGAAGGTGAGCGACGGCTTCTACCAGCTCGCCGGACGGCGCATCAACTGGGACCTCACCGACTATCACCCGCTGCTCGCGCAGCGGAAGACGTCGCCGTACGTCGACGGCGATCTGGCGGCGACCCGGCCGTCGATCGGCTACTCGTCGGCGACCGACGTGCGCGAGGGCAGCGACGGCAACTTTCTCATGATCCTGTCCGACGTCGATCCGACCTCGGGCGTGCCGATGACCCCGGGCGGGCAGGGCGCGCTCGCGACGTTCAACCGCTCGGTCGGTACGTTCGAGAAGGACCGCAACGACGAGGGGTTCTTGAAGGCGGTGAAGATCCTCGACCCGGCGCCCGTGTATCGCGGCCCGATCACCGCCCCCGACGGTCAGATCATCGTCAGCCGGAGCTACGACCTCGTGACCGTCAACCCGCGCACCGGCGCGGTGACGAACCTGTTCGGGTCGGGCGGCATCCGCGTCGATGCGCAGCTGATCATGAAGTCGCCGCCGCGCACGCTGTACCTGAACCGCCGGCAGCTCGTGTTCGGCGGAGGGGCGACCGAGAGCGACAAGGCGCGCGCGATGCTCCACATGCCCGACGCGCCGATGGTGTTCACGCTGCTCACGGGCAACCTTCGCCGCGGCCATCCGGTCGAGGCGTTCCGCAAGGCGCGCTACCTGAAGGTGCAGACCGAGGACCCGTGCCCGGCGAGCGGCTGCACGCCGAACACGAACGGCATCTTCCAGTCGCGCAAGGACGTCGGATCGTTCCCCCTCGAGGATGACGGCAGCATCCGCGTGGTGCTGCCGGCGCGGCAGGGGGTGATCCTCTCGCTCGAGGACGCGGACCACCAGAACGTGGTGACGATGACCGAGGAGCACCAGCTCGGTCCGGGCGAGAGCGTGTCGATGGGCGTCCAGGAGAAGCTGTTCGACGTCGTGTGCGGCGGTTGCCACGGCTCGGTGTCGGGCGACGAGCTCGATGTCGGGGTCTCGGCGGACGCCCTGACCGGCGCCTCGGCCTCGACGGCGGCCACCAAGCCGCCCCTGATCGCCCAGTGATGCCTCACGCATCTGCGCCCCCAGCCGGGTGAATACCGGGACGGGTTGCACGTCTGCCTTGTGAGGTCATGCTCGCATGGGTACGATGCGCCCTGTCCTCGGAGGACGTATGCCCGGAATTCGCCTGTCGAAACTGCTCTTCATCTCGCTGATCACGGTCAGCCCCCTCGCGCTGGCCGGTGGCAAGGCGCCCAAGAAGGCGCCCGCCGCGAAGGCCCCGCCGGCCCCCAAGAAGAAGGTGGTCCCGCCACCGTCGGCCGAGCACAAGAAGAAGCTCGGCGAGCTGCTGGGTGGCTACAAGTTCGGCATGACCAAGGACGAGGTCGTCGCCGACTTCTCGAAGAAGCTCGACGAGGCCTACGCCGAGAAGCTGAAGGGCACCACGGACGTCGCGGCGCAGGACCGCATCCGCGCGGAGAAGAAGCGCGAGATCAACGCGTTCAAGGGCACGTTCGTCTCGTTCGAGGCGAACAAGCCGTCGCCGTGGGACGTGTCGATCGTCGAGGAAGAGATCGCGCACGACACGGGCGAGGCGATGATGGAGCGCTGGGAGAAGGAGGGCACCAAGAACCAGCGCCGGTTCTTCTTCTTCTACAATGGTCGGCTGTGGAAGATGTTCATCTCGCTCGACGTCTCGATCCTCCCCGAGGACAAGAAGAACTTCGACACGTTCCAGGGCGTGATGCAGGGCCAGTACGGCCCGGGCGACGTGCAGCCCGGGCTCATCACCTGGCGCGCCGGTGAGTTCGAGGTCCGCGCGATCGACAAGCTGAAGAGCTACGACGCGCTCGGCCTCGCGATCGAGGACGCCAGCGTGAAGAAGGACGTGCTCGCGATCCGCGAGGCGAAGGCGCCGAAGAAGGCCGAGACCAGCGCCGTCATCAAGGCCGTCATCGATCCGGACAAGAAGGACAAGCCGGACGTGAAGGCGAACTCGAACGCCGTCGACGAGGTCATCAAGGCGCAGGGCGGCGGCGGCAAGCGGTAGGTTCTGGCCGGCGGTCAGGTCGTTGGCTTGCCCGCCTGCGGCGTCGCCCGGGTGCTCGCCGGAGGCGTCGTATCGGTGGTCGCCGGGACCGGCGTCGGCTCGGTGATCGGCGGCTCGACCTCGCGGCGCTGGACGTCATCGTCCTCGCCGTCGTGGATGCGCTCGTCGGTCTTGATCGTCTGCTCCGGGACCACGCGGTTCTGGCGCGGATCGCTCGACGTGTTCTCGCCGCTCGGCTGCTTCTCGAGCGTGAGCGTCTCGATCTCCTTGCCGTTGATGTCGATCGCCTTCATCACGAGCTTGTCCTTCGTGACCTCGAACGCGAGGTAGTGGTGCACGGTCGCCTGCTTGAGAGCGCGCTGGCTGCCGAAGAACCGGGTCAGCCGCGCACCACCGCCGCCCGAGACGACGTAGTTCACCCCGCCGACCTCGAAGCGCTCGTACTGGTGCTCGTGGCCCGTGAGCACGAGGTCGACCTTGCGGTCGGTCAGGATCTTCGCGAACGCCTGCCGGATCCACATCTGCGGTCCGCGCAGCGAGTTCGTGTACATCGGGTGGTGACCGAACACGACGACCCACGGCTGCTTGTTCCTCCGGAGGTCCTCGTCGAGCCACCGCACCTGCCGCGCGTCGCGCTGCGTCGTGTCGATCGCGACGAAGTGCACGTCGCCCCAGTCGAACGAGTAGTAGCGCTCGGGCTCGGGGAGCACGAACGCCTCGAAGTACGGACCGCCTTCGCGCGTGCGGCGCTCGTGGTTTCCGATCGACGGGAAGATCGGGACGTAGCGCAGGATGTCCTTGTACATCGCGAAGAACTTGCCCTGGAGCTGCGCGGCCGTGCCGGACTCGTACGCGATGTCGCCGAGCAGCAGCATGAAGTCGAACGGGACCTCCGTCATGCGCTTCGCGATCGCGTCCTGCGCGGGGCCGCCGGTGCCGACATCCCCGACCGCGACGAACCGGGTCGGCTCCTCGAGCCCGGGCGCCGCGGCGGTGCCGATCGGCGCCCGCTCGGTCAGCGCGACGCCGTCGACCATCACCTGGTAGCAGTAGAGGTGCGTCGGCTCGAGGCCATCGACCTTCGCCGCCACCACGTAGATGTCGTCGGCCGGCAGGTTCCTCGGATCGGTCTTCTGCCGCGACGTGCGGCGCGCCTCGCGCTCGGGATCGCCGACGTACGCCGCCGCCACCGTCGCGACCACGTCACCGCCCGGCTCGGTCACCACGACCTCGCCGCGCATGTCGGTCGAGCCCCACGCGACCACGGTGCTCGTCGTCGTCGTGCTCATCACGTACGGCTCGCGCGTCAGCCGCTTGCCGCCCTCCTCGGTCGGGCCGCCCTTGCCACACTGGGCCACGGCCTTGCGCTCGAGCGGCGTGACCTTCACGTCGCCCTTCCACAGGGTCAGGTGGTGGCAGCCGTCGCACGCGACGAGCGCGACGAACGCACATAGGACGAAGCGCAGCGGACGCATGTAGCAACCCCGTGCAGCGCATGTGCCGGGCAGCCCTGCGCGAATTGCTGACCGACCGAGACACACCGTGCGCTCGCGCCCGCGCCGCCCGATGCGCGGTCGCGGGGTTATCGCGGCACGGGGCGTGAACACGATCCGTCGGTGCACCGCCAACTGACGCTCGTCGCGTGCCTGTGCGTCGCGCCGGCGCTCACCGCCGCGCAGCCGGTCGCGAGCACGACCGAGCCGGCCCCGGGCGGCGATCCCGCGACGACGTCCGCGCATCCGGAGCCCGGCGAGCCCGATGCCGACGCCCTCGCCGCCGCCCCGCCGGCCGATCGCGCGTCGGGCGTGGAGATCCCGGCGCCGCGCGAGCGTCACCGGATCGCGAACACGCTGCTCGCGATCCCGCGGTTCGCGGCGACGCTCGTGCTCACCGGCCCGCGCTACGCGGCGGCGGGCGTCGACCGCTACCTCGAGTCGCGCAGCCCGAACGCGTTCGGCCGCGACGTGCGCTCGAGCTGGCGCTTCGGTGCGCTCGGCGCGTGGGAGCCGGTCCTCGGGCCGAGCATCGCGGCGCGGATCGGCCACACGGTCGGCGACGACGGCGCGATCGATCTCCATGCCGGTGGTCTCGGGCCGCGCGGGATCTCGGGCGGCCTGCGCGGCGAGTACGGCATCGCCTCGCTCGCGGTCGAGGCGGGCACGAGCATGGATCGGATCGATCGCACGTTCGCGGCGTCGCGCTACGAGCAGGAGGCCGCGAGCGCGACCGCCGCGCTGACCCTCGGATCCGGGGCGCTGCGCGCGGGCGCCTCGGTGAGCGCCGACGTTCGCAGGAACGAGCTCGACATGGCGCCGCCGATCCCGCTCGCGGGGATCGACGAGGCCCATCGCGCGGTGACCGGCGAGCTCTCGGTCGGGATCGATACGCGCCGCCCCGTGTACCGCACGATCAATGTCGCGGCGCCCGGCGCGGGCACGCTGCTGCGGCTCACCGGCGGCTACACCCGCGGGGAGGGCGACGTCACGCCGGTGTTCCAGACCGCGCGCCTGCGCGTCGAGGCGCAGCAGCTGATCGATCTGTTCCACGGCGATCGCGTGCTGACGCTCGGCGGCCGCGCCGAGGCGGTGAGCGCGCGCGCCGAGGAGCTTCCGTTCGACCGGCTGCCCGCGCTCGGCGGTGTCGAGGGCCTGCGCGCGCTCGGCCGCGACGAGCTGCGCGGCCGGACCGTCGCGTTCCTCGAGGCGCGGTACGAGTGGCCACTCGGCGAGGACAGCCGTGCGTACGTCCTCGCCGAGGGGGGCCACCTCCTGAACTTCGGCGCGATCGCCGGCTACGGCGGCGGCATCCGGTTCCTCGCGGGCTCGTCGACGGTGCTGCGGCTCGAGCTCGCGGGCGCGACCGACGGCTCGATCGGCCTCTCGTTCCAGCTCGGAGCTCTCTAGATGGTCCGCTCGCTCGCGCCTGTCGCGCTCCTCGCGCTTCTCGCGCTCCTCTCGGCCTGCAGCTCGTCGGCGACCGGTCCCGGCCGCCTGCGCTTCGCCGTCGCCGATCCGGTGACGCTGGTCAACGACCGCGTGCCGACGAAGGCGCCGAGCTCGTTCGACGCGGGCCTCGTCGAGTACTACTGGCAGGAGGACTTCGCGCAGCCCGCGCGCCGCCTGCTCACGGTCGGCTCGACGCCGCCTGCCGCGAACGTCAACAGCCTCGGCGAGGTCCCCGACTCGACCTGGTTCACGACCCGGCGAGTGAGCCCCGCGCAGATCGAGCAGGGTCCGGGCGCGGGCGGCCCCGATGCGAGCGCGCCCTGGAAGGTGGTCGGCGTGAAGGTCGGCGGCGCGGCGATCGGCATCACGATCACCGACGCGCGCGGCGACACCTACGTGCTCAAGTTCGACGAGCGCGGCCACGCGGAGACCGAGAGCGCGGCCGACGTGATCCTGCAGCGCCTCGCGTGGGCCGCCGGCTACAACGTCCCCGAGAACCAGGTGGTCACGTTCCCGCGCTCGCAGCTCGTGCTCGACGCGGCGGCCGAGGTGAAGTTCCGCAGCGGCAAGAAGCGCGCGATGACCGAGGCCGACCTCGAGACCTACCTCGCGCTCGCCGAGCACGACGGCACCACCTACCGCGCGCTCGCGAGCAAGCTGATCGCCGGGAAGATCATCGGCGGCGTCGAACCGAGCGGCACGCGCGCGGGCGATCCGAACGATCGCGTCCCGCACGAGCTGCGCCGCGACCGGCGCGGGCAGCGCCTGCTCTGGGCGTGGGTCAACCACATCGACCTGAAGAGCCAGAACACGCTCGCCGCGCACGACGGCCGCTACACGACCTGGTACGTGCTCGACTTCGGCGAGTCGCTCGGCGTCGATGCCCGCACGACGGGGCGCGAGCACCTCGGCCACCGGGGGGCGTTCGACTGGGCGGACTGGGTCATGAACCTCGTGACGTTCGGCCTGCGCGTGGCGGCGTTCGAGCGCCGCCCGGCCGTGCCGCGCCTCCGCGGCCTCGGCGTGTTCGAGGCCGAGACGTTCGATCCGGCGACCTGGGTGCCGAACCACAACTGGCGCCCGACCGACGTCGCCGATCGGTTCGACGAGCTCTGGGCGGCGGAGATCCTGATGCGCATGTCGCGCGCACACGTCGAGGCCGCGGTGCGCGCCGGCAAGTACAGCGATGCGCGGACGGCGCGCTACGTGACCGACACGCTGATGGCGCGCCAGCGCAAGATCGGGCGCTACGCGTTCTCGCGCGTGGCGCCGCTCTACGCGGTGGAGGCGAACACGACTCCGCGCGGCGTCGAGATCTGCTTCGACGATCTCTGGCTGCGTCACGGCTACGGCGCGCCGAAGGGCACCGTGTACACCGCTCGTTCGTTCGACCACGCCGGCACGCTCCTCGGCAACGCACCGGAGCGCACCGCGACGGCCGCCCGCGCGTGCCTGCCCTCCGTCCCGGCGGGTAGCGATCGCGATGGCTACACGATCGTCGAGGTCCGGGTCGAGCGCGGCGACGACGAGCTGCCGCCGCTGTACGTGCACGTGGCGGGACGCCGTGTGATCGGCCTCGACCGCCGCTAGCTCGCCGCGTGAAGCGACGCGCCGAGCGGACTACATGAAGAACGAGAAGCGGGGGCTCTTGTTCGCTTCTTTCTCGAGCAGCTCCTGGAGCTTGTTGCCCTCGGCGAGCAGGCCGCGGACCTTGCCCTCGACGCCGTGGACCCGCTCGTAGATCATGCGCAGGCGGCGCTGGTACACGGCCTCGCTCGCCACGCCGTCCGCGGTCTTGACGAGCGCGTCGCGCACGCCGCCCGGCAGGAGCAGCAGGAGCTTCTTGGTCGGCACCGAATCAGCGCCGGGGACGGCGAGATCACCCTCGGTGATGCCGCCGCCCGGCTCGGTGCGATACTGGAAACCGGTCGGCGACTCGCCCTCGGGGCAGCGATCACCGGCGACGGCCTTGCCGTTGCACATGAGCGACATGAGCTCGACGATCTTCGCGCCGAAGTCGACCTTGTCGGTCTCGGTCGGCGCCTGGACCACCACCGCGTAGCGCACCTTGTCCTGGAAGAACGGCACGTCGGTCGGCTTGAGTGCCGCCGCGTCCGCCTTGTCCTTGGACTTCTTGTAGAGCGCGTCGTCGAACCGCGCCGACTTCACGTGCGCGTCGATCATCGCGCGGACCTCGGTGACGCCGGCGTAGAAGGACAGGATCTGCGACGACACCTCGGCGTCCATCGCGTTCTGCTTCGCGCGCCAGACGATCTCGCTCTTCACCTCGAGATCCTTGTAGGCCTTCTGGAGCTCGGCATCGAGCTTCGGGTCGGGGCGGAACCCCGCCTTCGACTTCTCGTCGAGCAGCGTGTCGAGCTTGGACAGCTCCTGCTTCAGCGCGGCGACCGTCGACGGCGTGCCCTTGTCGCCGAGCAGCATCTTCACGTCGGACAGCGACGCGTTGTACGTGCTCGCGCCCTGGCCGATCTTGCCGATCGCGACGCCGATGACGAGCGCGATCACGCCGGGGATCGCGATCATCGCGACCTTGCGGCCCATCGACACGTGACCGACGTTCTCGACGGGCTTGCCATCGTTGACGATCACGATCTCCGGAGCGCGCTGCACCGTACCGACCGCGGCCATCGCGTTCATCGCGCCGAACGGATCGTCGGCGGCGTTGGGGATCGCGGGCTGCGCAGGCTGTGGCGGCGCCATGCCCGGGGGAGGTGGCAAATTCATGCCGGGCGGGGGCACCACCCCGGCACCAGCAGCTCCGTTGGCGCGCGCCGTCTGACCCGTGGTGGGCGCTTGTGCACCCTTCTTCAGGCCCAGGCGTGCCTTCAGATCGCTGATGTCGCGATTACCCTTCTGCTTCGAGTCGCTCAAAGGAAGACCTCCGTTCGGCAGCCGAGACTTTAGGGACCCGACCTCCTTAGTGTCAAGGATGCCCGTGGATTGGCGCAGTTGCGAAGCCTCGGGAGATGTCGCGGCGTCACCACATTCTCCGTCGGTAGTGACCGGCCTTTCACACCCCTCGACGGTGGGCGATCTCGTTACCTCCGTAAGCGGCGAGAACTCCGGACGTTTACGGAGGGTGACGGAGCTTTCTCACCTGGCCCGTCGGGTGCACACTAACCCGAGCGACGCGCTCGCGCGTCCGTAGAGCAAACAAAGAGGGACCACCCAGTGAACCTGAAACTTCTCCTCGTCGGTGCTGTTGGACTCGCTTCGCTGATCGGGCCGAGTGGACCCACCGAGGCCGAGGCCGGGCGTGGTCGCGTGTGGTTCGGTGGTGGCGGCGGTGCGCGCTTCAGTGGTCGCGTTCACGCCGGCGTCCGCTGGTCGTCGCCGCCGCGCGCGACGTGGCGCCCGCGGACCTGGTCTGTCGGCGGCTCGGTCTGGGTCGGCACCTACCCGCGGTACCGGTACTACCGCCCGTACTACTACTACCCGACGTACGTCCCGTCCTACTACGGCGAGACGACGTACTACCCGGTCGCGCCGGCTCCGGCCGCCGCGCCCGGTGTCGTCGCGGTCGTCGCCGATCCGCGCCCCGAGCTGCCCAAGCTCGGCATCGGCCTGTTCGCCGGCGGCGTGAGCGTGCAGGACCAGGATGACTCGAGCGACATCGGCCTGCTCGGCCGCGTGCGCCTCGGCAACGGCGGCCTGCTCGTCGAGGGCGAGCTCGGCAAGACGAGCTACACGAACGACCTCCGCGTCGACCGCCGCCTCGGTGGCTCGCTGATCTGGGAGATCGGAGCGCGCAATCGGTTCGCGCCGTACCTGCTCGCGGGCCTCGGCGTGCAGCAGGCGGACGTCGCCGGCGAGTACACGACCACGCAGAACTTCGCCGAGCTCGGCGTGGGCGTGCGCTACGCGGTCACCCCGCACTTCCACATCACCGCGGACGTCCGCGCGGGCAGCCGCGACACGATGTCCGCCGACGAGCCGGCGATGCCGTCCGCGGATGGGACGATCAAGCGCACGATCGCGCCACCGTCGCCGACGGCGGACGACGACAACGAGAACTACACGCGCGCACGGCTTTCGGCGATCCTCTACTTCTAGGACGCCCGTTACCCCCACTTTGGCTCACGATTCCCGGCCGCCTCGCGCGGCCGGATTCGTTTTCGGCTACGATCTTCTGCGGCATGGTCCCGGGGATCGAGCAGCGCCACCTCATGGCGCGCGACGGCACGCGGATCGGCTACCAGGTGCGCGGGCCGGCCGACGCCCCGTGCGTGGTGCTCGCGAACGGGCTCGGGGGCACGTTCCTCGCGTTCAAGTACCTCTACGACGCCCTCGGCGAGTACCGGACGATCTGCTGGGACTACCGTGGCCTGTACACCAGCGCCGCGCCCGCCGAGGCGACGGCGAACACGGTCGCGCACCAGGTCGGAGACCTGGTCGAGATCCTCGACGCGGAGCGCGTCGACCGCGCCGTGATCGCCGGCTGGTCGATGGGCGTGCAGGTCGCGTTCGAGACCGTGCGGCGTCATCCAGACCGCGTCGCCGGGCTGTTCCTCGTCAATGGCACGTACGGCCGCGCGTTTCGGACGGTGATGGGCAGCCGGCTCGTCGGCCGCACCATCCCGATGCTGCTCCGGCTGGTGCGCGCGCAGGCGGCGCTCGCCGGGTTCGCGACCAAGCGGATCGCGGGGAGCGACGCCCTGATCGCTGCCATGAAGCGCGTCGGCCTGGTCAGCCAGACCATCGACCTCGAGATCTTCCGCGCGGTCGCCGCCGGGTTCCAGCAGATCGACTGGGTGATCTACAGTGACCTCCTGAGCCGGCTCGACGAGCACGATGCGGAGGAGGTGCTCGCGACGGTCGCTGTCCCGACGACGATCGTCACCGGCGATCGCGACCTCATGACGCCGCCCGCGACCGCCGAGCGCATGCACCGCGCGATCGCGGGCTCGCGGATGGTCGTGATCGAGGGCGGCACGCACTACACGCCGGTCGAGTATCCGGCGATCCTGGTCGACGAGCTCGGGCGGCTGCTCGATCGCGTCCCCGGCTGGGAGCGTGGCTGATGCCGCAGTGTCCCAAGTGCGACCACGAGGTCCTCGACATCGACGTGCGCTGCCAGAACTGCGGGCAACCGATCGGCGCGACCGGCGCGCACCGCATGGTCGGCCAGGTCGTGCTCGGCCAGTACGAGCTCGTGGACGTGCTGGGGCAGGGCGGCATGAGCGTGGTGTTCAAGGGCAAGCACAAGATGACGGACCAGGAGGTCGCGCTGAAGATCCTCCCGCCGGAGCTCGCCGCGCACAGTCAGGTCAAGTCGCGGTTCCTCGAGGAGGCGAAGGCGCTCGCCGCGCTCGACCACCCGAACATCGTGCACCTCTACAACTTCGGGCAGGAGAACGGCTACTTCGTGCTCGCGATGCAGTACGTCCAGGGCCGCACCTGGGAGCGCATCATCCTCGAGAACAAGCGGCAGGAGTGGAAGGCCGCGGTGAAGATCGCGTGCGACGTGCTGCGCGCGCTCGAGTACGCGCACGGCCGGGGTGTCATCCATCGCGACATGAAGCCGTCGAACGTGCTGGTGCGCGCGCACGACGCGATGGCGACGGTGATGGACTTCGGCATCGCGAAGATGACCACGTCGACCAAGCTGACCGCGACCGGCCAGACGATGGGCACGGTGCGCTACATGTCGCCCGAACAGGTCCGCGGACAGGAGGTCGACCTCCGGACCGACCTCTACTCGCTCGGCGCCACGCTCTACGAGGCGCTCACCGGCGACACGCCGTTCGATGGCTCGACGCACTTCGAGATCATGACGAAGCACCTCTCGGAGCGCCCCAAGCCGATGTCGGAGCTGGGCATCGAGGTGCCCGAGATCGTCGAGGGCGCGGTGCTGAAGAGCCTCGCGAAGAAGCCCGATGATCGGTTCGCCGACGCGCGCGAGATGCGCAAGGTGCTCGAGGCCGCGCTGCGCCAGGAGGACGTCGGGCTGGTCGAGACCCAGAAGCTCAACCGCGACATCCTCGGCGAGGTCCGGCCGACCAAGAAGGAGACGCCCGTGACGGCTGCGTCGGCGCCGCGGATCGCGACCGCCACCGCCGGCAGCCTCGCCGATCAGCTCGAGCCCGGCGAGACCGGTCCGATCCCGAAGAAGGGCCGCGGCATGCTGTGGATCCTGCTCGGCGGGCTGGTGGTCGCGGGCGGCGCGGCCGCGACGATCGTCATCATGAAGGGGAGGGGGAGCGGCGAGCCGGCCGGCTGGAAGTCGCAGATCACCGACCTTCAGGGCGTCACGATGGTCGCCGGTCTCTCCGAGGGCGGGATGGTCGTGGAGACCGTGGGCAAGGTGACGCCGGAGGAGATCAAGGCGAGCTACGCGAAGACGCTCGCGGCGGCGAAGGCGTACGCCTCGACGAAGCAGCTCGCGCTCGAGGATCCGAAGGTCGCGCAGATCATCGCCGTCCCCGCCGAGCTGTTCTGCGACGTGCGCACGTATACCAAGGAGGTCGCCGAGGACTGCGTGCACGTCCTCGGCGCGGCCCGGTTCACCGATGCCGGGGCGCTGCGCCTGAGCGTGATCGCGGATCCCGAGCGGCTCGGCCGGGGGATGGTCACGGCCGTCGCGAACGGGCTGTGCTACTCCGCCCCGATCGACGCGAAGGCCGACGAGATCTGCGCGGTGATGAGCGAGTTCAAGGACGCGCAAGCCAGCGGTGGGAAAGCCCCGCGCTGAATTGACAACCCCGCGCGAACACACGCATTATCGCCGACGGAGGGAGAATGTCCCGCACCGTCATCGCCGCGGTCGTAGCCGTGGTGATCGCCGCCCTCACGGCGATCGCCTACTTCGTCACGTCCGCCAGCTTCGATCAGGCCGCGAAGGCCGAGGCCAGCGACAGGCTCAACAGCGCTCACGGCCTCATCGGCAAGCTCAGCCAGCTCGGCGGCATCGATGTCGCGAACAAGGCCGAGCGGCTCGCCGCGACGCCCGAGTTCGTCACCGCGATCAAGACCGACAGCGAGAGCGAGCGCCAGAACCAGGCGCGCATCGGGTTCCAGCGCTTCCTCGCGAAGAGCGAAGGGACCAAGCCCGACATCATCGGGCTCGTTCACGCGAACGGGAACCTGCTGGCGATGAACGAGGTGCAGGGCGTCGTCGCGAAGCAATGGAAGAACGACAAGGGCGAGTCGATCATCCCCGCGCTCGGCGTGGTGCTCGGCCGCAAGGTGATCATCAGCGAGTACTGGGACCAGGGCGGCGAGAAGGGCCTGATGCGGATCGGCGTGGCGCCGATCATCGATCCCGACGCTCCGGTCAATCCGAAAGATCCCGACGGCGTCTCGATCATCGGCGCGATCGTCGTCGCGTACGCGCAGACCGCGAAGGAGTCGCAGCTCGACAAGCTCGCGCTCGGTGCGGACATCGCGTACACGAGCGGCAAGCGCGTCACCGCGACGAGCTTCACGAAGGGCTCCGGCGAGGACACGGCGCGGGCGAAGGAGCTCCAGGACCTCCTCGCCGCCGGCGCGCTCGGCGCCGGCGAGAAGAAGTGGATCGAGCTGGGGGGCGACAGCTACGTCGCGACCGTCGAGCAGATGCCACGCTCGGCGACCAAGGAGCTGCCGAAGGACTACCCGGCGAACACCGCCGGCGCCGTGCTGCTCGCGCAGGTGACGCCGCTCGCGGCGGGCGGCAACGTCAAGCTGTTCATCCTGCTCGTCGGTGGCGGTGCCCTGGCGATCGCAATGCTCGGGCTCTACCTCTCGCACCGCCGCCTGATCGCGCAGATCGACCAGGTCGAGCTCGGCGTCGCCGACATCATCTCCGGCAACCTCGATCGCACGTTCCGCCCGGTCGGCGCGGAGCTCGACGGTCTGTCGAACGGCCTCAACGTCATGCTCGCGCGCCTGCTCGGCCGGCCCGAGCCCGGCGAGGAGGAGTTCGACGACGAGGGCAACCCGGTCGTCGCCGGCCGCGTCGACTTCGAGGAGGCCGAGGACAAGCCCGCGGTCGATCCGGACATCGCCGCGCTCGCGCAGGAGTCGGAGCCCGACTACTACAAGCGCGTCTACACGGAGTACGTCGCCGCGCGGAAGGCGAGCGGCACCCCCGACGAGGTGTCGTTCGAGAGCTTCATCGCCAAGCTCAAGGTCAACGAGGGCAAGCTGAAGGCCCAGTACAACTGCCGTGCCGTGCGGTTCCGCGTCGTCACCAAGGACGGCAAGGTCACCTTGAAGCCCGTCCCGATCTTCGCGTGATCGAGAGGACGAGGCCATGACCATCCAGACCGGGCTCGCGCGCCTCGCGACCGATGGCGCCTCGCTGCTCTCCGGGCGCCGGCTCGGCCTGCTCGTCAACCCGACGGCGGTCGACACGCAGCTGCGCCACGCGATCGATCTGCTGACCGCCCGGAGCGATCTGAAGATCACCGCGCTGTTCGGGCCCGAGCACGGCGTGCGCGGCGACGCGCAGGACATGATCGACGTCGAGAGCTCGCACGACGCGCGCAGCGGTCTGCCGGTGCACTCGCTCTACGGCACCACGCTCGCGTCGCTGACGCCGACGCCGGCGATGCTCGAGGACGTCGACGTCCTCGTCTTCGACGTCCAGGACATCGGCAGCCGCTACTACACGTTCGTGTGGACGATGGTGCTGGCGATGCGCGCATGCGCGAAGGCCGGCAAGGCGTTCTGCGTGCTCGACCGGCCGAACCCGCTCGGCGGCGTGCACGTCGAGGGCGGGGCGATCCAGGCCGGCTACGAGTCGTTCGTCGGTCTCGTGTCGTGCCCGAACCGCCACGGCCTGACCGCGGGCGAGATCGCGCGGTGGCGACACGACGTCGAGAAGCTCGATGTCGAGCTGTTCGTGATCTCGATGCGCGGGTGGAGCCGGGACATGCGCTTCGATCACACCGGCCTGCCGTGGGTGATGCCCTCGCCGAACATGCCGACCACCGACACGGCCCTGGTCTATCCCGGGATGTGCCTGGTCGAGGGCACCGAGCTCTCGGAGGGGCGCGGCACGACGCGGCCGTTCGAGCTCGCCGGCGCGCCGTACCTCGACGGCCACAAGCTCGCGGCGGCGCTCGCCGCGTTCGAGCTGCCCGGCGTGGTGTTCCGGCCGGCGGGCTTTCTCCCGCAGTTCCAGAAGCACGCGAAGCAGGCGTGCAACGGGGTGCAGCTGCACGTGACGAACGCCGAGACGTTCCGGCCGTACCGCACCGGCGTCGCGTTCCTCAAGGCCTGCTACGACCAGAGCCCGGCGTCGTTCAAGTGGCGCTCGAAGGCCTACGAGTTCGTCGAGGACAAGCCGGCGATCGACCTGCTCGCCGGCGGGCCGTCGCTGCGCGAGGGCATCGAGGCCGGCGCGAGCCTCGACGATCTCGCGGCGCGCTGGCCGCGCGACGAGGGCGCGTTCGCCGAGGAACGCGCGGCGTATACACTCTACGAATGACGCGGGTCGCGCTGTTCGGGGGCAGCTTCAACCCGCCGCATGTCGCTCACGAGCTCGCGGCGCTGTACGTGCTCGAGACGCAGCCGGTCGACGAGCTGTGGCTCTTGCCCGTGTACCAGCACGTGTTCGACGAGAAGCAAGGACTCGCGCCGTACGAGGACCGGGTCGCGATGTGCCAGCTCGTCGCCGACGCGCTCGGGCCGCGCGCCAAGGTGTCCCGCGCCGAGGAGGCGCTGGCGCGCGAGCCGGGCTTCCAGGGCTCGCGAACGTTCGATCTGCTCGAGCTGCTCGCGCGGGCCCATCCCGGGATCGAGCCGCGGTGGGTGGTCGGCAGCGACATCCTCGGAGAGACCGACAAGTGGTACCGCTGGGACGATGTCGTCGCCCGCGCACCGCTGATCGTCCTCGAGCGCCCCGGCCATCCGACGCCTCCCGCGTACCAGCGCGGGCTGCCGATGCCCGACGTGTCGTCGACCCGCATCCGCGAGGCGCTGAAGGCGAGGCGCCAGCTTCCGGACCTGTTGCCGCGCTCGGTGATGGAGTATATCGAGCGTCGGCAGCTGTACCGATGAAGACTCCCAATCCCACCACGTTCGTCGTCGGTGCGGGCCCGGTCGCAACCGCGCTCGCCGGCGCGCTGCGCCTGTCGGGCGTTCCGGTCCTGGGCCTGTGGGCGCGCAAGCCGGCGGCCGCCCGCGCGGCGGGCTCGATCGCGGGTGTCGCCGCGTTCTCCTCGGCGCCGCCGGACGTCCTGCTCGAGTGCCGCGTCGTCGTCCTCGCGGTCCGCGACGCGGTGATCGGCGAGGTGGCGCAGATGCTGGTCGGCACCGGGCTCGTCAACACGAAGCACGTGCTGATCCACTGCGCTGGCGCGACGAGCGCGGGCGAGGTGCTGGACGGCGTGCGCGGCTCGGTCGCGGGCGTCGGCACCATGCACCCGCTGTCGGCGATCGCGGACGCGAAGCTCGCGATGCGCACGCTGAAGGGCACCGTGTTCGGCGTGGAGGGGGACGAGCTCGGCAAGCAGACCGCGGCGCGCCTGGTCGACGCGCTCGGCGGCGTCGTGCTCGCGCTCGACAGCGCGCAGATGGCGAGCTACCACGCTGCCGCGGCGCTCGCGTCGAACTACGTGGTCGCCGCGCTCGACGCGGCGGCTGCCGTGCTCGCGGCGAGCGGCGTCTCGACCGACGACGCGGCGCGCGCACTCGTCCCGCTCGCGGAGGGCGCGCTGCGTAACGTTTCCGCACACGGGACCACCGGCGGGTTGACCGGCCCTGTTCGACGTGGTGACGCGCCAACCATTCAGAGACATCTGGAGGCGCTGCGCGGCAAGCCGGAGCTTGTCGAAATTTATCGCGCGCTTGCACGCCGCGCCGTCGAGATCGCGGCACGGATCGACGGACGTGACGCACCGGATCGTGCAGGCCTCGACGCGATCCGTGCACTGCTGCAATGAGGCTCGATCGGAGCTGCGTCGTCGGTTAGCATCGGTGTCCGATGCGCGCCTCGAATTCTGTCTCGGCCGTCCTCTCGACCATCGTCATCGCGGTCCTCGCGCTCGTCACCACGGCGAGCGCCGAACGCAAGATCGTCAAGGACAAGCCGAACCCGGCGTTCGCCGGCAAGATCATGCTGTCCGAGAAGCGGTTCCCCACGCAGGCCCCGAGCCTCGCGGCGTTCAACGCGAAGATCCGCGCCCAGAGCAAGACCGACTTCCGCGAAGACAAGGCGACGGGCACCTGGAAGATCCAGGTCGCCGGGTTCCTCAAGGCGCCGCTCAACGATGTCGAGTACGTCGTGAAGATCTACGAGGTCGGCAAGGGTCCCCAGCAGCTGCTCGCCACGGTCGAGCAGTACACCGATACGCGCGGCCAGACCTCGCTCATCACGAGCATCATGCTCGAGAAGAAGACGATCGGCGTGAACAAGAACCTCCTCATGACGATGGAGAACCGTGGCCGCGTCCTGGCCTCGGGCCGGCTCCGGATCCTCGGCGAGGGCGAGCGGTACAACGGCAAGGTGAACTTCTCCGAGGAAGAGGCGCAGGGCGGCGCCAAGGAAGAGGAGTAGGCCGCGCGCGAGTGCGTGCCCGTGGCGGTGCGCGGCCCGGCGGGCGCTAGCGCGCGATCACGTCGAGGTCGATCAGGAACACCGACGCGACCTCGGGCGGGAACACCCGGAGCACGTAGTGCCCCGGCGTCGGGAACACGTGCCGGAACGCGTAGCGGCCCTTGGTCTTCTTCGACGCCGTGGCCGTGAGCCCGGTGGCGGCGCCGCTCGGATCGGTGATCGTCACGACGACCTGGGGCGCGTCGAGCGGCGCGCCGATCGCGTTCCAGATCTCGAGCTGCGTGCGCGTGCGCGTGCCGGCGACGATCGGGTCGTAGAGCGTGACGCGCGACGCGTTCTCGCCGTCGTCGACGACGACCTGGCGGCGGCCCGTGAACACGCTCGGCGCGGCGCCATCCTGCGGATCGAGGTCGTCATCGGCGGCGCCGCCTGACGATGCATCGGCGACCGCGACGCTCGAGCCGCGCGACAGCTTGACGGCCGCGACGCCGGCCGCGCCGAGCGCGAGCACCGCCACGGCGCCGAGCGCGAGCCAGCGCGTGCCGCCCCGCGCGGTCACCGGCTTGTCGTGCACGGTCGGCGCGCCGCTGGCCCGCTTCGCGCGGGGGGCCCGGATCGTCGCGTCGGCGCCACGCGCGCCGGCGAGCTTCGCGAGCGCGTCGTCGATCAGCTCGACGACCTCGTCCGCGCTGCGCGGCCGATCGTCGGGCTTCTTCGCCATCAGCTGCATGACGAGCCGATCGACGACCTCCGGGACGTCGGGGTTGCGCTCGCTCGGTGCGGGGACCGGGCGGCCGAGGTGCGCGAGGAGCACCTCGAAGCCGGAGCCGTCGAACGGGGTGCCGTTGGTGAGGAGCTCGAACAGGATGCAGCCGAGCGCGTAGAGGTCGGCGCGGTGATCGACGGTCTCGCCGTGCGCCTGCTCGGGGGACATGTAGTGCGGCGTGCCGAGCACGCCGTTCGTGGTGAGCCGCGTCGCGTCCGCGTTGCCGGGCTTGCACACCGCGATGCCGAAATCGACGAGCGTGATCCGGTCGTCTCCGTTGCGGTCGCGGCGCCACACGATGTTCGTGGGCTTGAGGTCGCGGTGCACGACGTCGGCGGCGTGCGTCTCCGACAGGGCGCTCGCGACGAGCCGCGCGATCTTCAGCGCGCGGACCGGCGGGACGGGGCCTGCCTCGAGGATGCGATCGAGCGGCTCTCCGTCGATCAGCTGCATCGCGAGGTACGGGCGGCCGTCGGCGAGCTCGCCGACGCCGTAGATCGCGACGACACCGGGGTGGTTGATCCGCGCGGCGGACCTCGCCTCGCGCGCGAACCGCTTGGCCATCACCGGATCCGCGGCGATCTCGTAGGTCGGGACCTTGATCGCGACCGGGCGGTCGAGGCCGAGCTGATGCCCGCGGTAGACCGTGCCGAACGAGCCACCGCCGAGGATGGCGTCGAACCGGAATCCATCGATGGTCTTGCCGACGAGCGACCGGCGCGCCGTCTCGGCCGCCGAGTCGTCGATCCGTCCGGGCGCTTCGTCGAGCACCGCGGTGGCCGCGGCGGGATCGATCGGGGCGAGCTGCGCGAGCACGCCTCCGCAGTCGGGACAGTAGTGTCCCGACTCGTCGGTCTTCGTCGCGCATGCCGTGCAGGCCCGCACCAGGGTAGGGTAGCAGCCAGCGGTATGCTCGGCTCCGTGATCCGCAACGCGATGGTCGCCGTGCTCTGCCTCGGAGCCTCGGTCGCGCGCGCCGGCGGACCGCTCCTGCCCGTCCAGGGCGTGCGGTCGCTCGAGCGCGCCGGCGCGCTCGTCGCTGGCGCGGAGGATGCCGACAGCCTGTGGACGAACCCCGCCGGGCTCGCGCGGCTGCGGGCGGGGCGTGCGGGCAAGCGCGCCTTGCTGTTCGATGCGGCGTACGTGTACCAGACGGTCGATGTCGTCGCGTTGGACGGTACGGCCTCGTCGAATCTTCAACCGGGCCACGGCATCCCGGGGCTCGCCGGCGCGCTCGGGCTCGGTGATCGGCTGGTGCTCGCCGGTGGGCTGACGGCGCCGTACGACACGGTCCATCGCTACGCGACCGACGACACCACCGGGACGCTGACGTTCGTCGTGACCGCCGGCGTTGGCTACGCGGTCTCCGACCGGCTGCGCGTCGGCGCCACGATCCAGAACCACGTCACGCGGACCCGCCGCTCGCTCACGACGCTCGCGTGCACCGGCGATCCATGCGACGCGACCGATGCCTCGCTCGCGATGCGGCTCGACATCGCGCAGACCGACTACCTGGCGCCGGCAGGCTCGCTCGGCGTGCAGCTCGACGTGACGCCGTACGTGACGCTGGGGGCGCTCGTGCAGAGCCCGGTGCGCGTGGCGGGGCAGGGCACGCTGACCGTGCAGCTGCCGACGGCGATGCAGTTCGCGTCCGCACGGGTGACCGGCGATCGAGTCGCCTACGAGTACGCCCGCCCGCCGATCGTGCGCGCCGGTGTCGAGCTGCGGCCGCGCGCGGACCTGCGCGTCGAGGCAGCGCTCTCCGTCGAGCTGTGGTCCGCCGTCGGCGCGGTGACGATCGCACCCGACGGCGTGCAGCTCGAGGACATCGCCGGTGGGCCATTCCCGCTCGGTGAGATGCAGGAGCCGCGCAGCTACGACACCTCGTTCGCGCCGTCGATCGCCGTCGAGTGGCACGGCGACGGCGTGATGCTGGGCGCGGGCTACGCCTACGAGACCGCGGCGGTGCCGAGCGATCAGGTCGCGATCTCGACGGCGATCGACGCGGGCAAGCACGTCCTCGGCGCCGGCGGCGGCTACGAGGCGTACGGCTGGCAGATCGGCGGCGCCGTCGGCGTCGCGCTGCTCGCGGACGTCGCCGTGCCGGCGACCGCTGCGGCGGTGGTCCCGCTGGCGCCCCTGCGCGCACCGACGACGACGTCGCCGGGCAACGCGGGGCGCTACGAGAGCCGCTACATCGTCGGCGGTCTGCGGTTCGCTCGACGGTTCTAGGAGGCGTCCGAAGTGACCGCGGTTCGTTCGTCTGCTTCGGGCCAGAGCCCGGGCCGTCGCGAACCGTGGTGAGCCGGTTCGCGATCGTGACTACCGAACATGCAGTGAGAGCGCTTACGCGCCCGTCCGGACCGCGTGCGCGCTACGCGACGGCGCGGAGCGTCGCGCCGGTCTGCGGCGCGAGCGCGGTCTCGATCAGGCCGAGCGCGCGATCCGTACGGATCGCGAGGGGCTCGCTGGTGAGACCGAGGTTCACGTGCATCTCGGCGGCGTCGAGGCTGCCGAGCAGCGCCGACCACGCGAGGTCCGCGATCTCGCGCGCGTTGACCTGGCGGTAGATGCCGGCGTGGATGCCATCCGCGACGCACGCGCCGATGTGGTCCTGGATCCGGCCGATGCCGGCCTGGACCGCAGCGACCACCTCATCGGACAGCTGCGGGCGAACCGCCGGCTGCGCGAGGAGGCGGAGGATCCGGGGACCCTCGGCGTCCTTCTCCGCCCACGTCACGAGGAGCTGCCACGTCTGGCGCAGGCGCTTTCCGACCTCGACGGTCTCGCGGACCTGGCCCATCTCGACGTCGAACACCGTGAGGGTGTCCTCGACGAGGGAGACGTAGAGGTCCTCCTTCGAGCGGAAATAGAGGTAGATGGCGCCGACGGACAGCTGGGCTGCACGAGCGATGAGCTCGATGGAGGCACCGGCATAGCCGCGTTCAGCGAACACGGTGCGAGCTGCCTCCTGGATGCGCCGACGGCGAGCCTGGCGCTCCTGAGCCTTGCGTTCTTGAGCGTTCGTCATGGCGCCTTAATAATTCTCATGACGCAGTCCGTCAAGAGTCGATTTGTAGCAGGCGATTACTGAATAGATTCTCGACCGTTACATGCCGATCTCGGATGGGGTAGCTACCCGATTTTATTCAGGATCCAAAGCTGACTCACGTTTCATCTCTAACCGGCTTCAGCTTTTTAGGGACCGAACTTCAACCTCGGACGTCCTACGTATCGATGACCCCGAGCCAGGCACATCGCGCGCGTACGTCGTTCGTTCTGGGAGCCGCGGGAGCCACCGTGGTCGCGGCACTCCTCCTGACGCAGAGCCGCGGATCGGGCATCGCCGAGCCGATCGCCTCGAGCGACGGCGGCATCTCGCTGACCGCGAAGTTCCCGTCGGAGAAGATCCTGTCGTCGCAGACGGAGCAGTTCGTCGCCGTCTCGATCACCACGCCGGCCGGCGCCGCGCAGGTCCGCCCGCCGCTGTCGGTCGCGGTCGTCATCGATCGCTCCGGCTCGATGAGCGGAGCGCCGATGGAGCACGCGAAGTCCGCCGCCGCTCGGCTGATCGGAGAGCTGTCTCCCGACGACGCGTTCACGGTCATCTCCTACTCGTCGGGCGACGAGGTCGTCGCGCCGATGACGCGCGCGACGCCCGAGGCGAAGTCCGCCGCGCGCGCCGCGATCAACCGGATCTACGACGACGGCGGCACCTGCATCTCGTGCGGCCTCACGCGCGGTGCGGCGGAGCTCGCGCGCTCGCCGGTGACGGGTGGCCTCCAGCGCATCGTGCTGATCTCCGATGGCCAGGCGAACGAGGGCATCTGGGACCGCACCGAGCTCGCGCAGCTCGCACAGACCACCGCGGCGCGAGGCGTCTCGATCACCGCGCTCGGCGTCGGCCTCGACTTCGACGAGGTCACGATGCAGCGCATCGCCGAGGTCGGGCGTGGCCGGTACTACTTCGTCGAGGACACCGCACGGCTCGCGCAGATGTTCTCGCGCGAGCTCGGCGGCCTCACCGAGACGATCGCCGCCGACGTCCGCCTCCTGGTCGATGGCGGCCCCGGCGTTCGCATCGTCTCGGCCATCGGCTATCCGATGGTGCAGCAGGGCGACTGGTCGATCGTCTCGATCCCGGACCTGCGCGCGGGCGAGACACGCAAGGTCGTCCTCCGCGTGACCCAGGCGAGCCCGGCGCTCGCGCAGGCGACCGTCCAGCTTGCCTGGCGCGAGGTGTCCGACGGCGCGGCGCGGCGCTCGACCGCCGAGGCCCGCGCCGAGGTCACCGACGCCAGCGGCGAGGTCACGGCCACCGTCGACCGTGCGGCGATGCAGGCCGTCGAGGAGGCGCTGGCCTCCGAGGCCCTGGAGCGCGCGACCACGGTCTACGAGACGCAGGGCTACGACGCGGCGAAGCAGGTGCTCCAGGAGCGCATCGATCAGATGAACGGCAACGGCTTCGTCGCGCCGGCGGCCAGGGCTCGCATCGAGGCGGCCGCGACCGAGGCCGCGGACAGCTTCCGCGCGGAGCCCGCCGCGAAGGCGAAGAAGGTCTCGCGCGTGAAGGCGTACGAGCTAGCGCACTGAGGGACGTCAGGGAGCGAGGTCGGCGAAGCTGACCTGGAGCTCCCGGCTGATCATCACCGCGCTGTGCGGCGGCACGTCCTCGAAACCGTCCTTCGCATCGCCATCGCCGCCCGAGAGCATGACGAACCCGCGGAACGAGTCGTCGCGCTCGCCGCGCTCGCCGGTGACCGTGAGGCGGCGGAGCTTGAGCGGCTCGTCGAGGTGCGCCAGCACCATCGAGCGGCCGTTGGTCAGCATCACGTTGCCGAGCTGGATGTCGCTCTTGCCCGCGCGCTCGAGCTCGGCCTTCACCAGCTTCAGCGTGGCCGACAGCGCACGGCGCTGCGCCGCCGGCGGGAGGTTGGGATCGTCGATGTTGCCCTCGTCGTGCAGCATCGCGAGGACCACGTGGAAGATCAGCTCGGCCGGCGTGCGGCCCTTCAGGTTGCGCCGCAGGTACTCGGGGATGTGCTCGACGAGGCGGAGGCCCGAGCCATCGAGCGCCGGCATGGACGACTGCGCGTACATCCAGCGCCGGAACCGGAACGGCGGCGTGTTGTCGGTGCCGGAGAAGCCGTCGTCGCGGACGGCCTGCGCGATCGCGCAGTCGGTCTTGAGCTCGCCGGCCACGAGCGGTCCGGCGAGGTCGACCGCCTCGTCGCTCGCGCGCGGCGTGCGGACGAGCAGCACGTCGCCGCCGTGGATGTACCCGAGGCCCCACCGGCTGACGGGCGGAGCGGCGACGAGCGCAGCGCGCACGGGTGCCAGCGCGGCGGGGAGCCGCTGGGGCTGGTTGCACATGCAGGCGAAGAGCTTCATGGGTTTGCCGAGCGTGCGAGGCAGTACGTGGAGACTCCGCAGCGTCTGGACGAGCACCGTCCGTTTCGCTGCCGGCGGTCATCGATCGTCAAGGAACACGCCACCAACCACCCGCCACGACCTCTTCGAGTATACGGCTCCCGTCTGATCGCGCCAATCGCCGCCTGAGGTACCGGGGGAGATCAAGCGGTTGCGAGCGCGCGCGCGAGCTCGGCGAACACCTTGCCGCGCTCCACCTCGTTGAACACCTCGTGCTTCATGCCGACGAGGTCGTGATACGTCGCACCCTTGACCTTGTTCGCCACCGTGCGCGACTGCGCGGGGTTCGCGAGGGGGTCGTTCGCTCCGACGAGCCACGTGGTGGGCACGGTGATCCGATCCGCGTGCGCGAGGACGAAGTCCTGCGCGTCACTCGACTCGACGAACCAGCGCGCGCTCGCCGTCGCGAAGTTCAGCGGATCGGCGTCGTGCTCGGCGCGCTTCGCGAGGTCGTCGGTGAGGTGCTCGGCCTTGATGCCGTTCGGCTGGTTGAGCCTGGGCGCGACGCGGCTCGCGACACGTGCGAGCAGCTTCTTCCACGCCGGGACCGCCAGCTTGATGCCGAGATAGGGCGAGGCGACGATCGCAGACCTCACCTTGGGCGGGTTGTCGCTCGCGAGCGCGTACAGCGTGATCAGCGAGCCGTGCGAGTGTCCGAGCAGCACGACCGGCGCGGTCTCGGGGACGAGCTTCTTCGCCGCTGCGATCATCGCGTGCAGGTCCGTCGCGTACGTGTCGAACCGATCGATGAAGCCGCGGGGCCCGGGCGATTTGCCGTGACCGCGGCAGTCGTAGGTCAGCGCGGCCCAGCCCGCGTTGACGATCACGTGACACACCTCGTGGTAGCGGCCGCAGTGCTCGGCGTAGCCGTGCGTGACCACGACGACGCCCTTCGGTGTCCCCGTCGGCAGGAAGGTCTCGGCATAGAGACCGCCGATCGTCTGCGTCGACGTCGGCCGGATCGGACCTGGCAGCTCGCTCATGGACGGCAGTTGTAACGCGATCCGGGATCGGCCTTCGTGTTGACGGAACTTTCGCGTGCGAGGTAGGTTCCGCGCATGCGGGGTAACATGCTCAGATCGCTCGCGATTTCGATCGGCGTGTTGATGACCGCGGCCGGTTGTCCCGCGCGCACCGAGCACAACGAGAAGAAGAGCCAGACACGGCTCGACCTCGCGAAGGACTTCCTCGCGAAGCGCCAGCTCGAGGCCGCCGAGACCGAGTGCAATCGCTCGATCGCGTTCAACCCGAACAACGACGAGGCGTACAACATCCGCGGCCTCGTCTCGATGCTGCGCGCGATCGAGACGCAGCGGACGCTCGAGGTCGAGGGCTGTCTGACCGGCGTGGACGCGGAGGCGGCGCACAAGGATCTCGACAAGTTCCTCGCCGCCGCCGACAAGGACTTCGCGAAGGCCACGAAGCTCGCTCCGGATTACGGCGAGGCGTGGGCGAACCGCGGCGTCGTCGCCACGCTGCTCGCGGACTATCCGACGGCGGTCGTGCAGCTGACGAAGGCGCTCGAGAACCCGATTCGCTTGATCAGCCCGGGCCTCACGAGGTCGCACCTCGCGTGGGCGCTGTTTCACCAGCAGAAGTACGTCGATGCGGCGCGAGAGCTGCGCCAGGTTCGTCAGTTCGATCCCAACATGTGCGTGGCCAATTATCGGCTCGGACGGGTTTACTTCGCCCGCGAAGAGTGGGACAAAGCTGCGGAACTGTTCGAGACGGTGTCGAACGACACGTCGTGCGGATCGCAGGAAGCCAGCCTCTACCTGATGAAGACGCGGATGCAGCAAGGACTCGTCGACGATGCGCGTCGTGCGCGTGATGCATGTCTCAAGCTGGCGCCACAGAGCTGCGCGCACATCGAGTGCGAGGGAGTGAAGCTGTGATGGCCGATCGCACGCAGCGCACCACCGCAACGAACCTGCGGACGGTCGTCGATCCCAAGATGAGCCTCTCGCTGTGGCTCCGCGCTGGCCGCGCCGCGAAGGGCCTGTCGCTCGACGACGTCGCGAAGATCACGAAGATCCAGCCGCGCATCCTCGAGCGTCTCGAGGCCGGCAAGCTCGAAGGCCTCCCGGCCGAGGTGTTCGTCCGCGGCTTCGTGCGCAGCTACGCGCGCTGCTGCGGGCTCGACGAGGGCGAGGCCCTCGAGCGCTACTCGCAGGCCGCGGGACAGCCGACGGCGCCGAGCGCGGCGGTCGCACGCGCGAACGCGCTGGTCGAGTCGATGAGCGAGCTCGCGCCTGCGAGCGCGACGCGCGGTCCGCGCGTGCTCACCGACGTGCAGCTCGCCGCGTCGTTCACGACCCCGGCGCTGACCGATGTCCCGAAGGCCGAGACCGTCGTCGAGACGTTCCTGCCGGAGACCGGCACGCTGATCGAGGCGCCGGCTGCGCCGATCGTCGAGGACAAGCTCGAGGCCGTCGCCACCGCGGTCGCCGTCGAGGCGCCGGTCGTCGTCGAGGCTGCGCCGATCGTCGTCGAGGCCGCGTCGATCGTCGTCGAGGAGACGTCGAAGAAGAAGCGCGGTCGTCGCGGCGGCAAGGGCAAGAAGCGCGGCAAGCAGATGGCCGAGGGCACGCCGTCGTCGCCGATGCCCGTGGTGGTCGAGCCGAGCGTCGAGCCGAGCGCCGCGTCGATCGAGGCGGCGGTCGTCGCCCCCGAAGCGAGCGAGCCGGTCGCCGCGATCACGGACGAGACCACGACGAGCGAGGTCTCGCCGACCGAGACCTGGTCGCCGAAGATGCCCGTCGTGATGCCGAGCGTGCCGTGGCGCCGCCCGACGTCGACGCTGACCTCGACGGCGCCCAAGGCGATCGTGCCGTCGATCGTGATCGACGATGCCGATCCCGAGAGCGCGGAGCGCGAGATCGAAGATCGCGTCGCCGCCAAGGAGCCCGCGCGCCGCTCGTTCCTCCCGCCGATCCTGCTCGATCGCGAGGACCGCTCCGCGCGGCAGGGCGGGCTGACGCTCGCCGTGATCATCCTCCTGATCGCCGCGACGTTGACGCTGTCGTACCTGATGCGCCGGCCCAGCTCGACGGGCGACGGCGTCACGATGCTCGACCAGAACTCGCAGACGTTCATTGACGTCGCCTGATCCGCGGGGCGAGCTCGGGATCGTCCTCAAGACCGCGCCGCTGCGCGAGTCGGATCTGATCGTCACGCTCTACACCGAGTCGCACGGCCGGCTGTCGGCGGTCGCGCGCGGTGCGCGGCGATCGCAGCGCCGGTTCGCCGGCGCGTTGCAGCTGCTCGTGCTCGGCCGGCACCGGCTGGCGCGCGGGCGCGGCGAGCTGTGGACGCTCGATGGCACGGACATCGAGCGCGAGTGGACGCGGCTCGCGACGGACGTCGTCGCGGTCGCCCACGCGAGCTACGCGGCGGAGCTGGTGGCGACGCTCGTGCCTCCGGAGGTGCCGGATCCGGAGGTGCTCTCGCTGGTCGTCGCGCTGTGGGACAGCCTCGCCGAGGCGGGCCCGTCGCCCGGCGCGCTGCGCGCGGTCGAGCTCGCGCTGCTCGACCTCGGCGGGCACCGCCCGGCGCTCGATGCGTGCGCGGCGTGCGGGCGGGCCGACCTCGAGGCCGGCGTGGTGTTCGACCCGTCGCGGGGTGGTGCGATCTGCCGCTCCTGTGCCGCGGGGAGCCGCGGGCCGGGGATCCGGCCGCTCGATCCGGCGGCGCTGGCGTACCTGCGGGCCGTCGCCGCGCTCGCCACGCCGGCCGCGGCGCGCTCCGTCGACACCGACCCGCGGTTCACTCCGTCCGACCGGACCGCGGCGCGCGACGCGCTGCTCGCGATGATCGGCCTCCTCGTCGGCAAACCGCTGCGCAGCCTCGAGTTCATCGCGAAGCTCGGCGCGGCCGGACGGCGCGACGAACCGTAGTATGCTTCCCCGCATGGGACGGATCGCGATCGCCATGCTGGTCGCCGTGCTCGTGCTGCCGCGCGCGATGGCGCAGCCCGGCGACGGTGACATCGAGATGGAGCCGGAGAACGCCGGCAGCGGAAGCGCCGCCGGCAGTGGCAGCGCGAGCGCGCCGGCGCCCGACGACGCCCCGCCCGCGGTGGTGAAGGATCCGAAGCTCGCGAAGAAGCTGCAGCAGGCGGCCGTGCAGCTCGACAAGAAGGGTGACCAGGCGAACAAGCGCAACAAGCCCGACGACGCGAAGGCGCAGTGGGAGCAGGCGCTCGTCGCCTACGCGAAGGCGATGGAGGTCTCCGAGGACGCCGCGGCGCTGCCGATGCGCTACGACGTCGGACTCATCAACGAGAAGCTCGGCAAGCTCGATGTCGCCGCGATCCACATGCGCGCCGTCGCGGCGGCGACGGGCATCAAGCCCGACATCGTGAAGAAGGCGAAGGCGAAGTTCGACGAGCTGACGACGAAGGTCGGCCTCGTGACGCTGACCGTGAACGCCGAGGGCGCGACGATCTCGCTGAACGGCGCCGAGATCGCGAAGACGCCGCTGGCCGAGCCGCTGATCTTCATGCCCGGCACGTACACGCTCTCGTTCGCCGCCGACGGCTTCCAGCCGAAGGACTCCGAGATCAAGGTCGAGGCCGGCAGCGAGAGCGAGCGCGGCATCGATCTCGAGCCGATCAAGATCGTCGTGACGCCGATCAAGACCGAGCCCGAGGAGCCCGTGGTCGTCCCGCCCCCGAAGCAGCCATCGAAGCTCCCGCTCTACATCGGCGGCGGCGCGACCGTGGTGTTCCTCGGCGCGGCGGTCATCACCGGCATCATGGCCGTCGGCCAGCACTCGACCTTCGTGGCCGAGGACTCGACGGACTTCGAACGCGACGACGCCAAGTCCAACGGCAAGACGCTCGCCCTCACGACCGACGTCCTGTTCGTCGGGGCGCTGGCCGCGGGTGGGTTCACGGCCTACTGGTACTTCAAGAAGTACAAGCCCGCGAAGAGCAAGACGACCGAGGGCGAGGGCCCGCCCCGGCGCGATCCGCGCGCCCCCGAGATCTCCAAGGTCGACGTCGTTCCGTGGGTCCAAGGTACCAACGCTGGTCTCAGCGTCCTCGGATCCTTTTAAGCGCCCGCACGTTCAGGAGCTTCCATGGCGAACCCAGGCTTTCCGCAGCAACCGATGCAGCCGCCGATGAGCGGCGCGCCCCAGGGCGCCGTGCCTCCTCCCAAGCCGGTGAAGAGCGGCGGCGGCGGCAAGATGCTGCCGATCATCGTGTCGGCGGGCCTCGCGGTCGGGACGTTCTGCGGCCTGCTGTTCGGCGTCGGCCTCAACGCGGAGGCGGACAGCTCGTCATCCTCGTCGAGCTCGTCGTCCTCGAGCACGGACGACAAGAAGGACGATTCGTCGACGACCGTCGCGAAGACCGAGCCGGCGAAGACCGAGCCGGCGAAGACCGAGCCGGCGAAGACCGAGCCGGCCAAGACCGAGCCGGCGAAGACCGAGCCCGCCGCGGGGAGCGGCAGCGCGACGCCGGCGAAGACCGAGCCCGCAGCGGGGAGCGGCAGCGCGACGCCGGCGAAGACCGAGCCCGCCGCGGGGAGCGGCAGCGCCGCGAAGGCCGAGCCGGCGAAGACCGAGCCGGCGAAGACCGAGCCGGCGAAGGTGGGCGCGGGCAGTGGTTCCGCGACGCCCGCGAAGGCGGAGCCGGTGAAGGTCGCCGAGGTGAAGAAGCCGAAGCTGACGATCGAGGTGAGCCCGGCCGTCCCCGGCGCGAAGATCACGGTCGATGGCAAGGCGGTCGTGGGCTCGACGTACGAGGTCGATCTCGGGAAGGCGACGAAGAAGGAAGTGAAGATCGTCGTGAAGGCGAGCGGCTACAAGACGGCCGAGCAGAAGGTCGAGGTCGACAGCGACCTCGCCGTGAAGATCGACATGGTCAAGCGCCCGGCGCAGCCGAGCGGCACCAGGCCGCCGGCCGGCAAGACCGAGCCGAAGAAGAAGCCGCCCGGCGGCCTGATCGATATCTGAGCTCGCCGAGCGAGCGTCGCCGACCGGAGCGAGGCGGCAAGCGCGCCGAGGGTCAGCCCTTGACGGCGCCGGCGGTGAGACCGCCGACCAGATACTTCTGCAGCACGTAGAACGCGACCATCACCGGGACGCTGGTGACGACCGCGCCGGCGGCGAACAGACCCCAGTTCGCGGAGAACTCGGTGACGCTCGACTGGATCAGGACCGGCAGCGTGTACTTGGTCTGATCGGTCATGAACGTCGAGGCCATGATGAACTCGTTCCACGCCGTCATGAACGAGAACAACGCGGTCACCGCGATCGCGGGGCGGGACAGCGGCAGGATGATCTTCACGAAGATCATCCACGTCGAGGCGCCGTCGATGCGCGCGGCCTCCTCGAGCTCGCGCGGCAGCGAGTCGAAGTAGCCCTTCAGCGTCCACACGCAGAACGGGATCGCGGTGGTCGAGTAGACGAGCACGAGGCCCGCGATCGAGTTGAGGAGGCCGAGCTTGTTGAGGATGACGTAGAGCGGCAGGAGCAGCAGCGTCGCCGGGAACATCTGGACGACGAGGAACATCGTCAGCCCCGTCTTGCGGCCCGGGAACCGGAACCGCGAGAGGGCGTAGGCCGCGGTGCACGATAGCGAGACGCCGACGACGGTCGTCAGCAGCGACACCACGATCGAGTTGAACGCCGTGCGCAGGAACAGGAGCTCACCGTTCGCGGCGCGCGCGCCGAACAGGTCGCGGAAGTGATCGAGCGTGAACGAGCTCGGCACCGGCGACGCCGACAGCGCGAACTGCGTGCCGGGCTCGAACGCCTTCTTGCAGACCAGCATCACCGGGTACAGCACGACCGCGGTGAGGAGGATCAGCGCGACGTAGACCAGCACGCGCATCGGAGCACGGGGGGCGCGGTTCATGATTCGTCGCCTCGCTTGCTCCGCACGAGCCGCGCGCCGAACACGGTCCACAGCAGCAGGATGAGGAAGATGATCGTCGCGTAGGCGGCGGCCATCCCGTAGCGCTCGCCGCGCTCGAACGCCCAGCGGTACGCGTCGGTGACGAGGATGTTCGTCGAGCCACCGGGCTGGCCGGCGGACACCAGGTAGATGACGTTGAACATGTTGAACGTCCAGATCGAGCCGAGCGCCACCGCCGGACCCAGGGCCGGGCGCAGGTGCGGCAGCGTGATGTGGCGGAACCGCTGCCAGGCGCTCGCGCCGTCGACGGACGCGGCCTCGTAGAGCTCCTTCGGGATCGACTCGAGTGCGCCGAGCGCGACGACCATCATGAACGGGAAGCCGAGCCACGTGTTCGTGATGACGTTCGCAGAGAACGACGTCGCCCACGAGGAGAACCACGACACGCCGTCGAGCCCGAACCAGTGGAGCAGCGAGTTGATCGCGCCGTACTCGCCGGTGAACATGCCCTTCCAGATCAGCGCGGTGATGTAGTTCGGGACCGCCCACGGCAGGATGAACAGCATCCGCCACAGGCCCTTGCCGCGGAGCCACGAGCGCGAGAGCACGAGCGCGAGCGCGACACCGATCGTCACGTGAAGCGCGACGTTCGCGATCGTCCACAGGACGGTGACACCGAGGATGAACCAGAAGTTCAGCGGGTCATCGAGCGGCCGGCCTCCGCCCGACAGGATCTCGCCGAAGTTATGGAGGCCCACGAACGACCACTGGCCGTGGTGATGGTCGTAGAACCCGAGGAAGAGGCCGATCACGAACGGGGCGGCGACCAGCACGAGCATCGACACCGCGGCCGGCGCGAGGAACGCGAGCGCCGTCCGGTGGCCTCGCACGCCGGTCGCGAAGCGATCGGTGAGGCGCGCGGACTGCGCGAGGGCGAGCGCGAGACCGACGAGCACGATCGCCGTCGCCGCGATCCACGACTCCCACAGCGCGCAGGGGATCGCGAGCGCCGCGATCCCGGCGGCGCTGCCGATGCGCGCGGCCCTGCCGCCGATCAGCGCGCCCGCGGCGGCCAGCGCGGCCCCGAGGCCGAGCACGCCGATCAACACGAGGAGCGGGTAGGGCGCGGGACGCGCGGGCGGCGCGAGCGCGATCGCGAGCGCCGGCGAGGCGGTGCGCGGATCGATCGACCGACCGTCGGGGATCGGGCGCACCGCGAGCGCGCGGCCGGTGCCGTCGGGGAG
>JAEUJX010000617.1 GCA_016794545.1 Myxococcales bacterium
CTTCTCGGTGAGATCGTGCTCGTCCATACAGCTCCCCGGGGGATGGCGGATGCAGCGTCGGCGAACGCGGGAGCCGAAGATAGGGTGGCGTTCTCGTGCGTGATCACAGCGCGCGCGACGCGCGCGCATCAGCGGCGTGACCTTCGCGCGTAACGAGACGGATTCTAGAGGGTTCGGTCCAGTGCTCCGACCAGCTCGGCGGCGGTCTGGTAGCGATCCGCGGGGTCCTTCGCGAGCGCCTTCGCGAGCACCGAGTCCAGCTCGGTTGAGCTGCCCACGGAGGCCAGCGTCGACGGGGGCGGCGGTTGCTCGTGGATCACCTGGTAGAGCAGGGCGGGGGTGTCGGGCGCCGAGAACGGCTGGCGTCCGGTGACGCACCGGTAGACCACGGCGCCGAGCGCGTAGACGTCGGCGCGGTGATCGACGCTCTTGCCGGCGGCCTGCTCCGGCGACATGTAGGCAGGCGTTCCGAGCACGGCGCCGCGCGTCAGCGTCCCGGACGAGTCCGCGAGCAGCGCGATGCCGAAGTCGAGCACCTTC
This sequence comes from Myxococcales bacterium, assembly GCA_016794545.1. GTDB lineage: Bacteria > Myxococcota_A > Polyangia > Haliangiales > Haliangiaceae > JABFXX01. The sequence goes on from JAEUJX010000617.1 coordinate 541, forward strand.
CAGGTGCCGTCATCGGTCAGAAACAGGTTGTGCGGCTTGAGGTCGCGATGGACCACGCCGGCGGCGCGCGCGAGCTCGAGCACGCCGCCGACCTGGTGCACCAGCGCGCGCAGCGACGCGGCGTCGATCGCACCGCCCTTCCGGAGCAGCTCGCCGAGCGTGACGCCGCGCAGCCGCTCCATCGCGAGGTACGGCACGGGGTCGCTCGGCGTCGACGCGGCGAGCACGCGGACCACGTGGGGCGAGTCGATCTGGCGCGCGATCCGCACCTCGCGCAGGAACCGCTCGAGGTTCAGCGGGTCGCCGAGGACCTCTCCGCGCAGCAGCTTCACCGCCGCGACCGTGCCCGCCGAGGACGTCGCCTCGTAGACCTCGCCCATCGCTCCACGCCCGAGCAGGTTCCCGAGCTCCCAGCCGCCGACGTTTTGCCCGGTGAAGCGCCCGGGGCCCCCGATCTCGAGCGCGCGGTCGAGGTCCTTGCGCAGCTCGGCGAGCTGGACGTCGCGCTGCGCGGCGATGCGGGTCGCCTTCTGGAGCTGGCGGATCGAGCGCAGCGACGTGCGCCGCGTGACGCGCGCGAGCCAGAAGCACAGCGCGTAGCCGAGCTGGAGGATCAGCTGCCCCGCGATCTGCGCGGCGACCGAGGCGTTCGCGTTGACGGGATAGAACCCGGGATCCTCGATCACGCCGGAGATGATCAGCACCGCCTCGATCGCGTGGAGACCCGCGGCGAGCGCGTAGATCGCGACCGCGACGCTGATCGCCTCGGTCCGGCAGAAGAAGTAGATGCCGAGCGCGACCATGAGCGGGGCCGCCGAGAACGCACCCACGTAGAGGATCCCGAGCTGACCGCACGCGACGCCGGCGATCGCGAGGAGCGACAGCTTGCGCAGGTCGTAGCGCGCCGGATCGCCGAGCTCGCGGTATAGCCACGCGCTGCCCGCGACGCCCGCGGCGAGCGTGGCGCACAGCGCGATCGCGATCCGCCGGTCGCCGGGCCCGAGCGCCAGCGCGACCACGACGACGACCGAAATCAGCCACCCGACGCGCAGCAGCTCGCGCGTGCGGCGGACCTCCTCGGCGCGCAGCGCCTCGGCCGGGCTCGTCGGGATCGTGCTGCTCATGCCCCCTCCCACGGGTGCTTCGCGAGCAGCGACGCGGCGCGCTTCCGGGTCTCCGCGGAGAGCAGCCCGGCGAGCGCCGCCTCGAACGCGCCCGCGAGCGCGGCGCCGCTCGGGAACCGCGCGGCCGGATCCTTGGCGAGCGCGAGCGCGAACCACGCGTCGAGGTCGGCCGGCAGGTCCGCGATCTCGCCCGGCCGCGGCGGCATGCGGTGCACGACGGCGTAGAGCAGCGAGGGCGTGTCGGTCGCCGTGAACGGGTGGCGCCCGACGAGACAGCGATACGCGATCGCGGCGAGCGCGAACAGATCGGCGCGGATGTCGACCCTCTTGCCCTGCGCCTGCTCGGGCGCCATGTAGTGCGGCGTGCCGACCACCTCGCCGTGCGTCAGCGTGCCGGTGTCGTCGGTGAACGTCGCGACGCCGAAGTCGAGCAGCCGCCAGGCCCCGTCGGCGGACCGGAACACGTTCTGCGGCTTGAGGTCGCGGTGCACGATCCCGGCGGCGGCGGCCGCGTCGAGCCCGCGCCCGACGTCGCGGAGGATCCCGAGCACGGTCTCGCCGGAGAGCCGGGCCTCGGTGCGCAGCGTCTCGCCGAGCGTGTGGCCGTGCAGGCGCTCCATCGCGAGCCACGGCGGCGCGGCGTCGGGCGGTGACGCGTCGAGCACGCGCACGACGTGCGGCGAGTCGAGGGCTCCGGCGACGCGCGCCTCGCGCAGGAACCGCGCGACCTGCGTTCGATCGGCGAGCAGCTCGCGCCGCAACAGCTTCAGCGCGGCGGGCTCGCCGGTCTCGGCGTGCGTCGCCTCGTAGACCTCGCCCATCGCGCCGCGGCCGAGGACGTTGCCGAGCTCGAACGCGCCGACCCGCTGCCCGGTGTAGCGCCCGGGACCGCCGACGCGCAGCGCGCGCTCGAGCTCGGCGCGCAGCTCCTCCATCAGCGCGTCGCGATGGGACGTGAGGCGCGTCGCGCGCTGCATGTCCTCGATCGCCGCGAGCGACGCGAGCCGGAACGTGCGCGCGGTGTGGTACGCGAGCCAGAACGTCCCGAGCACGAACACGGTGGCGGTGAGCAGCACGGCGCGCGAGATCGGGCGCTCCGACGCGAACACGCCCGGGTCGTCGATCGCGCCGGTCACGATGGTGACCGCGATCCCCGCGTAGCAGGCGAGGGCGACGCCGAAGATCCAGCGCGCGACGCGCTCCGCCTCCGTGCGCGCGACGAAGTGGATCCCGACCATCACCATCAGCGGCGCCGCGGTGAACGCGCCGTAGAACAGCACGCCGATGTGCCCGTTGATCACGCACAGCACCGCGAGCGAGACCAGCGAGCGCTCGGTGTACTTCTTCGGATCGGCGAACCGCTGGTGATAGTGGAAGCTGACGACCATCCCGATCAGCAGCCCGACCACGAACGTCACGTTCATCACCGGCGGTGCGTCGACGAACGGGATGGTCGCCATCGCGGCGAGGGTCAGCAGCCAGCCCATGCGGATGAACAGGCGCGTGCGCTCGACCTCCTCGTCGCGCATCGCATCCGCCGCGCTGGTCAGCGCGAGCGGCGAGTCCGGGTCGGCGGGGATCACCGGCCTCGGCGGCAGGCCCGCCGCCACGCGTGCGAGCGGCGAGATCTCGGGCGGGCGATCCGCCGGCAGCTGCGCCGTCTGTTCGCCCGTGCCGAGGCTGTCGCTCACGCCGCCCTAGACTACGGCATGTCGTTGCCGGAGAAGTGCCAGCGCACGCCCGCCGCGGTCTTCTCCACCGACGGGGTCGCCGGCGCGATGAACTGCACGACCACCACGACCCGGCCGGGGACGCGCGCGTCGTGGTACGTAGACACGCTGCGCACCGGGCTGCCGAAGCGCGTCACGTCGATCGGCGCGCCGACCAGCGCCTCGGCGCCGCCGCCGTCGACGATCAGCTCCGCGCGCGTGCGCGTCACCGCACCCTCGGTGATCCGCGCGCCCGGCCCGACCGGCAGGTCGAGGTCGGCGACGCCCTCCCTGCCCGCGAACACCATCCCGCGCGGCCGCGGAGCCACCGGCTCGGCGACGGCCACCCGCGCGCGCACCGGCGCCGGGCTCCGTGGGCCGGCGGCCGCCTTCGCGCGGGCGGCCTCCTGGACGGCCTTCCGCTGCGTCTCGGCGGCGGCGAGCCTCGTCTCGCGCGCCGCGGCCTGCTTCTCCGCCTCGGCGGCGACCCTCGCGTCGCGCGCGGCGCCCTCGGCGCTCCTCCGCTGCGCCTCGGCGACCTTCGCGTCGCGGGCCGCGGCGTCGGCGGCGGCGCGAGCGTCGCGGGCCGCGCTCTCCGCGGCGATCCGCTCCGCATCGGCCTTGCGCTTCGCGGACTCGGTGGCGGCGGTCTCGGCGGCGAGCTTCTTCGCGCGCGCGGCCGCCTCGGCGGCCGCCTGTTTCTGGCGGTTGGCCGCCTCGGCGGCCTCGCGCGCGGCGAGCTGCTGGCGCTCCGCAGCGAGCTTGGCCTCGCGGGCGGCGGCCTCGGCGGCGAGCCGCTCGGCCTCGGCGGCGGCCGTGCGGCGCGCGGCCTCGGTGGTCGCGGTCTCCGCCAGGCGGCGCTGCTCCTCGATCGCCGCGAGCTGCGCGCGGCGAGCTTCCAGATCGCGCGCGCTCTGCTTCGCCGCGGCCTCGACCGCCTGCCGCTGGCGCTCGACCTCGGCGAGCTGCCCGCGCGCGGCCTCGAGATCGGCGGCGGCGCGCGCCGCTGCCTGCTCGAGCTCCTGCTTCTGACGCTCGGCCTCGCTCGTCGCCTTCCGGGCCTTCGCGAGGCGCGCCTCGGCGACGCGCGCCCCGGCGTCCGCGCGCTCGCGGTCGCGCGCGTCGGCGCGGTCGCGCGCGGCGGTCGCCTGCTTCGCCGCGGCCTCGGCCGCATCGCGCTCGCGGGTCGCGCGGGCGAGCGCGTCCCGCGCGGCCTCCTCGCGCTCGCGCGCGCCGAGCTGCGCGGCATCCGCCTGCTTCGCGAGCGCCTGCGCCTCGCTCGCGCGGCGCTCGATCTCGGCGAGCTGCTTCCGCGCATCGCCGGCGAGGCGCTCGGCGTCACCGCGTGCCGCCTCGGCGCGCTGCTTCTCGGCGACCGCCTCGGCCCGCGCGGCCTCCGCGTCGGCCTTCGCGGCCATCGCCTCGGCCCGCGCGCGCTCCGCGTCGCGCTGCGCGCCCTCGAGCTCGGCCTTCGCGCGCTGCGCCGCAGCGGACGTCGCGCGGCGCTCCGCATCACCGCGCTCGACGCGGTCGGCCTGCGCCTTCGCGGCCTCGGCCTTCGCGGCCTTCGCCTCCGCCCGCGCGGCCTCGGCCTCGGCCTTCGCGGCCTTCGTCTCCGCCCGCGCTCGCTCGACCTCGGTCCTGGCCGCCGACACCTCGGTGCG
>JAEUJX010000618.1 GCA_016794545.1 Myxococcales bacterium
CGGTGCGCTCGCAGCGCGCCGGCTCGACCCCCGGCGCGCTCGGGTCCTTCGCGTGGAAGCACGACCAGTCGTGCCCGTAGGGCACGAGATCCTTCGGGAGCTTCGGCGGCGACGGGCCCTTCTTGCCGCCCGCGGATGCACCCGGGGCGAGCAGACAGATCACCCAGATCGCGACGAGCCGCATCCGCGCCAATGATCGCATCCCCCGGCCCGCGACGCCACACCGTCACGGCCGGCGGTACACGGAGACGATCGGCACGCCGTCCGCGCGCAGCACGAACCACGGCTGCACGGTGCCGTAGACCTTCCACACCAGGTAGTCGTGGCGGTTGAAGTGCCTCTCGTGGATCACGAGCGCGAACTTGCTGTTCGCGATGCCGCCCTCCTCGTGCCCTGCGTCGGGCAGCGACCGCGGCACGAGACCGTCGCGGAGGTAGAGCCCCCAGGCGGGCGAGGCGTCGTGCGAGTACACCGGGGCCGTCCCCTGCGCGGGCGCGGCGGCGGCCAGCGCCGGGAGCACCCCGCGGGCGGCGACGCCCCAGAACTGGCGGTTCATGCCCTTGTCGGCGCCGCCGGGGGCCCCGCCGGCGAGCGCGTTGTACCAGGTCAGCGCGTACGGCTGCGCGGTCGCCGTCTCGACCGCCGACGCCGCCACGCACACCGCCGCGATGCCCGCGAGCGCGAGCTCGCGCGCGATCGGCTCGAGCGGGCGCTTGGTCTCGAGCCACGCGACCGCGCTCCGACCGGCCCACACGATGCCGACGCCGGCCGCGATACACAGCGTCGGCAGCGCGGGCATCCAGTGCTTCTCCGCGCCGAAGATCGGCGTGGTCCCGAGGAAGAACGGCCCGATCGACGCGGCGGCCGACAGCGCGAGCAGGAGCACCGGAGCGCGCGCCGCATCGGGCAGCTCTCCGCGCTTTTGCGCCCACAGCGCGGCGCCGGTCGCGGCACCGGCGAGCGTGATCACCGGCACCGTGAACAGCGTCGTGACCAGCGCGACGTGCCATGGGAACCGCGGCGCGTTCCAGTTCGCGCCGAGGTACTCGAAGTTGTAGTGCACGTGCTTGAGATGGAACGACAGCCACTGCTGGAGGTGGCCGATCGGATCGGTCCACAGCCACGGCCACAGCGCGACGAGCGTCAGCGGCGCGAGCACCGCGAGCGACACGAGCACGCGCCAGCGATGGAGGAGCATCCCGCGCCACCTGCCGCCTCGCGCGCTCGCCGAACCACCCGCGCGGTACCCGACGATCAGGTAATGGATCCCCAGCGCGAACGGCAGCAGCATCGCGTTGTGCTTCGTCGCGAGCGCGAGGCCGAACACCACGCCCGCCTGCCACGGCCATGCTCGGCCGTCGAGGCAGCGCCAGTACGCGTAGACCGTCGCGAACCACAGCGTCATGATCGGCGCGTCGAAGCACGCGAGCCCGGCGTGGAACATCGCGCGCGGTAACAGCATCACGAGCAGCGCCGCGACCACCGCCTCCGCGAGCGCCCAGAGCTGGAGGACCATCGCGAACACGAGCGCGACCAGCACGCCGTGCATCACCGCGCCCGGGAAGCGGAAGGATCCGACCTCGCCGAGCACCGGCTTCAAGATCTTGTGCGAGATGCCGAACAGGGTCTTCATCAGCGGCGGGTGCTCGGTGTTGTTGCCGCCGCCGGGCGCACCGCCCCAGGTCTTCTCGATCGGCCCGAACCCGCCGAGCCACCAGTCCGCGTAGCGCGCGCCGGCGTTCATGTAGACGACCTCGTCGCGCGCGATGCCGACGCGGCCCTGGTTGCACTGGACGAGGACCACCGTCAGCACCGCGAGCGCGGCGCCGATGATCCGGTCGCGCGTCAGCCACCTCATCGCCGCGCCTCCGCCGCGAAGCAGACGAGCCGGTTCGCCGCCGCGGAGCTCGCGATGAACGTGACGTCCGCGGTGCCCGGCGTCGTCGGCGCGGAGAACCGCACCCAGCCGTCGTCGACGCCCGCGGTCGCGCTCGCCACGACCGTGCCGCCGATCTCGACATCGAGGCGCGCGGGCGCGCGCTGGTCACGCCGCGTGAACACGTCGGCGATGCCGACGTAGCCGACGAGCTCGGTGCCGAGCGCGAGCTGCGGGAACGCGAGCCGCGCGGGCGCGTTGGGCTGCGGCACGAGCTGGATGCACCGGCGCGGCGCGAAGCCGACCTCGGCGAGCACGAGCACCGGGCCGCGGGCGGCGCCGGTCGCCTGCGCGGTCCCGAGCTGCTCGCGCACGTCGGAGACCACCACCGCGGGCGTGCGCTCGTAGCGCGCCACGCGCACGCCGCCGCGGCTCTCCTCGGCGACCGGCGCGAGCCCCGCGACCTCGGCGTGGTGCGCGCCGCGGATCGAGACCTCCCAGATCCGGCCGAACCGCGCGGCGTCCATCCGCGCGGCCAGCTCGACCGGGATCAGATCGCCGAGGTGCAGCCGGCCGATCGGATCGGCCCACTCCGGCGCGAACACGATCAGGTCGCCGGGCCGGTACCCCGCGCGCACGACCGCCGCGGCGTCCTTCCAGGCGTCGTCGCCGGGCACCGCGTGGGCGTCGCACCGCGTGGCGGCGATCTCCCAGACCGCGACCAGGACCAGCAAGATCGCCGGGACCGCGGCTACCGGGCGGGGCGCGCTCATCTCGTCGCCGCACGCTACCACGCGCGGTGTTTGCGTTCTAACGTCGTCCCGTGCGCCTGTCCGGGCTGCTGTCCGCCTTCGTCTCGCTCGTCAACCGGCTGCTCGGCCGGTACGAGGGCACGGACATCGCGACGATGCGCCTCTACGGCGCGCTGTTCGCGATCGGCCTCGTCGTGTACGGGACCGTCGCGTGGGATCGCGTGGGCCGCCAGTCCGCCGCGCCGCACTTCGTGTATCAGGCCGACGCGTGGCTGAACGGCAAGGCCTCGATCGATCCACCCCTCAAGGGCGACGACTGGGCCAAGGTCGAGACCGTTCGCCTCGACGATGGCAGCGAGGTCTCCGGCCGGAGGCTCAAGACGCGCCCCAACTTCAAGACGCTCTCCGGCGAGGAGATCCCGCTCACGCGCGTGCGCCAGAGCGTCGCGTCGACGCCGTACGTCTCGTTCCCCCCGTTCCCCGCGGTGCTCATGCTGCCGGTCGCCGCGATCAGCGGGCGCGACGGCAACGACACGATCCCGACGCTCCTCGTCGCGGCGCTGATCCTCCCGCTGTGCCTGCTCGTGCTGCGCCGCCTGCGCCAGGCGGGGCTGTCGGAGCGCAGCGTCGCCGACGACCTGTGGCTCGTCCTCCTGCTCGCGTTCGGGACCGTGCTGTTCTTCTCCTCGGTCCAGGGCAAGGTCTGGTTCACCGCGCACGTCGTCGGGGTCGCGCTCGCGCTGGTCTACGCGTGGGCGTCGATCGAGGCCCGGCGTCCGATCCTCGCGGGCCTCGCCCTCGGTGCC
>JAEUJX010000620.1 GCA_016794545.1 Myxococcales bacterium
GATCACCGAGATGGTGTGGTTCCACGAGGGCACCGAGGCGCACTACTCGGCGCCGACCGGCGGCGGCACCGCGACCGTGACGTTCGCGTACGCGCACGGGCCGATGTTCCGGGTGAAGCGCACGAGCGACACCGCGACGACGACCGAGTACCAGTTTCACGGCCTCGCGAGCAGCCTGCTCGCTGGCGTCGACTCGACCGGCACGAACAACGTCATCTTCAACTACGCGCCGTTCGGCGAGGTCGTCGAGGCGCAGCAGGCGAGCGGCATGCTCGCGCAGCACAAGCGACGGCTCAACGACAAGCAGCAGGACGATCTGACCGGCCTCTTCTACTACGGCGCGCGGTTCTACGACCGGACGCTGATGGGGTGGACGCAGGTCGATCCGCTCTACCTGCGCGTGCCGGATCTCGGCTCGCAGTCGACGCCGCGGCGATCGAACTTGCTCGCGTTCAGCCTCAACAACCCGGTCCGGTACCTGGACCCGGATGGCCTCGATTCCACGGCTCAGCCTAGGAGTACGGCCGCGTCCAACATGTGCATGCAGAGCGCGGCTGGACAATGCACGATGGAGGACGGGCCCTCTCACGTTGGCAAGGACCCGCGCGTTGAGAAAAGCGTCGAGACGAAGGATTGCGGTGGCTCGGCGCCCGGGCTCTGCGATCCAGCGATGGCCGGCACCTACGTCGGAACGACGTCAGGCGGCGGCGGAGGAGGAGGAGGAGGAGGAGGAGGAGGAACCGGAGGCGGCGGGGGCATGTGGCCCCAATGGCGGCCCACGTTCTTCTCCCACAAGAACTCGGGAGAGCTTCTCCGCGCCGCAGTGGCGATCGGTCTCTACATCTTCTGTGCGCCGTGCAAGGCCGCTGCCTTTGTCATCGGAATGTCGGGAGCGGCGAACGAGAACGAGATCGCGCTCCAGGTTGTGTTCGCGCAGCTTCCCAACTTCATCAAAGGCTTCTCTGCGGTCAAGGCTGCTTCGGGGCGAGGCTTTAGTTCGTTCAGCGCTCTCAAGCGTCACTTGGGTCCGGCGGGGTCGGGGCATGCATGGCATCACATCGTCGAGCAGACGCCAGCCAATGTGACCAGGTTTGGCGCTCAGTCCATTCACAACACTGCGAATGTGGTAAGGCTCCCCAACGTAGCTGGCAGCATCCATCGAAAGATAAGCGGATTCTATTCGTCGAAGCAGCCCTTTACTGGAGGTCAGACGGTGAGGCAGTGGCTCGCGCCGCAGTCATTTGAAGCACAGAGAGCGTTCGGTCTTCAGACGATCGAGAGATTCGGAGGACTTCCATGAACGACCTCGTACTGGCTGCGAGTGCAAGTTATCGGGCGCACTCACTCGCGCATGGTGCAGCGACCGAGTGCGGCGACTACAAGAAGGGCAACAGGCACTATGACGGAATCGTCAAGGCACTTCATTCACTCCGTAAGCTTGGAGAGCCGGGTGAGCTAGCTCTCCTCGACCTGCTGGGCGACCCCGAAGCTTGGGTGCGGTGTTGGGCTGCAACCCATGCGCTGGTGGTGGATCCGGCGAGGGCACGCCTGGCCCTCGAGGAACTCGCAAGCATGAAAGGGATCGTCGCGCTGTCAGCGCGTACCGTTCTTGACGAATTCACGAAGGGTACGCTCAAACTCCCGTAATCCGTCAACACCGTCTTGAGCTCGAACGCGGCGTACGGATGCTACTGGGTAACCGGTGCACGAACCGCATCCTTGACGCGGACCAGAACAAGCGTGAGCGTCCGGTGGACCGCAGTCGGAATCGACGCGATGCGGGGTACCGCGCCGCGACTCGGCTCCGGGCGCTCGCAGGATGCGCGCGATTCCCAACCCACGCGACACATGGACGCCTGAGGACGCTCGACGACTTTTCGAGGAGTACCCCCGCATCGGGGGCCGCTCTCGGAGTTTGCCCGGCGACACGGCATCACGCCGGCTCGCCTCTACTGGTGGAAGAAGCGGTCGAAGCCGAGCCGGCCGGCCTGACGGCGCTGTCGCTGGTGCCGGCGGCGGTGACAACGTCCCCCGTTACGGCCGCGATCACGATCGGCTGCCGCACGGGATCGGAATCGAGGCGACGAGCGCGACACCGACGTGGATCGCGGAGGTGGTGGCGGAGGCTTCACCGGCAGCAGGCGATCGGCCGGCGCGCCGTGCAGCCGATCTGCTGCGGGAACGTGTTCGAGGACTGCAGGTGCGCCGAGCCGTCGACGTCGAGGTGCGTCGACGACCACGAGCCCGTCGCGGTGTTCGACGTCCAGCCGAAGCACGTGAAGCGCGAGGTCTCGCGGCCGAACCGGGCCGCGCCGCTGGTGACGAGCGTGTCGGCCTCGTTGACGCTCGGATCGAGCCACGCGCCGGCCGCGGGGACCGGCACGCCCGACTGCGTGCGCAGGTACTCGCTGATGTGACACATGTGCGAGCCGGGGAACTCGGCGTTGCAGGCGCCGTGCATCGCCGGCCGGCCGCCGCCGGGCGTGACACCGGCGCCGTCGGGCGTCACCGTCGTGAACCCCGCGAGCGCGACCTTCGGCGCGCCGTTGCAGCACGCGAGCGCCCGCTGCACGTTGCACGCGGGCGGGGCGGGGAACGTGTTCGAGCTCGTCGCCTGCACGACGCCATCGGCGCGGAGGAACGTCGTCGACCACGTGCCGGTGCTGGCGGCCGAGGTCCACGAGAAGCAGTTGAACGAGCTGTCCTCGCGGCCGAAGCCGATCGCCGAGTTCCACGTGGTGTCGGTGTTGCCGGTCTCGTACGGCACGACGCTCGGATCGATCCACGCGCCACTGGCCGGCACCGGCGTCGCCGAGTTGGTGAGCTGGTACTCGGAGATATGACAGAGGTGCGAGCCGGGGAGCTCCGCCGCGCACCGCGCGTGCATCGCGTCGCGTCCACCGGCGTTGCCGTCGGTGAGCTGCGTCGTGAAGCCCGCGAACGCGGCGATGTCCTCGCCGTACGCGCCGTTGCCCGGCGGTCCCGCGGGACCCTGCGGTCCCGGGTTGCCGCTGCCCGCCGGCCCGGCCGGTCCCTGCGGTCCCGTGGGGCCTGCCGGGCCCTGCGCTCCCGTCGCGCCAGTCATGCCCATCGGCCCCATGAGTCCCATCGCGCCCATCGGTCCCACCGCACCGGCGGGCCCTGCGGGTCCTGCCGGTCCCGCGGGTCCTGCCGGTCCCGCGGGTCCTGCCGGTCCGGGCTCGCCGCCGGACGGGCCGATCGGACCCTGCGGACCCTGCGGACCCTGCGGTCCCTGCTCGCCCTGCGGTCCCTGCTCGCCGGGCGGTCCCGCCGGCCCCTCTCCTTCTCCACCACAGGCGACGAGCACGACGAGCGCGAGGGCGAGCTTCACGTCGGATCGGACGGTCATCACCGCCCGAGAGTCGCACCGCCGGAGGCGGTGCGGCGGTCGATCACCGCTTCTGCGCGCGCGCCTGCTTCTTGGCCATCTGCCGGGCGCTCGGGTGCGCCTCGAGGACGGAGCGCGCGAGCTTCTGCAGCTCGGGGTGCACGCGGAACTGCGGTGCGAGGAACTTGCCGAGGTAGTTGGGATCCTCGTCGGCGAGCGACGTCAGCTCGGTGCGTGCGGGGCCGCGCTGGCCGGAGGCGAACTTCGCGAACACCCTGGCGATCCGGAGCTGGATCGCGATCTGCTCGCCGTTCTTCTTCGGGATCTCGACGGTGTCGAGCAGCGCGAGCGCCTCCTTCGACTTGCCGGTGCGGCCCCACGCCTCGGCCACGACGCCCGCCGCGTACGGGCGGATCTCCTTGCGATCCGGGTTGTCGAGGTTCATCGAGTCGGCGCACTTGCGCGCGTCCTGCGTGCGCCCGAACGACAGGAACAGCTGCGCCTTCAGCAGCGACACGTCGTCCTGCATCGGCGCGGGGAACTTGTCGAGCGACATCGGCTCGATCAGCTTCAGCGCGGCCTTCGGATCGTCCTGCGCGAGCAGCTGCGCGCGCGCGAACACCTTCTGCGGCGACGACGCATCCTT
>JAEUJX010000709.1 GCA_016794545.1 Myxococcales bacterium
TGCCGCGGCGCAGCGCGCCGAGGCTCCCACGGCCCGGGCGCGGGGGGGGCGCCCCCGACCCGGGGGCGCTCGGCCCCCGCGGCCACCGGGCGCGGGGGGTCCCCGCCGCGCCGCCGCTCGGCCTCGCTCCGCGCGGGGATCGCGACGACCTTCGCGGGCAGCTGCCGGTACAGCGTGCGGAACGCGGCGAGGCCCGCGCGGACCGGCAGCGGCGAGGACCGGAGGCCGAAGGCGCGCGCCAGGTGCGGTGGCAGCAGGATCGCGCTGACCGCCTCGCCGACGCGACCGAGCGACGGCTGATCGGTCGGCAGGCCGCGCCCGAACAGGAACTGCCCCATCTCGCGCGCCGGCGGCGAGACCGCGAGGATGTCGCCGTCGATCATCTCTCGCATGTAGTCCGCGTGCTCCGTCCACGTGTTCGCGAGCAGGGACTTCGGGATCCCGAACAGCGCGGCGAACCGGTTCAGCTCGGCGATGTAGCGATCCTTCGTCGCGAGCGGCAGCGTGCCGTCGAGCCGCTCGCGCACGCAGATCGTCGTGTCGACCAGCGTGGCGTGGACCCACCGCAGCGCGTCGGCGTCGTTGGCGTGATACCGCGTGCCGGCCGGCAGACGCGGCGAGCCGTGCGTGATCTCGCCGGTGATGCGATTGTGCACCGCGTACACGCGCCGCGCGGCGTGCAGCGCGGCGTCGAGCTCGCCGAACACCATCGCGAACACGTTCTTGAACGTGCGCTGGAATCGTCCGACGACATCGGTGCGTGTCTTCGAGTGGTGATCGATCGCGTGGGCGACCATCGGGTGGGCCAGCTGCAAGAGCGCGGCGCGACCGCCGCCGATGAACACGGCGAGGTCACCGCCGAGCCGCCACGCGAGCGAGTCCGGACCGAGGATGCCCGCGCGCGGATCGCGGACGTGTGTGCACAGCTCGGACAGGGACGCCTCGAGCTCCTCGCGGGTGACGACGGGCATGGGGCACCGATCGTCGGCTGGCCCACGTCTCATCGTCAAGGCACCGTGCGGGGGCGCCACATCGCGCCCCATCGACACGCGGGGGTGGCGCAAATGCCTGTTGGATTCGAGATCTGGCGGAGACCTGGCGGCACACCCGGTGCACCTGGGTCCCTCGACGGCCATGAAGACGATGGTGAGCACAGCCGGTGGAGGATTGCCGCTCGCCGCACTCGGCCCCGACGTGCTCCCCCCGGGAGCGAAGGCGGGCCCCTGGCGCGTCGAGCGCGAGCTCGGCCGCGGCGGCATGGGCGCCGTGTACGCGGTCGTTCACGAGGAGATCGGCAAGCGCGCGGCCCTGAAGGTCGTGCACCGCCGCCTCCTCACTCCCGAGTTCAACCTCGAGCGCGTGATGTTCGAGGCGAAGGTGGTGAACCAGGTCGGTCACCCCAACATCGTCGACATCTTCGAGACCGGCTCGCTGCCGGATGGCCGCCCGTACATCGTGATGGAGCGCCTCGAGGGCCAGCCGCTCTCGGTGCGCGCGGACGAGGCGAAGGTCCTCCCGGATCTCGCGATCACGATCCTGCTCCAGGTGTGCGACGCGCTGATCGCCGCGCACGCGGCCGGCGTGATCCACCGCGACCTGAAGCTCGACAACCTGTTCCTCTGCGACAACCCGGAGGCGCCGCAGGCTCCGAAGGTGAAGGTGCTCGACTGGGGCATCGCGAAGGTCGTGAACCACGACGTCCGTCACACGGTCGAGGGCCAGCTGGTCGGTACCCCGCAGTACCTCTCGCCCGAGCAGGCGCGCGGCGGCTCGGTGACCCCGCAGAGCGACGTCTACTCGCTCGGCGTGATGGCGTACGAGCTGTTCCTCGAGCAGCTGCCGTTCGAGGCGGAGACCGCCGCCGAGATCATGGTGATGCACCTGAAGGCGCTACCGCCGCCGCCGCGCGATCTGTGGCCCGACATCCCGGAGCAGCTCGAGGCGCTGCTCCTGCGGATGCTCGCGAAGCACCCCGACAACCGCCCCACGATGCTCGAGGTCGCGCGCGAGCTCGAGGTCGTCCGCGCCGAGCTCGAGCGCCGCCGCGCCGCCGCGAGCGGGACCGCGATCGAGGTGATCGAGGTGATCGAGGTGATCGAGGTGATCGAGCTGCCGTCCGCGCCGCGCACGATCATCCGCCCGCCGTCGGCCGGCCTCGCGCCGACGCTGCCGTCGGACTCGGTGCAGTGGCGCGAACCCCGCGCGAAGCGCTGGCAGTGGGCGCTCGGCGCCGGCGCGCTGGTCGCGGGTCTCGCGATGTTCCTGTTCACGCGCAGCGGCGACACCCAGATCGCGACCGCGGCCACCACGGCACCGCCGCCCGCGCAGGCCCGCGCCGTCGCGCCGGCACCGGGCGCGATGCCCGACGAGCCGATCGCGCTCTCCGAGGCGGCCGTGGTCAACGACACGGCCTCCGTCGCCACGCTGCCGGTGGTCGCGACGCCGGACTCGATGCCCGGCGCCACCGCCGAACCCACCCGGAACGCGGCCCGGTCGAGTCGCACGAGCCGCACGCTCCGCGAACCGCAACGCAAGGCCCCGGTCGCGCCGCGCCGGTCCGCCTCCCCCATCGATCCCAACGGCACCATCGATCCGTACCGGTGAGGGCCCTCTCGCTCATCGCCGCTGCCGCACTCGCGACAGCGTCCAGCTCCGCGTCCGCCGGAGAGCCCGCGCCGCCCGAGGTCATCCCGGCCAAGGCGCGCGCGCTCGCCGATCGCGGCCGCGCGTATCACGACGCCGGCGACTACGGGAACGCGATCATCGCGTTCAAGGAAGCGTACGTGATGGCCCCGAGCCCGGGCCTGCTGTTCAACCTGGCGCAGGCGTATCGCCTCCAGGGCAACTGCGACGACGCCGCGCTCATGTACCGCCGCTACCTGGCGACGGCCCCCGGACGCGAGAGCCGCTCGATCGCCGAGGGTCACCTCGACGCCGTCCAGCGCTGCGCGCACGAGGCCTCGCTCGGCATCCCGCAGGATGCGGGCTCGCCGCTGGTGATCGAGACCGATCGCGCGAGCGGCTCGCTGTTCGCCACCGCCCCGCCGCCCCGCCGCGCGCAGCTGCAGAAGGACATCGGGCTCGGGCTGACGATCGGCGGCGCGATCGCCCTCGGCGTCGGCGCGTTCTACTGGAACCGCGCCGCCGACGCGCAGGACGCCGTCGAGGACGGCTACGAGCGCGGCGCGAAGTGGAAGGACCTCGAGGCCCTCGACACGCGCGGGCGCGACTCGTCCCGGATGGCAAAGATCTTCGGCATCGGCGGCGGCGTGGCCATCGCCGGCGGCGTCACGTTGTACCTCCTCGGCCGGCGCGCGGAGCGGATCGCGCCGATCTCCGTCGCCCCCGCCAAGCGCGGCGCGACCGTCAACGTGTCATGGCAGTTCTGAGGAGCATCGCGGCGATGATGACGCTGCTCGCTGGCTGCTACGCACCGGAGCTGCGCGACTGTGCGGTGACCTGCGGGGGCGACGACACCTGCGCGGACGGCCAGACATGCATCAAGGGCTTCTGCGCCGCCGAGGGGGTGTCGTGTACCGAGAGCCCGCCGGCGATGGTGACGGATGCCGCCATCGCCGCCGACGCCCCGGAGCGCGTGATCGTGCGCGTGAAGATCTCGAACACCGGCAAGGTCGAGATCCCCGGCGCGGGCACCTGCGGCAGCAACGGCGACAACGATTGCTCCATCCCCGTCGTGCGCGGGACGGTGACAGCGACCGCCGTTCCGACAAAGGCCGATCACCCGTTCGAGCGCTGGGAGTCCGGCAACTGCAAGGATCAGCCGGCGACGTGCACGTTCTCGGCGACCGGACCGACGACGATCGAGGTCAAGTTCCGATGACGCGCGACGGGATCCCGGCGCACGTGCTGCAGCGGCACGGTCGCGCGTCCACGCGCGTGTCGTCGCGTGGCGACGAGATGTTCCGTGTTCGGGGCCGCGATGGCGCTCGCGATGGCGATGATCTCGCTCGGCGGCTGGCTGTCGCTCAGCGCTTGATGCCGACGACCAGGCCGTCGGGCGTCGGCGCGCACACCGAGTCACACGCCGCGGCGACGAGCTCGTGAAACGCGCGCATCGCGCGGCCGCGATCGGAGTCCTCCATCAGCTCGCCGAACAGGTACGCATTGTCGCCGAGCACGAGGCCACCCGGTCGCAGGTGATCGACGGCCCACCTGCCGTACACGTGGTAGTTGACCTTGTCGGCGTCGATGAAGACCGCGTCGAACGGCCCGTGGTGCGCGATCGTGGGCAGCACCTCCGTGCCCGCTCCGACGAGCACCTCGATCGTGCCGTCCAGGCCCGCGGCGGCGATGTTGGCGCGCGCGACGTCCGCGTGCCGGGCCTCGTACTCGATCGACCAGATCTTGCCGCCGGCCAGAAGCGCGCGCGCCATGTGGATCGCGGAGTAGCCGACGAGCGTGCCGATCTCGACGACCTTCTTCGCTCCCGCGAGCCGGAGCAGCAGCTGGATCAGCTTGCCATCGGACGGGCCCACCTGGATCGCAGGGATTCCCTCCGGGGTGGCGAAGGCGCGCGCGAGGTCCGCATCGTGTGGCACGTGCACACCGTTGACGTAGTCGAGGATCGTCTTCGTCGAGTAACGCTGCCCCGCGCGCGAGTCCTGATCGGCCATGCCTCGACCGTACCATCGAGGTGTAGGATCGCGGCCATGACGAGGCAGTTCGTGCTGATGGTGGTTCTCGCGGTGTCGACGCTGTTCGGCTGCGGCGACGACGGAGCGCAGCCCGGACCGGACGCCTGTACGGGCCTCCTGTGCGACGGCCCGAAGTCGAGCACGAAGGACCTGACGTCGTTCTCGTTCCTCGATGCGACGAACCCCGCGCTGTCGATGGACATCACCGCCGCGATCAACGGCAGCCAGATCGCGGCGACCGTCCCGTCGGGCACGGCCGTCACGGCGCTGGTCGCGACGTTCACGACGACCGGCAGGACCGTCACGGTCGGCGGGGTCGTGCAGGAGAGCGGCGTGGCTTCACGCGACTTCACGAGCCCGGTCACCTACGTGGTGACCGCGGAGGACGGCACGACGCAGGCCTACACCGTGACCGTCACGGTCGCCGGCGGCAGCGCGAAGGATCTCACGGCGTTCTCGTTCACGGACGCCGCGAACCCGGCCCTGATGGCGGACGTCACGGCGACGATCAACGGCACCGCGATCGCGGCGACCGTTCCGAGCGGCACCGATGTCAGCGCGCTGGTCGCCACGTTCACCACGACCGGCCAGAGCGTCAAGGTCGGCGCGACCACGCAGGTCAGCGGCACCACGCCGAACGACTTCGCGAGCCCGGTGATGTACGTCGTCGCCGCCGGTGACGGCTCGATGAAGACCTACACGGTCACCGTCACCATCGCCGCCTCGAGCGCGAAGGACCTCACCGCGTTCTCGTTCCTCGACGCGACGAATCCCGCGCTGTCCGCGGACGTCACCGCGACGATCAACGGCACCGCGATCGCGGCCACGGTGCCCGCCGGCACCGACACGAGCGCGCTCGTCGCCACGTTCACCACGACCGGCACGACGGTGCAGGTCGGCGGGACCACGCAGGCGAGCGGTGTCACGCCGAACAACTTCGGCAGCCCGGTGATGTACGTCGTCACCGCGGCCGACACGACGACGAAGATCTACACCGTGACCGTCACCGTCGCCCCGAGCGCGGCGAAGGACCTCACCGCGTTCTCGTTCACCGACGCCGCGAACACGGCGCTGACGATGGACGTCGCCGCGACGATCACGGGGACCGCGATCGCGGCCACCGTCCCCGCCGGCACCGACGTCTCGGCCCTGGTCGCCACGTTCACGACGACCGGCATGACCGTGCGGGTCGGTGCGACCACCCAGGCGAGCGGCATCACGCCGAACGACTTCGGCAGCCCAGTGATGTACGTCGTCACCGCAGCCGACGGCTCGACGCAGACCTACACCGTGACCGTGACGGTCGCGGCCCTGCTCACGATCCCGAACGGCACGCGCTAGGTTTCGCGCCCGCCCTCGTCGGGTGCGTCGTCGCGCCGGTACGGGCCGTGCTTCGCGAGCTCGGCGATCACGCGCTCGACGTCCGCGGCCTCGCGGCGGCAGTGATCCTCGATCGCGGCCGCGAGCCCCGGGTGGCGGATCCAGTGCGCGGAGTACGTGGGCGACGGCGCGAAGCCGCGCACGAGCTTGTGCTCGCCCTGCGCGCCGGCCTCGAACAGCGGCAGCTTCCGCTCGATCGCGCGCTCGATGCCCGCGTAGTACGCGGTCTCGAAGTGCAGCATGTCGACGTGGACGTCGCTGCCCCAGTAGCGGCCGTACAGCGCGCGGTCGGTCTCGAGGAAGAGCGCGCCGGCGATTCGCTGTCCGCCGCGCGTGACCTCGACCAGCTGCATCGTGTCGGGCAGGTACTGCGCGAGCAGGTGGAAGAACCGCGGGCGCAGGTAGTCCCGGCCGCCGTGGTTGTCGGTGGTGTTGCGATAGAACCGGTCGAGGTCATCGAGCGCGCCGCTGTCGAGCTCGGCGCCCGCGCGCCACGTGATCGCGTCGACCGCGCCG
The DNA here is from genome assembly GCA_016794545.1 of Myxococcales bacterium. GTDB lineage: Bacteria > Myxococcota_A > Polyangia > Haliangiales > Haliangiaceae > JABFXX01. The sequence continues at coordinate 6,552 of JAEUJX010000709.1, forward strand.
CGCGCCTTCGCGCGCTCCTTCTTCAGCTGCTTGCGCTTGCGCGACATCAGCGCGGCGAGGAAGTCGTCGAACGTGGCGTAGCCGTGGTTGTGCCAGTGGAACTGGTAGGTCAGCCGCGGAAAGAACCCGAGCGCACCAAGCGCCTGCTGCTCCTCGCGCGTGCAGAACAGCCAGTGGATCGACGAGCACTGGGTGTCGTCCGCGATCGAGCGCACCGCGCCCACCAGCGCCTCGCGGACGGCCCCGGCGAGCGCCGGATCGAGGCCCGGCGCGAGCAGCATCCGCGTGCCGGTCGCCGGGGTCGCGGGCGCCGCGATCACGAGCTTGGGGTAGTAGTCGATCCCGGCACGCCCGGCGGCGTTCGCCCAGCCCCAGTCGAAGATGTACTCGCCGTACGAGTGGACCTTGAGGAACGCGGGCACGGCGCCGACCACCCGGCCCCCGAGCTCGGCGACCAGGTAGAGGCTGTTCCAGCCCGATCGACGGGCCTTCGGTTTCACCGAGATCGGGTCCGTCGAGCCGGACTCCTCGAGGGCGCGCAGAAAGCCGTGACGCAGGAACGGCGACGGGCCGTGGTCGAGCGCGTCCCAGGCGGCGGCCGGCACCTCCGTGATCGACGGGACGGCCCGAACAACCAGCGTCTGGGGCTGCCCGATCGTGCTAGACACGGGACAACTCCATGGCGCTCGATCCGTCCCTCAAGAAGAAGATCGACGAGCTGGTCTCGTCGGACTCGGTGGTCCTGTTCATGAAGGGGACGCGGAGCTTCCCGCAGTGCGGGTTCTCCGCCTCCGTCGTGAACATCCTCAACACCTTGGTCCCCAAGTACACGACCGTCAACATCCTCAGCGATCAAGACATCCGCACCGGGATGAAGGAGTACTCGGACTGGCCGACGTTCCCGCAGCTGTTCATCAAGGGCGAGTTCGTCGGCGGCGCCGACATCGTCCGGCAGATGCACGAGGCCGGCGAGCTCGAGAAGAAGCTCGGTGGTCTCGTCGCGCCCGCGAAGGTGCCCGCCCTGACGGTGACGCCGGCGGCGGCGAAGGAGCTCGCGGCGGCGCTCGCCGAGGCGAGCCCGGGCGACGTCATCCACCTGACGATCACGCCGAGCTGGGAGCACCAGCTCGACCTCGGCGGCAAGGAAGCCTCGCATGTGACGATCGAGACCAACGGCGTGACCGTGCAGCTCGATCGCGCGAGCGCGGGCCGCGCGCAGGGTGTCTCGATCGACTTCATCGAGGGGCCCGATGGCGGCGGCTTCAAGATCGAGAACCCGAACCGCCCCGCGACGGTGAGGAACGTCGACGCGAAGGCGCTCAAGGCGCTGGTCGACGCCGGCAAGGTCCAGCTGTGGGACGTGCGCACCGAGAAGGAGCGCGCGATCGCACAGGTGAAGGGTGCGCTGCTGCTCGACGACGCCGCGATGGCCAAGATCGAGGCGATGCCGAAGGACACCGGCCTGGCGTTCATCTGCCACCACGGCAACCGGAGCCGCGCGGCGGCGGAGCACTTCCTGAAGCAGGGCTTCACGAACGTCTACAACCTGTCGGGCGGCATCGACGCCTGGTCCCAGGAAGTCGACCCCAGCGTCCCGCGCTACTGATGCGCGGCTTCATCGCGCTGCTCGCCGTCGCCGCGTGCGGCGATGGTGGTCCGGCCCCGCCGGATGCGTACATCCCGGCGGAGCCGGCCAGCAACCCGGGGCGCGGTATCGACAAGACGGCGCTGTCGTTCGACCTCACCGCGATGACGGGCCGGGCGACGATCGACTTCGAGGGCAGCGATGCGCCCGGCGCCACGCTCGAGGTCGGCGACCTCGTGATCGACAGCGTGTCGGTCCCGTTCCAGGCCGACCCGGCGACCAAGACGATCGCGCTGGGCCTCGGAGCGGGCGACTACGGCCGCCAGGTCCAGATCGAGTTCCACTGGAAGCACCACCCGGGCTTCGAGGGCGCGACGGCGGCGGGGTACACGTTCCTGTGGCCGTACCACTGCGGGAACCTGTTCCCCTGCCACAGCCAGCCGCGCGATGGCATGGCGACGACGCTGGCCCTGACCAACGTGCCGGCGGGCAAGACCGCGGTCTACTCGTTCGGTTTCCCGGAGGCCCCGTCGTACCAGGTCGCCTGGGCGATCGACGACTACACGGAGCTGCCGCTCGGGACGACGACCGCCGGGACGCAGGTCAGCGTGTGGTACCGGACGAACGAGCTCGCGACCGCGCAGCAGGGCACCGCGAACCTGGTCGCCGCGTTCGACTGGTTCGAGAAGACCATCGGGCCCTACCGGTTCGGCACCAAGGTCGGCACCGTCTCCGTGAAGTGGGGCCCCGGTGCGTACGGCGGGATGGAGCACCACCCGTTCTGGCACGTCGGCAGCGCCTCGCTCGGCGATCAGGAGACCAACGTCCACGAGGCGGCGCACGGCTGGTTCGGCGACGGGATCCGCATCGCGTGCTGGGAGGACTTCGTGCTCTCCGAGGGTACGACCACGTACCTCGCCGGGCGCGCGCTCGACGTCGTCGCGCCGTCCGTCGGCGCACAGGTGTGGCAGAGCTTCGCGAGCGAGCTCGCGAGCATCCCGGCCACCGCGCTCGTGTGGCCGCAGAGCTGCAACACCGTCGACATCATCAAGGACGACCTGTTCACCAACGCGCCGTACGTCCGCGGCGCGTTCTTCTACCGCGCCGTTGCGCTCAAGGTCGGCGCCGCGAAGCTCGACGAGGCGCTGCGCGCGTTCTACACGGGGTTCGGGAGCAAGGCGGCGCGCATGACCGACATGATCGCGGCGATCAAGTCGATCACCGGCTACGACGCGACGACCTGCGCGGACATGTGGCTCACGTCCACGACGAAGCCCGCCGCCGAGACCCCCTGTCCCTGATCGGCCGTCAGTTGACGCGGTTCGCGACGAAGGTCTGGCTGCCGATCACGAACACGAGGCCCGTGACCTTCCCGTCGTCGGTCTTCTGGAACGCGACCGGCGCCTGGAACTTCTCGAGCAGGAACTCGCGATCCGACAGCGGCATCAGGCGCTGGCGCGGCTCGCCCGGACCCTCGACGTAGATGCGCTTGCCGTCGACGACGACCGCCAGCTTCTGGCCCTGGAAGTCGTACGTACCGACGAACGGCATCAGCTGATCGGGCGTCGGAAACACCGGCGGCTTCTTCGCGCCCGCGCCGTCGAGCACGCTGTAGAGGTTGTCGGCCAGCCGATCGACGAGCATGGTCGAGGTCGACGCGAGCACGACGACGCCGCGCTTGGTCTTGGGATCGAAGCTGACGAACGCGTGGAACCCGCCGGTCCCGCCGTTGTGCCAGTACCGGCCGGCGGAGTCGATCTGCCAGCCGAGGCCGGTGTTGGGTCCGCCCGACTCGAGCTGCTCCTCCTGCGTGAGCCGCATCGGACCGCGCAGCGGCGCCTTGCTGCCGGCGGCCGCGTCGAGCTCGGCGTCGATCAGCACCAGCTGATCGCGCGCGTTCGAGACCAGCGCACCCGCGGCGGCGAGCGTGTCGGTGAACGTCCACGGCGGGGCGGGCCGGAGATCCTCGTCGGTGCCCTGCGCGCGGACCGCGTCGCTGCCGGCGGGAAAGCCGAACGTGGTGCTCGCGAGCCCGAGCGGTCCGAGGATCCGCTCCTGGACGACCGCCGAGTAGCCGGCGCCGAGCTTCTTGCCGAGCGCGAACCCGAGCAGCCCGGTCCCGTAGTTCGAGTACACGATGCGCGAGCCCGGCGGATCCTGGAGCTCGGTGCGGATGAGATCCTTGTAGAGCGCGTCCTCGGAGTAGCCGGCGTACGGGTCGGGCTTGACCTCGGCCGCGAGGCTCGGCGGGAGCCGCGGCATGCCGCTCGCGTGGAGCGCGAGCTGCTTCAGCGTGATCGGGACCTTGTCCTTGCTCGGCACGACGACGCCGGGTGGGAGCAGCTCGGCGACGGCGGTGTCGAGCGTGACCTCGCGGCGCTGCACGGCGTCCGCGAGCAGGAGCGAGGTGTAGACCTTCGTGACGGAGCCGAGCTCGTACAGCGTCTTGCCGGTCGGCGGCGCGCCGCCGGGTCCCTTGCCGAAGCCGTAGATCTCGGTCTTGCCCTGGTCGTAGAGGCCGACGACGACGCTCGCGACGATCTCGGCGTCGAGGTACGGCTTGACCTGATCGCCGACCGCGGCGCGGTGGGGGCCGTCGGGGTCGACATCCGCGGGTTTCGGTGGCGCCGGGGGACGCTTCGCGCCCCCGGAGCAGGCCGTGGCGAGGACGAG
>JAEUJX010000721.1 GCA_016794545.1 Myxococcales bacterium
TAGCTGTTCGCGCACGTGCCGGTCGCGTGATCCCATGTCGTGCCCGCGCCGAGGCCGGTCATCGCGAGCTCGGCGGGCGCGGGATCGCGCATCGTCGTGCCGCCCGCGCCGGCGACGAACATGTGGCCGAGCTCGCCGACCTGCTCGGGCACGGTGTGGCACGTCACGCACTGGAAGCGCTGGTGCCAGTCCGAGGCGCCGAGGTGCGCCTGGTGCGCGCCCACGCCGATCGAGGACAGGTCACTGCGCCCCGAGGTGTCGCGCGGCGGCGCGACGCTCGTCCCCGAGCCGTGGCACGCGCCGGAGCAGCCCTCGGACGGACCGGCCGGGCCTCCGCCGCCGTCGATCACCTCGTGGGTCCCGAGGTCGCAGGCCGCGAGCGCGAGCCACGCGAGGAGTCCGATCGGGCGAGCCAGCTGGATCATCGGAACCTCCATTGCGCGCGCACGTAGCCGGAGAGGGTGTGGACGGCGGGCCACGCGAGCGCGCCCGCCAGCGTCGTCGAGTCGGTCGTGCGGTAGCCGAGGTGCACGTCGGCGAGCAGGAGCCACTCGCGCGACGCGCGCCACGTGACGAGCACGCCGGCCTGCGCGAGCGTCGTCGTGCTCGCGCTGTAGCAGGCGAGCGGATCGAGGGAGTCGGTGCACGCGCCGCGCTCGCCGATCGTGCGGAACCGGCCCGCCATCGCGTCGACCTCGACCTGCGCTCGGTCCTGCGCGAACCCGCGGCTCGCCGAGGCGCGGAGCGCCGTGCCGCGGGCGAGGCCGGGCGCGCCCGCACGCAACGGCTGGGTCAGCGTGCCCGACACCGCGAGGCGCGTGCCACCGAGCGAGCGCCGGTCGAGCAGCGACAGCGTCGCATCGGCGGTGCGCTGCTCGGGGAACGCGACGGCCCCGGTGCCGTCCGCGAGCTCGACGGCGACCTCCGGCCGGCGGTGCAGGCCGCCCGAGAGCGACAGCTCGAACCGCCGCCTCGCCATCGCCACGCTCGCGCCCGCGCGCGCCGCGTCCCGGGCGACGCGCAGCACCGCGATGTTGTTCTGCACGATGCCGATCGCCGACGGATCCGGATCCTCGAGCGCGTTGCGCGCGGCGATCTGCAGCACGTCCGTCGAGGTGTGGTGCACCGAGCCGGTGAGCTGCACGTCGGCGGTGACGTGCAGCGTGGCGCCGACGTTGCCGTTCGAGAGGGCGGCGCCCGAGCCGCCGGCGATGTCCGCCAGCACGAAGTGGTGGAGCTCCGCGCGGGTGCCGGCGCGATAGAACCCGGTCGCGGCGACGATCACCCGCGAGCGCTCCTCGGCCGTCGCCATCGGCGCCTCCTGCGGCACGTAGACGGCGGCCGCGCCGAGATCGCCGTGATACCCCCCGGTCGTCACGCCGAGCCCGAGCCCCGCCGCGATCGGGATCAGCCGCCTGCCCTCGGTCCCGTCCTCCATCCGCAGCTCCGGGTAGTCGGTGTCGAGCGAGCGCGAGCCCGGCACGGGGAACGCCCCGGCGAACACGGTGGCCGTGAGCGGCCTCCCGAGGCGCTGGCGGAACGCGAGGCCGTCGAGCTTCGAGCCTCCGAGCCCGTCGAGGTACTGGCGCCCGAGCACGAGCGCGCGCCGCTCGCCGCCGAGCTGGAACGACGCCGTGCGCACGTCGTACTCGCCTCCCGCGCCGGCGCCGGACTGGAACCGGCGACTCGTCGTCTGGCGCACGCGCGCGTCGAGCGAGAGCCCCTCGCCCGAGAGCTCGATCCGCAGGTCGCCGAAGTAGCGCCGCACCGGGCTCGCGTTCTCGACCGGCGCGCCCTGATCGACGAGCGCCGGCGCATCGGCGCCGCTCTCGCGATAGAGGAAGCTCGACAGGGTGAGCCGGAGATCGAGCGGGTCGGCGGAGTCGCCGGCCCGCTCGGTCACGGCGGCATCGTCGGCGCGCGCGACGAGCGCGTGCGCCAGCACGAGGGCGAGCGTCGTGCGACTCACCTGCATACGCTCTGCTGTCCCAGCTGGATCGCGGGCACCCAGGCGCTCGGGTTGTGACAACCACCGCAGTCGACGAGCGTGCGGTGGTCGGGCTGCCGGACGCGCAGCGCGTCGCGGCGATGACAGCTCGCGCACAGCGGCGACACGGCGCCGTAGTTGCCGTTCTTGTGGCAGTCCGCGCACGGCAGCGTGCCGTGCTGGCCCATCAGCGCGCAGCCCGTCTGCACGTGATCGAAGCGCGCGGGAGAGAACGCGCGCTGCGTGTGGCACTCGCCGCAGCGCGGGGACAGGCCATTACCGTGGATGTCGTCCTTCTTGTGGCAGGTGATGCACAGGTTGCCGGTGCCGCGGAGCTTCTCGCCGCGCGGATGACACCGCGCGCAGTCGAGCTGGTCGTGCGCGCCGGCGAGCGAGAAGTCGCCGACGTCGTGCTGCGCCGCCATGTCGGAGAACGTCCGCGTCGAGTGACAGCGCTCGCACGCGGTGCCGTAGCGCCCCTTGTGGATCGCGGGCTCCGCGTGGCAGCCGACGCACTCCTGCCGGAGCGGCTTGAACTCGACCGACCGGTGACACGACACGCACACGAGCGAAGCGTGCTTGCCGTCGAGCTTGAACTGCGCGTCGCGGTTGTGCTGGAACGTCAGCCGGCCGTCCTCGACGTGGCAGCGCTCGCACTTGTCGCCGAGCTTGCCCTTGTGGACGTCATCCTGCTGATGGCAGCCGGCGGAGCCGCAGCCGGGAGCCGCAGCCGCGTACTCGCGCGTCGGGTGACACCGCGCGCAGTCGGTGACCGCGGCGTGCTTGCCCTTCAGCGGCCACGTCGTGTCCTGCGCGTGATCGAACCGCACCGCGTTCCACTGACCGGGTTCGTGGCAACGCGTGCACTCCGGGCCGAGCGTGCCCTTGTGGAGCGAGTCCTCGTGGCACGACACGCCGCACTCGACCGGCGTCGCCTCGTACACGTCGTTGACGTGGCACAGCTGGCACTGCACGGCGGCGTGCCCGCCGCGCAGCGGGAACTTCGAGCCCTCCCCGTGGAAGGTCTCGAGCGAGTCCGTGCGCATCTTCTTGGTACCGCCCTCCTCGTGGCACTGGAGGCACTGGTTGTTCTGGAACTTCCCGCCGTGCGCGGTCTTGTGGCGGTGGCACGTCGTGCAGCCGTCCTTGATCGCGAACTTCTCGAACTCGGCGGCCGTCTTGCCCCGGTGGCAGTCGCGGCACTTGGCCTGCGCGTGCTTCCCGCCGAGCGAGAACGCCGTCTTCTGCGCGTGCGCGAACTGGAACGCGCCCTTCCACTGCTTCTGCGTGTGACAGCTCGCGCACGCGGGGAACGCGGCGAACCGCGCTCCGTGCTTGCTGTCCTTCGCGTGGCAGCCCTCGCAGTTGTCGTTCGGCTTGGCCTTCCCGAGCGCCTTCGTGTGACAGGTCGCGCACCCGAGCTGGCCGTGCTTGCCGAGCAGCGCGTAGCCCGCGTCCTTCTTGTGATCGAACCGGACCTCGCGCAGCGACCGCAGCTGCGGCGAGTGACACGCGGTGCACTTCTTCGTCGCGAACAGCTGGCCGTCGTGCGGACTCGCGTGGCACTGCACGCACTCGCCCTTGTACGAGGCGAGCTTGAACTGCGCCTTCGGGTGACACTTCGCGCACGCGACGTCGGCGTGGACCCCCTCGAGCGGCATGCCGGCCTGCGCGGGGTCGTCGTGGTTCAGCTCGAGCTTCGCCTTCTGCGGCTTCCACACGGTATCGCTGTGGCAGCGATCGCAGCGCATGCCCGCGGCGCGTACGTTGCCGTGCGGGTTGTCCTTCTTGTGGCAGCTGCCGCACGTCTTGTCGGTCGACAGGTACGTGCGCAGCCCCTGCTTGTTGACGGTCTTGTGGCAGCCCTCGCACTTCACGACCGCGTGCTTGCCGCCGAGCTTCCAGCCCGCGAGCGCGTGATCGAACTTCGCGGGCCCGCCGATCGCGGCCCAGCCCATCAGATCGAACGCGCGGCCGCGGTGCTCCTGGTGACACAGCTTGCACGCCACGCCCTTCGCCTTCGGCGACGCGTGGAAGCCCTCGCCCTTCGCGATCCGGCCCCGCAGGTCCTCGTGCTCGTGGCACGAGAGGCACTTCGCCGCGGAGATCGAGTTGTCGGCCTCGTGACAGGCCGTGCACTGATCCTTCGTGTCGAGCGCCGCGTGACTCGCGGCGAGCTCGCCCGGCGACGACTTGAGGAAGTCGTCGCCGCGCGCGATGCCGCACAGCAGCGCGAGGAGCACGACGACCCGCATCCCCTACAGCTCCGCTCCGAGCCCGAGCTGCACGACCTGGCTGGTGTCGATCCGCTCGGCGCTGGTCACGCCGGGCAGCCGCGTCGACATCCCCGACCACTCCGTCGAGAGCCGCGCGAAGTCGTACGCGCCGAACAGCGACCACCGCACGCCGACCGCGGCGCGGATCGTCACGCCGCCCCACACCG
>JAEUJX010000750.1 GCA_016794545.1 Myxococcales bacterium
GGCCGCGATCGGCGTGTTCGGCGGCGGCGATGCCAGCTACCGCACGCCCGCGAAGCAAGCCACGATCTTGAAGCTGTGGCGCGACTTCCAGGCCGCGACCTGCCCGCCATAGCGCAGCTGGTGCGCTACCGTCGTGCTCGCATGACGCGCGACGAGGAGACCGCACCTTCCAACCCCGCCGAGAGCACGGAGGGACCGGCGTCGGCATCATCGAGGCACGAGAGCCCGCACCTCCGGTACGAGCTCGGCGAGCTGATCGGCCGCGGCGGCATGGGAGAGGTCGTCGCGGCGACCGACCAGCAGATCGGACGGACCGTCGCGGTCAAGCGCATCCGATCGAACGACCCGGCGGCGGTCACCCGGTTCCTGCGCGAGGCGCGCGTCCAGGGGCGGCTCGAGCACCCCGCGATCGTCCCGGTCCACGAGCTCTACTGGAACACCGACAGCCGGCAGCTCTGTCTCGTGATGAAGCGGGTGACCGGGATCACCCTGGCCAGCGTCCTGAGCCAGCTCGCGAACGGCGACCCCGAGATGACGCGCAGGTTCTCGCGGCAGCAGCTCCTGCGCGCGTTCGTCGATGTCTGCCTCGCGATCGAGTTCGCACACACCCGTGGGGTCGTGCACCGCGACGTCAAGCCGGGCAACATCATGCTCGGCGACTTCGGCGAGGTGTACGTCCTCGACTGGGGGATCGCGCGGATCGTCGGCGACCTCTCGGGCTCCGCGGAGATGTCGGATCTCGCACCGGTCGACGCCAGCGCCGACACGACCGTCACGCGCGGCACGCCCGGGTACATGTCACCGGAGCAGATCCGCGGCGACGCCACCGTCGATCAGCGGGCGGACGTGTACTCGCTCGGCGCCACGTTGTTCCACATCCTCTCGCTCGAGCCGCTGCATCCGCACGAGGCCGGGCTGGACGCGGCGCTGACCGGGACCGACGCGCGGCCCTCGCAGCGGGCGCCGGATCGCGGGATCCCACCCGAGCTCGATGCCGTGTGCGTCGAGGCGACGGCGCTCGATCGCGCCGACCGGATCGGATCGGCCCGCGAGCTGGCGGCGCGGGTGGAGCGGTACCTCGACGGCGATCGCGATCTGGCGACGCGCGCGAAGCTCGCGCAGGCCGCGCTGGAGGACGCGCACGCGGCGCTCGCACGCGGCAACGGCGCGGCCGACCGGCGCGCCGCCATCCGCGCCGCCGCCCGCGCGCTCGCGCTCGATCCGTCGTCGCGCGAGCCGGCCGAGCTGGTCGGTCGACTCATGATCGAGCCGCCGGTGGAGATGCCCGACGAGGTCGAGCGCGAGCTCGAGGCGATCGACCAGAAGGACCTGAAGGTTCAGGGGCAGCTGGGCACGTTCTCGATGCTCGCGTACCTGCTGTTCTTCCCGCTCATGTACGCGGCCGGCTTCCGCCACCTCTGGTACCTGATCGCCGGCCCCGCGCTGGTCGCGGGTGTGATCGTCGGCTCTCGCCACGTCGCGAAGACCGGCTCGCTGCGTGCGGCGTACGCGTGCTTCGTCATCAACCTCGTGCTCGTCGCGCTGTTCGCGCGCATCGCGACGCCGTTCCTCGTCGCCCCTGGCCTGGCGGCGATGACCGTGATGGTCTACGCCACCCACGTGCCGATGGGCCGGGCGTGGGTGCTGTTCACCGCGACCCTGGCGGCCGTGCTCGGCCCGTGGATCGCCGAGATCGCCGGGGTGATCTCGACGACCACGTCGATCACGGGCGGGAGCTTCCAGCTCCAGGCCGCCGCAGACTCGCTCGCGCCGACGCTGACCTTGATCTCGCTCGGCCTGTTCGTCGCCGGCCTGCTCGGGATGGCAACGATGCTGGCGCGGACCCTGTCCCTGAGCCGGCGGGAGACGCAGCGAACCCTGCAGCTCCAGGCGTGGCAATTGCGCCAGCTGATGGCCTGATCGGTGTGGCACGATCGCCGGCAGGAAGTAGATCGGAGGACCGGAGGCCTGTCATGCAACTCGCGATGAACCGTGGAGCTCTGCTCGCGTCGCTCGCGCTCCTCGCGGGTGTCGTCGGCCACGTCGGTGCCGACGCCCCCAAACCCAAGCCCAAGCCCAAGGCACCGGCGCCCAAGCCCGCCGTGCCCACCGTGCCCGAGCGGTACGAGCGGTACGACGTGCAGCGGCTCCACATGCACGAGAACTTCGACCTGTTGCGCGCGATCGAGCGGCTGTTGATCGTCGGGAAGCTCGACGACGCGAAGCGGTTCGCCGCCGCGATCTCCGAAGCGCCCGACACGCCCGCGCACGGCCCGTGGGCCACCCATGTCGTCACGGTGCGAGATCGCGCCGCCGCGCTCGCCAGGGCCACCACGGTCGAGCAGGCGTGTCGGCTCGAGGCGTCCCTCGCGGGGGCGTGCGCGGGTTGCCACCTCGAGACCGGTGTGGCGCCGGACTTCCGCGTGTTCCCCGTACCGCCCGACAAGGCGACGCTCGAGGCGCGCATGCTCCGCCACCGCTGGGCTGCCGACCGGATCTGGGAGGGCATCGTCATCGGTGTCGACGAGCCCTGGCGCGCGGGCCTCGAGGTGCTCGCGGCGCCCTCGCTCGACTGGGGCCCGGCGTCCTCGGACCGCGCGGTTCACGCGCGCACGCTCCAGCGTCTCGCCGATCAGGCGCGCCGGCAGAAGATGTCGACGGTCGACACTCGCGCCCAGGTGTACGGCGAGATCCTGGTGGCGTGCGCCTCCTGCCATACCGGCAAGCCGGCGGCGACGCCAGCTGCGCCCGCGGCTCGCTGACCGTCGTGCACGTGACATCGCCTCGCTGCGACTGCATTGAGATACTGTCGGTCCATGGGCGACGGTGAGGACTGGAATCCGATCGAACCGCTGTTCGAGGCGATCGTCGCCCACAGCACCGACTCGATCATGCTTCTCGATCTGGAGGCACGGATCCAGTTCATCAACCGCACCGCGCCCGGGCTGACCATGGCCGACGTCAGGGGCAAGCCCGTCTACGCATTCGTCAGTGAAGACCAGCACGCCGAGATGCGGCGGTGCTTCGAGAACGTGCGGGCGACCGGAGCGGCGGATCGCTACGAGAATGTCTATCACGTCAGCCCGGATGTCGTGACCCGCTGGGAGTCGCGCGTGGGCCCGATCAAGCGCGGCGAGACGATCGCCGGGTTCGTCGTCTTCGCGAGCGACGTCACCGCTCGAACGACCGCCGCTGCGGAGCGCGATCAGGTGTTCGAGCTCTCGGCGGACTTCTTGTGCGTCGCGAGGTTCGACGGCCACTTCGCGCGCGTGAACCCCGCGTTCGTGAGGACGCTCGGGTACACGGAGGCCGAGCTCCTCGCGATCCCGTTCATCGAGCTCGTCCATCCTGACGATCGCGCAGCGACGAAGCTGGCGTTCACGGAACAGATCGAGGACGGCCGAGACATCAAGGTCTTCGAGAACCGCTACGTGTGCAAGGATGGCGCGATCCGCCTCCTCCAGTGGACGGCGAAGGTGGATCGAATCACGAAGCGCGTGATCGCGGTGGCGCGCGATGTCACCGACCAGCGAGCACTCGAGGCGCAGTTGCGACAATCGCAGAAGATGGACGCCGTCGGCCAGCTCGCGGGCGGCATCGCACACGACTTCAACAACCTCGTCCAGGCGATCCTGGGCAACGTTCACTTCGCGCTCGCGACGGATCCCGCGCCCGAGATGAGGTCCTATCTCGCCGACATCGAGGCTGCGTCGGTGCGCGCGTCGAGGCTGACCAAGCAGCTCCTCACGTTCGGCAGACGAGCGGCACTGACGATCGCGCCCGTCGATCTCAACGCCGTCGTCCGCGAGCTCATGCAACTCCTCCGGCGCGTCATTCCCGGTCACACGCGGATCGAGTTCGTCGCTGGGCATCACCTCGGAACGGTGGACGCCGATCGCGGCCAGCTCGAGCAGGTGATCATGAACCTGTGCCTCAATGCACGCGACGCGATGCCCTCGGGCGGGCAGATCAGAGTCGAGACGCGCAGGATCCTGATCGACGAGAGCTTCGTGGCGCTGCACCCGTGGTCGGCGCCCGGAGCGTGGATCCTGGTCGAGGTGGCCGACAGCGGGGCCGGGATGACGCCCGAGGTGCGCGAGCGCATCTTCGAGCCGTTCTTCACGACAAAGCCACTCGGCGAGGGCTCCGGGCTCGGGCTCGCGGTGGCGTACGGCATCGTCCAGCAGCACGCCGGCATGCTCGAGGTGGAGTCACAGCCGGGGCGCGGCACGACGTTCAAGCTCTATCTCCGGGCGACGAAGCACGCTGGCCAGGCCGTCGAGAGCGCGCATCCTGCCAGCCGGCTCTTCGCGAAGGAAACCATCCTCATCGCCGAGGACGAGGAGCTCGTGCGCAACGTGTTGATCCGCGCGTTCGAGCACGCCGGTTACCACGTGATCGCGGCCGCGAACGGCAGCGAGGCGCTCCGGCTATGCCGCGAGCACGACAAGATCGATCTCGCGGTCCTCGATGTCGTGATGCCAGACCTCAGCGGGCCCGAGGTCTACGAGCACGTCCAGAAGCTCCGCCCCGGTCTCCCGGCTCTGTTCTGTAGCGGCTACAGCGACACCACCAGGATCACGCACCGCATCCCCGAGACCGCGACCGTCCTCGGGAAGCCGTTCGACCTCGAGACGCTCCTGACCACGGTCCGCAAGTGTCTCGAGAAGAAGCTGTGAGAGCCGCGTAGGCCGCCGCGAAGCGCGCGCACCTTGCCGGTCTGGACGCAAACCATGCGCAGGAGCGCACGTGCCTGCGACGGTTCGCCGGGTATGGGCGATGCACGATCGTCCTGACGAGGAAGCACCATGGCGCGCCACCGACATGTGATCGTTGCGACCGCAGTGCTGGGCATCGTGGGCCTGGCGCCGGAGCCAACGCTCGCCGATCCCGGACCGCCCGATCCGTTGACGTTCAACTGGAGCGCCTTCGGCAAGGAGGTCTCGGGAGGAATGCCGACCTCGGTCCGGACTCGCCTCGACCAGCTTCGCTTCGTCTCCGACGCCGTTGGCAGCAAGATCCGGCAGCAGGGCATCTCGCCCAACGTCAGCGTGATCGGCCGAGGGATCTCGGGTGTGACGCACGGTGACCTCTCGCTCGGGACGTGCGACGACGTCAGCGAGTCGCTGCGCGACGCGCTCCATGGCGCGGGCGTGGCGCCCGACGACGTGATGCTCCTGGTAGCGCGCCGCACGAGCCCCGTGCAGGGCAAAGGCCTCGATCTGGTCAACATGT
>JAEUJX010000235.1 GCA_016794545.1 Myxococcales bacterium
CACTCGGCGGCCCACGCCGGGATCGCGATCGCGGTTGCCACGGTCAGGAGGCCGGGACGGCACAGCGACGCGAGTCCCGTGTAGACGTCGTGCAGCGGGTCGCGGAAGCGGCGCGCGAAGCGCGGCATCGTGACGAGATCGATCAGCCAGCGCGTCGGCCGCGGCCACGCGAGCAACACGAGGCCGAGCAGGACCAGGCTGCCGGCCGCCATCACGAGCGTCGTCTCGACGCCGTAGATCGCGACACCGACCACGGCGACGAGGAGCAGCGCGATCAGATCGGTGACGCGCTCCGCGATCACGATCGGCGCGGTCTGCGCCGCCGGGACATCGTGGAGCTCGCGCAGCAGGTAGGTCTTCACGAGCTCGCCGAGCTTCGCCGGCGTGATCGACAGCGAGAGCCCCGCGAGGAACACGATCGCGCTCGACGACGTCGGGACGCGGACGCGCCGCTTCGCGAGGTAGAGCTGCCAGCGCAGGAAGCGGATCGCGTAGTTCGACAGCGCGAGCCCGAGCGCGGCACCGAAGGCCCACCACCGGAACTCGCCGAGCCGCGCGCCCAGGTTCTGGACGTCGCCGACCATCACGTAGGCCGCGATGCCGATCACGGCCACGATCGCGACCCAGATCCAGCGGCGCACGGACGCTGAGTATCACGGCTTGACGTCGGGAGCGCACGCGGCGTAGCGTCCGAGCCATGAGCAAGGCGCAGCCGGCGGCGAACATCCTGGTGGTCGACGACGATCCGGAGATCGTCACGATGCTCAGCACCCGCCTGACCAAGCGCGGCTACAAGGTCTCCACGGCGAACGACGGCCACCGTGCCCTCGAGCTCGCGAAGCGCGAGAAGCCGGACCTCGTCCTCCTCGACGTGATGATGCCCGGCAAGTCCGGCTGGGAGGTCGCGCGGGCGCTCAAGCAGGATCCGGTGACCGCGTCGATCAAGATCGTCATGGTCACCGCGATCGGCGAGCAGGTGAACGAGATCACGTCGCCGCTCTACGGCGCGGACGCGCACATCGACAAGCCGTTCGAGTTCGATCGCCTGGAGAAGGTGATCGCCGGCCTCGTCGCGCGCTGATCACCCCGAGGCGAGCAGCTTCGCGGCCTTCTGGTACGACGGGCTCTTCGCGTCGACCATCTGCTGCACGGTCTTGAGCTTGTCGCGCGCCCCGGCAGAGTCCGACGACATCTGGCTCTGCGCCTCGCGGAGGAGCGCCGCGGCCTGCTGCTCGAGGTTCTGCCGCACGCTCTGCGTCGTCGATCCGCCGCCGCCATTCGCCTCGGCGGTCGCGACGGCCTCCTTCGCGGCGGAGTAGTTCTTCGCGGCGAGGAACGACGCGGCGGCCTTCGGCGCGACCTGCGCGAGCTTCTGTCCGATCTCGTCGCGGAACACGCCGCCGCTGTCGAAGTTCCTCGCGCGCTTCAGCGCCGCGTACGCCTCCTTCGCGCCGGTGCCGGGGGCCATGCCCACGTTGTACGCGGCCCCGAACTGCTCGTAGGTGCCCGCCGCCGACTTGAGGTCGGTCGCGTCGCCGGCATCGGCGTTCGCCGCCGCGGCACGCAGCGTGGCGCCCGCCTCGCGGAACTTCTTCGCGCGGAACAGGTCCTCGGCCTTCGCCTTCGCGGGGCCGGTCGTGTTCGCGGTCGCGACCTTCTTGGGCGGGGGCTCCCTCTTGGGCGGGGGCTCCTTCTTCGCGACGACCTTGGGCGGGTCCTTCTTCGCGACGACCTTGGGCGGGTCCTTCTTCGCGACGGTCTTCGGCGTCTCGGTCTTCGGGGCCTCCACCTTCGGGGCCTCGACCTTCGGGGCTTCCGTCTTCGCGATCGTCTTCGGGGTCTCGACCTTCGGTGCCTCCACCTTGGGGGCTTCCGTCTTCGCGACGGTCTTCGGGGCCTCAGTCTTCGGCGTCTCGGTCTTCGGCGTCTCGGTCTTCGGCGTCTCGGTCTTCGCGACGGCCTTCGGGGCCTCGGTCTTCGGCGTCTCGGTCTTCGGGGCCTCGGTCTTCGGCTCGCTCTTCTTCGGCGGCTCGATCGGCTGCACCGTCGCCTTCGTCGCCGCCGGCTCCGTGCTGTTGCTGTCGCTGTCGGTCTGGCCGGGCTCCGCGGCGGTGTTCGCGCTGCCCGTCCCGCCGCCGCCCTTGATGATCGCGACCGTCGCGATCGCCGCGAACAGCGCGAGGCCGGCGCCCGCGAGGATCATCTTCACGCGCCGCGACAGCATCGGCTGCGCGTACGGCTGCATCGGGCCGGCGACGACCGGCATCCCGCCGTACGGCGTCGGCGGAACGAGCGCGGTCGACGTCGCGTCGCGCGGGGCGCCGTTGGCCGTCACGAGCATCTGCGCGTTCGCCTGTGCCGAGACCGGGTAGCCGTTCTGCACCCCGTGCAGGTAACCGGGAGGCAGCTGGGACGGCGCCACCGGCGGGCCCTGACCCGGGATGGTCGTGGGCATCACGTTCGAGAGTGGCATGCCCATCTGGTCGCCGAGCATCGTCGGAGCGTTCGCCGGGCGGCCGTTCGGCGCGTTCGCGGGGCCGCCCATCGGCGGGACGTGACCATGCGGTGCGAGCGACGGGATCGTGGTCGCGGCCGATGGGATCGGCGCGGGATAGCTCATCGCGGCCATCGGCGCCGCGGACGGGCTACGCGAGCGCAGCGGCGGCGCCGGCGGAGGGAGAGTCTTCGGCCGGCCGAGCGCGGCGGGCGGCGGCTGCTGGCCCGGCGTCAGGCCGGCCTCGGGGCGCAGCGGCTTGCCGGCGACGGTCGACTGCTCCTCCTCGTCGTCGTCCTCGTCGGGCCGGCGATTCGTCCGGTCGACGGACTGATCGATCGAGCCGTGGTCGAGCGAGTGATCGAGCGAGTGGTCGAGCGAGTGGTCGAGGCTCGGCGCGACCACGCGCGGCAGCCCGTTCGGGATCTCGAAGCGGAACGTCGTGTTGCCGATCTCGATCGTGTCGCCGTTCGCGAGCATGAACGGCTGGTCCTCGAGGTTGCTGTTGACCAGCGTGCCGTTCCCCGAGCCACGGTCGACGAGCACCCACGAGCCCTGCTCGTAGCGAAGATCGAAGTGCTTGCGCGACACCGCGATGTCGGTGAGCACGATGTCGTTGTCGACGGCGCGGCCGATCGTGTAGCTCTTGCCCGGCGACACGCGCAGCTCCTGGCCCGCGTCGTTGCCGCCGGTGACGACGAGCCGCGCGGCGAGCGCCGGCGGCGTGATCATCGAGATCGCCGCGTGCGCGCGCTGATCGTCGACCGTGGGCTCGTCGAGCTGTCCCCCGTTCGTCGACGTCACGTTCGTGTTGAACGAGCGCTTCGCTGGGTTCGGTGGGTCGACGCCGAGCGAGCGGATCTTCTCCGCGACCTCGCCTTGCTCGACCGTCGTGGAGGCCTCTTCCTCCCAACCGGATTCGATCGTGGTCTTCTCTTCCTCTTCTTCGGAGAAAGCTTGGGCCTTCGGCACCACGTGCGCGCTCACGCGCTGTGGCGCTCCAGGATTAGGAGCCCGGCCCATCCCGTAAATTGTACGGGGGGTAACGCTAGCGATCAATGACACGCCTCCCGAGGTGTCCTACCTTTCCCCGCATGCTGGTCCCCGTCGTCCGAGGAGCATCCGTCGAGCAGCTCGACCTCATCCCGAGCAAGATCATCGGCATTGGCCAGAACTATCGGGCCCACGCCGCCGAGATGGGCAAGGGGATCCCCGAGGAGCCCCTGATGTTCCTCAAGCCCCGATCGGCCCTCCTCCCCGAAGGTTGGGCCATCGAGCGCCCCGCCGGCTACGAGCGCGTCGACTACGAGGGCGAGCTCGGCGTGGTGATCGGGCAGCGCACGCGCAGCATCTCGAAGGAGCGCGCGCTCGACGCGGTGCTCGGCTACACGTGCATCAACGACGTCACCGTGCGCGATCTGCAGAAGAAGGACGGGCAGTGGACGCGCGCGAAGGGCTTCGACACGTTCTGTCCGCTGGGCCCGCGCATCGTCGCGGGGCTCGATCCGCGCGCGCTGAAGATCGAGACGCGCGTGAACGGGATCGTGAAGCAGAGCTCGTCCACCTCCGACATGATCTTCGACGTCGCGACGCTGATCGCGTACGTCAGCCAGCACATGTCGCTCGAGGTCGGTGACGTCATCTCGACCGGCACGCCCGCGGGCGTCGGCAACCTCGAGCCCGGCGACACCGTCGAGATCGAGATCGAGGGCATCGGCGTCCTCTCGAACCCGGTCATCGCGCGGCCCGGGCGCTAGGCGGGCCGATGAGCATCGTGATCGGGCTCGGCGGCAACGTCGGGACCCACGAGGAGATCGTGGAGCGCTTCCGGCGCGCGCGCGAGGCGCTCGCGCGGCTCGGCCGGGTGCGGTCGGCCCCGCTGTTCCGCACCGCGCCGATCGGACCGGAGCAGCCGGCCTTCCTCAACACCGCGGTCGCGCTCGAGGCGCCCGACCTGCAGCCCGCCGAGCTGCTCGCGATCGTCCACGAGATCGAGGCGCTCCTCGGGCGCCGCCGCAGCCACGAGGCGCGCTGGGGGCCGCGCACGATCGATCTCGACGTGCTCGTCTGGGAGGGCCGGTCGATCGACCAGCCGGGCCTGCGCGTCCCGCACCCGCGGCTCCTCCAGCGCCGGTTCGCGCTCGCGCCGCTCGCCGCCCTCGTGCCCGCGTACGAGCGCGAGCTCGCGGCGGTGCGCGAGCAGGACGTCGAGGAGATCGCTACGGCCTGGTGAGC
Source organism: Myxococcales bacterium (assembly GCA_016794545.1). GTDB lineage: Bacteria > Myxococcota_A > Polyangia > Haliangiales > Haliangiaceae > JABFXX01. Next base: position 4,730 of record JAEUJX010000235.1, read on the forward strand.
TTCGCCAGGTTCGTGCGGTGCGTGTAGACGAGCAGCAGCAGCGTGGCCACCGCGAGCACGGCAAACTCCGTGTGACCGCGCGCGAGCGTGATCAGGCAGAACGCTGCGACCGCGGCGAGCGAGCCGAGCGCCGGCACGCGCTTCCACGCCAGCACGACGAGGAACACGCCGACCGCGATCGCGACATCCCGCGGCGAGAGCATCAGGAACACTCCCGTCGCGGTGGCGACGCCCTTGCCACCGGAGAAGCCGAGGAACGGCGAGAAGCAGTGGCCGAGGATCGCGGCCCAGCCGACCAGGCACACGGTGCCGGGGGCGCCGGTCTGCTGGATCGCGAACCACACCGGCAGGGCGCCCTTCGCCGCGTCGAGCACGAGCACGACCGCGCCGAGCCGGGCACCCAGGACGCGCGTCACGTTCGTCGCGCCGATGTTGCCGCTGCCGTGCTCGCGGATGTCCACGCCCCGGAGGTTCGCGAGGATCACGCCGAACGGGATCGCGCCGGCGAAGTAGCCGAGCAGCACGAGACCGAACACGTGGATCATCGCGCGGCCGCCTGGTCCCACCAGCGCCGCACCTGCTCGATCGCCGATGTGCGTGGCAGCTTCGCGGGCAGCGTGTCGAGGAACACGCGGCCGTAGGTCCTGGTCACGATGCGGCCGTCGAGGATGGCGACGATGCCGCGGTCATCGCGCCTGCGGATCAGCCGGCCGAAGCCCTGCTTGAGCGCGATGGCGGCGGCGGGCAGCTGGATCGACTGGAATGGATCCTCTCCGAGCTCGGCGCGCGCCTGCATCCGCGCCGCGACCAGCGGATCGGTGTGCGGCGCGAACGGCAGCTTGTCGATGATCACGATCGACAGCGCATCGCCGGGCACGTCGACGCCCTCCCAGAACGAGGCGGTGCCGAGCAGCACGGCGCTCGGCGTCGAGCGGAACCGCTCGATCAGCGCGGCGCGCGGCATGTCGCCCTGGACCAGGCGCGGATAGGGCAGGGCGGCCAGCCGGGCGTGCGCCTCGCGCAGCGCGCGGTGGCTGGTGAACAGCAGGAACGCGCGGCCTTGCGTGATCGCGAGCAGCTCGGAGACCCGCTCGGCCGCCGCAGGCGAGAAGCCGTCGGCCACCGGCGGCAGATCGCGCGGCACGTAGAGCATCGCCTGCGTCGCGTAGTCGAACGGCGAGTCGACGATCAGCTCCTCCGCGTCGTCGAGGCCGAGGCGCTGGCGCGTGTAGGCGAGCGCGCCGCCCGCGGCGAGTGTGGCGGAGGTGAACACCGGCACCGGTCCCGACGCGATCACGTGGCGGCGAACCAGCTCCGCGACGTCGATCGGCGAGGCGGACAGGAACGTGCCCGTCGGGCGGGTCTCGCCCCAGTAGACGTGGCTCTTCTGGCGCTGCTCCGCGATCGTCGCGAGGTCGTCTCGCACGCCCCGCGCGCGCCGCGCGAGCCCGGCGAGGGCCGCGCGGCTGCCGGCGGCCGGATCGTCCTCCTCGTCGGGCGAGGGTTCGGATTCGCCCTCCGCGGCGCGTGCGAGGTCCTCGAGCGCGGTGTCGAGGCGGAACCACGCCGCCTGGCGATCCGGGTGCTCGAACAGCCCGGGCGGCAGGATCACGCGGCCGTCGCCGGAGTCGCTCGCCACGAGGGCGGAGCGCAGCGCCGCGAACAGCGCGAGGCTCGCGCGCTCGACGGTCTGGATCACGTCGATCGAGGCGCGGCCCGTCCACAGCGGCATGCGTGCGAGCACGACGTGCGCGTCGCGGATCAGATCGCCGACCTTCGCGGTCGAGACGCGCGCACCGAAGTGCTCGGTCGCGACGTCCTCGAGCTGGTGCGCCTCGTCGAAGATCACCGCGTCGTGATCGGGCAGCACCTTCGCGCCGGGATACGCGGCGCGCAGCGAGCGATCCGCGAAGTACAGGTGGTGATTGACGAGCACGAGCTGTGCCTGCTCCGCACGGCGGCGGGCCTGCGTGATGAAGCAGCGCTCGAAGTGCGGGCAGCGCGGGCCGATGCGCGCGTCCGGCGTGGTCGTGACCTCGGCCCACAGCGGCGCGCTCTCCGCGAGCCACTCGACCTCGGCGCGGTCTCCCGTCTCGGTGTGCTCCGCCCAGTCGACGAGCGCGGCCACGGAGACATCGGGCGCCGGGACCGACGCGGCCTCGGCGAGCTTGCGCCTGCACGCGTAGTTGCCGACGCCCTTCAGCACGACGGCCTCGAACGGGCGCGGCAGGATCGAGCGCAACAGCGGCACGTCGTGGCGCGCGATCTGATCCTGGAGCGTGCGCGTGCCCGTCGACACCACGACGCGCTTGCCGGATAGCAGCGCGGGGACGAGATACGCGAGCGTCTTGCCCGTGCCGGTGCCGGCCTCGACGATCAGCGGCCGCGCATCGTCGAGCGCGCGGGCGACGGCCTCGGACATCGCTCGCTGCTCGGCGCGATCCTCGTAGTGCGGGATCGCCTGCGCGAGCCCACCGCCGGGCGCGAGCAGCTCGCTCACGTGTCGCCTCGCGAGCTCGGCGAACGAGCCCGCGATGCCTTCTCGGTGTGCCCGCTCGTGCCGAACCGGCGCGCCAGCTCGGCGAGCACGCGGTCGATCGGGATCCGCCGCGCGGTGAGCCCGACCATCACGTGGAAGATCAGGTCGGCGGTCTCGGAGATCACGCGCTCGTCGGTGCCACCGGGCAGCTCGGCCGCGAGCTCGCCCTGCTCCTCGGCGATCTTCTCGAGGATCTTCGGCATGCCCTTGTCGAGCAGCGACTTCGTGTAGCTCTTCTCCCCGGTCGACGAATCGCGCCGGGCGTCGAGGATCTGTGCGAGGCGGTGCAGGATGTCTCGCGGCACGGGCCCGTCGTCGGTCTCGCCGTCGTCGGTCGTGAAGAAGCAGCTCGTCGCCCCGGTGTGGCACGCCGGTCCCGCCGGGCGCACGAGCGCGAGCAGCGTGTCGCCGTCGCAGTCGACGCGCAGCTCGACGAGCGACAGGGTGTTGCCGCTGGTCTCGCCCTTCTTCCACAAGGCCTGCCGCGAGCGCGACCAGAACGTGACCGTGCCGGTCTCGCGCGTGAGGCGCAGCGCCTCCGCGTTCATCCACGCGACCATCAGGATCGCGCCCGACTCGGCGTCCTGCACGACGCACGGCACCAGGCCCTTGTCGTCGTAGGACGGCTCGATCATGGCGGCGAGATTAACAGATCCGGATCGGCAGGCCGGCCTTCGCGAGGAAGGCCTTCACCTCGCCGATCGTGTGCTGGCCGAAGTGAAAGATCGAGGCCGCGAGCACGGCGTCGGCGCCGGCCTCGAGCCCCGCCGCGAGGTGCGCGAGCTCGCCGACGCCGCCGGAGGCGATCACGGGGATGGTGACCGCCCGCGCGATCGTCGAGACCAGCTCGGTGTCGTAGCCCTGGCCGGTGCCGTCGCGGTCCATGCTGGTGAGGAGGATCTCGCCGGCGCCGCGGTCCGCGACCTGCTGGCACCAGGCGACGCCGTCGAGCCCCTCGGGTGTGCGCCCGCCGTGGCTGTAGACCTCCCATCCTCCGCCGGGCCTTCGCTTCGCGTCGACGGCGACCACGATCGCCTGGTTGCCGAACCGCTCGGCGCACGCGGTGACGAGCGCCGGATCGCGGATCGCCGCGGTGTTGACCGCGATCTTGTCGGCGCCCGCCTCGAGCAGGCGCTCGGCATCGGCGACGGTGCGCACGCCGCCGCCGACCGTGAGCGGCGCGAACACCTGGTTCGCGGTGCGGCGGACGACGTCGAGGATCGTCGAGCGGCCCTCCGGCGAGGCGCTGATGTCGAGGTAGCAGATCTCGTCGGCGCCCTGCGCGTCGTAGGCCGCGGCCTGCTCCACCGGATCGCCGGCGTCGCGCAGCGAGACGAAGTTGATGCCCTTCACGACGCGGCCGTCCTTGACGTCGAGGCAGGGGATGATGCGGCGCGCGAGGGTCACGGCGTCCTCGGGTGGTGGCCGTGCGCGACGCGCGCGGCCTCCTCGACGGTGAACCGCCGGTCGTAGAGTGCGCGGCCGACGACGACGGCGGGGATGCCGGCGTCCCGCAGCCGCGCGAGGTCGTCGAGCTCGCCGACGCCGCCCGAGGCGATCACCTCGCACGAGACGTGGCGCGCGAGCTCCGCCGTCGCCGCGACGTTGGGGCCGTGGCGCAGGCCGTCGCGCGCGATGTCGGTGTAGAGCAGCGCGGCCGCGCCCCACGAGGCGGCGCGCGCGCCGAGCTCGAGCGCGGTGACGCCGCCGCTCGCGGTCCAGCCATCGACGGCGACCACGCCGTCCTTCGCGTCGACGGCGACGATGATCTTGCCGGGGTGCGCGCGGCACAGCTCCTCGACGAGCGCCGGCGACTTCACCGCGGCAGTGCCGAGCACGGCGAACGCCGCGCCGAGTGACAGGATGGCCTCGACCGCGGCGCGATCGCGCAGCCCGCCGCCGACCTCGACGGGGAGCGGGGACGCGGCGACGATCGCGCGCACGAGCTCGAGCTGGCGCGGCTCGCCGAACGCGCCGTCGAGATCGACGACGTGGAGCCGATCGGCGCCGTCGTGCGCGAGCTGTGCGACGAGCTTCACCGGCTCGGCGTGGAACACGGTGACGCGGTCGCGCTTGCCCTCCTCGAGGCGCACGGCCTGACCACCGAGCAGATCGATCGCGGGGAACAGCTTCATGCGGCCTCGACGAAGTTCCGGAGGATCTGGAGCCCGACGTGCTGGCTCTTCTCGGGGTGGAACTGGCAGGCGAACAGGTTGTCCTTGCGGATCGCCGCGGTGATCGGGATCCCGTGCTCCGCCTCCACGATGCGCAGCGACAGATCTCGCGGCACCGCGTGATAGCTGTGCACGAAGTACGCGTGCGCGTCGTCGGCGAGCCCGGCGAGCATCGGATCGCGCGCGCGCTGCACGAGCCGGTTCCAGCCCATGTGCGGCACCTTGAGCGCCGGGTCGCCCGGGCGCAGCCGCTCGACGGTGCCGGGGATGACGCCGAGCCCGGCGCACGGTCCCTGCTCCTCGCTCTCGTCGAACAGGACCTGGAGGCCGAGGCAGATGCCGAGGTACGGGCGCCCGCTCGCGATCGCCTCGCGCAGCGCCGCGCCGAGGTCACGCTCGACGAGCCCGCGCATGAACACGCCGAACGCGCCCTGGCCGGGGACGACGACCTTGTCCGCCTTGCGGACGACGTCGGGGTCGCGCGTCACGGTGACGTCGCCCCCGACCTGCGCGAGGGCGCGCTCGACGCTCCGCAGGTTGCCGGAGCAGACGTCGACGATCGCGATCACGCGATCAGGGTACCCTTGGTCGACGGAACCGCACCACCGAGTCGGGGGTCGATACGCGTCGCGGCGTCGCACGCACGGGCGAACGCCTTGAAGATGCATTCGATCGTGTGGTGAGCGTTTCCGCCGTAATGCAGGTTCACGTGCAGGTTGCACTGAGCCCGCGTCGCGAACGCGGCGAAGAACTCCTTCGCCAGCTCGCAGTCGAACTCCCCGATCCACTTGCCGTCGAGGTTCTTGACGTTCCACACGAACGCCGGACGGCCGCAGAAGTCGACCGCGACGGTGACGAGCACCTCGTCCATCGGGAGCGTGGCGGAGCCATACCGCACGATGCCGGCGCGATCGCCGAGCGCCTGCTCGAACGCGTTGCCGAGCACGAGGCCGGTGTCCTCGACGGTGTGGTGCCCGTCGATCTCGATGTCGCCGCTCGCGACGAGGGTCAGGTCGAACACGCCGTGGCGCGCGAACGCGTCGAGCATGTGGGTGAGGAACGGGAGGGGCGTCTGGATCGAGCGCGCGCCGGAGCCATCGAGGACGAGATCGACCTTGATCTGCGTCTCCTTCGTGTTCCGCTCGATGGAGGCGGTGCGCGCCACGTCTCCTTGTATCAGCTGTGTCGCGATCGTACAAACGACGCATGATCCGGCATCCAGGGGTGATCGCTCGTCTCGCCGTGCCCTTCGCGCTCGTGGCCTGCGGCGGCGGGGACAAGAAGCCGGTGAAGAAGCCGGTGGCGGTGAAGAAGCCGGTCGAGCCGGTGAAGCCGGCGGAGACCGAGGAGGATCGCGCGGCCAAGCGCACCGCCGCGGCCCACGCGCTCATCCCCGAGGGCGCGTCATGCCTGCCGGCGACCCTGAAGGAGAACACCGCACCGCGGCTCGAGCTCGCCGCGATCGGCGCCGACGCCGTGGTGTGCGCGCTCGACCAGGACGAGACCCGTCTGCTCGGCGCGGTCGCGTGCTGGAAGATCGACCTCGCCTCGGGCGCCCTGACGTACATCCCGTCGAGCCCGCTGCCCGGCCGCGGCATCTCCGTCCTCGTGGACGACCGCTGTGCCCGCGGCTACTGCCTGCCGAAGGACGCGAAGGCTCCGTCCTCGAAGATCGCGCGGATGGCCTGGAACGGTGACGGCAGCAAGGTCGCCGTCCTCGTCGGCGACGACCTCCACATCTACGACGCGGCGTCGAAGGCACACGAGTCGAGCTTCTCGATCCGCGGCGACAAGGGCGTGACCAACGACCCGACCGCCGTGCACTGGGTCGACAGCATGATCTTCGTCGAGGGCGCCGACGCCGGCCCGTACGCCGCCGTGTGGGCGTTCAAGGCCGACGGCACGCCGGCCGGTGGGATCGAGGCCATCGGTGCGAAGGACGGCAAGCCGCTCTCGACGTTCGGGGGCTCGTTCTCGCTGCTCGACAAGACGCGGGTCGCGATCTCCGAGCAGGGCATGTCGTCGATGACGATCTACGACGCCACCAATGGCCAGCGCAGCAAGCTCGTCCGCAAGCTGACGAAGCCGCCGTGCAAGAACGACGAGGTCGACGCGTACTGGAAGGACGAGAACGACAAGGTCGGCGCGAAGTGCAAGGACGCCCTCCAGAAGTCGTTCGCTCACCTGCAGGGCGCGACGGCCGTCGCCGGCAGCAAGAACTTCCTGGTCATGCTGCGCGGTCCGCGCCTCGGCGAGCTCGCCGTGATGGACGCGAAGACGCTCGCCGAGAAGAAGGTCATCAAGCTGCCGTGGTGCGCGGGCAACGAGGCCGCTGCCGGTGGTGGTGGTGGTGCGCCCGACGGCGCCGCGTCCGAGAGCGCCACGGCGGACAAGGCCGCGCCTGCGAAGACCCGCGCTCCCGTGAAGAAGAAGGGCGGCGGCGACGAAGATCCCGACGCCGGCGGCGAGTAGGTTCTGCTCCCTAACGTCGCAGCTGCGTGATGCGCTCGCGCGCGGCGGCGACGTCCTGCTCGCCGACGCCGCCGACGAGATCGAGGCGGGCGCGCTGCTCGCGGCCGGTCTGCTGGTCGCGCGCGCGGACCTGGAGGATGCCACTGGCGTCGAGCGCGACCGTGACCTCGATCGAGGTCGCGCCGCGGGCGCGGGCGGGGAGGCCCTCGAGGCGGAGGTC
>JAEUJX010000017.1 GCA_016794545.1 Myxococcales bacterium
TACGGATCGCCCGATGCGGCGAGCGTCTTCAGAATCACCGCCGCCTTGTCGAGCGCGAGCTCGCCGCGGCGCGTTGCGCCCGCGACATCGTGCGCGCGCGCGAGCCGCTCGGCGGGCGTGAGCGTCCCGATCGGCGCGACCGTGGTCGCGGGCTGCACCACCTCGTAGTAGCCCGCGGCGCGATCGGTGCCGGCGAGCCACGGCGGGCAGTCCTTGGCTCCCGCGAGCGCGAGCTCGGCGCGTGCACCGACGAGGGCGCACGCGGTCGCCGCTGGAGAACGCACACAGACCGGCACCGTCACCCGATCGCGCGCGCGCGCGGTCACCGTCGGAGTGCCGCCGGCCGTGCAGCGTAGCTCGACCTCGACGACCGGCACGCCGGCATGCCGCACGACCGACTCGAGCGCGCGCCCGACCTCGGGCATTCGCGCGGCCCCCCCGAGCGCCGCCGCGAAGTCCGCCGTCGTCGCGCTGCCGTTCGCGTGCGCCGTCACGTACGCGCGCACCGCGGTGCGCATCGCCTCCTCGCCGACGAACCGCTCGAACATGACGAGCACCGCCCTGCCCTTCTCGTACGCGATCGCATCGAACGTCTCGTCGACGTCGTCGCCGTCCGCGATCGTGCGGTGCAGCGCGCTCGGCTCCGGCTCCGCGTCCGCCGCGCGCGCGTCCTCGAGGTCGAGGAGCAGGCGGAGCGGATCATCCCCGAACGCGCCGACCTCGGCGGCCGCCTTGTCGCCGAGGAACGTCGCGAACGCCTCCGCGAGCCACAGGTCGTCCCACCACGCCATCGTCACGAGGTTCCCCATCCACTGGTGCGCGAGCTCGTGCGCGGCTTCGCGCAGGAACCGGCGCCGGTAGCCGCGGTCGGCCGCGTTGCCGAGCAGGATCTCGGACGAGAACGTCACGAGCCCGGGGTGCTCCATCGCCCCGAACAGCTCGGGCACCGCGACGAAGTCGAGCTTCGCGACCGGCAGCGGCATGTCGAAGTACACCTCGAGCGTGTCGACCAGCTTGCCGGTCATCGCCACCGCATACGCCGTGCGCTTGCGATCCTTGGCCGCGACCGCGATCCGCAGCGGCACCTTCGCGCGCCCGACCGTCCCGCCGTCGACGAGCACGAACCGGCCGACCGCGATGGCGAACAGGTACGTCGGCAGCGCGTCGATCGGCGCGAACCGGGTCTCGTGCCGGCCGTCGGGCAAGATCGTGTCGCTCTCCATCGGCGCGTTCGCGAGCGCGACCTCGCCCTTCGGCGCGACGATCGTCACCTGCCACGGCACCTTGAAGCCCGGCTCGTCGAAGCACGGCACGATCCGCCGCGCGAACGCGGCCTCCGCCTGCGAGAACAGCAACCCGTTCTGCCGGAACAGCCCCTCCTGATCGTGGTCGCTCGGATCGGCCTTGCCCGTGTAGTGCAGCTCGAGCGTCAGCTCTCCCGGCAGCTCCTCGCGCGGCAGCTCGATCGGCTGCAGGTCGTGCGCCTGCCGCTTGCCGACCACCGCGTCCCCGCGCGCGTAGCTCGCCTTCGCGATCGTCAGCTCCTGCGCGTGCAGCCAGATCGTCCTCGTCGGCCGGTCCAGCCGCACGCGGATCGCGACCGTCCCGGCGAACGCGTCCTTCGCCGGATCGACCTCGAGCCGGAGCGCGTAGTGCACCGGCACCACGCCCGCGGGAAGCCGGAACGTCGGCGCGACCACCGCCGGGAGACCCACGCCACGGGGCGGGGCCACCGGTTTGCCGCCGGCGTCGGTGACCGGCGCCGGCGATGCTGGCGGACGTCCCGTCGAAGGCTCCGTCGAACCGCACGCACCGACGAGCGCCAGGACGGCAAACGCACGCACCGGCGAACTATGCCGCACTCGTCGGCGCGCTGCAGGTCCGGGGCACGGGACGCTGGTCTGCCGCTTGCTGGTCACGCGGTCATGCGCCGTATCGTGTCGCTTCTCCTCGCCGCGAGTCTGCTGGCAGGTTGCACGCTGGGAGGTGCTCTGGTCGGGGGCATCTCGGCGGGGGCGCAACCCGGATCCCGTCCAGCAGCAACGCGGTAAGCGCTCGGGAGGTGAGCGCATCTTGATCGGGGCCGGCATCGGCCTCCTCGTGGACCTCTGCGTGGTCGGCATCGTCCTGTCGGGCGCGGGAGGCACGACGTCGATCGTCTCCCGCGAGGCCCCCCAGCGCTGACCGACGAGCCCAGTGCATACGCGAACTGCGTAGGTGGTCACGCAGGACGCGCGACGTCGATCCATCCGGGAACGCCCGCCTCACCAGAGCTCGTCGAGTACCTGCTCATCGCCGAACACATCAGGTTCCTCCGCACGCGCAAACGATTGCCGTCGTACGAGCAGTTCAGTCGAACCAGCACGGCGTCGAGCAAGGTCTCGGCGATGAACGTCCCGGCGAAGTCCAGCGCGCGAGGTCGCGCCAACCCGCGGCGCGCCCGCCCGACGGATGCCCCCGCCGGGCGAGTTCCGAGCCGGCACGTCGGCGGGTCGTCCCGCACCACACGGTGACCGAGCGAGGATGTTTGAGAACGGCGGGGGCGTCCTAGGGCGAGGCAGCCGCGGGTGCGCGTGATCGGCGCAGCGCGCGAGCACGGCGTGATCTGCATGGCCTGGTCGCCGCGCGGAACGACGGCGCGGAATCTCCCGGGAGGCACTCGCGCGGTGGGGGGAGCGCGGACGGGGCGTCACGCCGTGACGACCGCGAGCAGCCTATCCGCGTCGACCTGCTCGCCGACCGCGACGTGCAGCGCACGCACGGTGCCCGCCGCCGGCGCGCGGACCGTGTGCTCCATCTTCATCGCCTCGAGCACGACGAGCGGCGCGCCCTGCGCGACCTCCTGCCCCTCGCCGACGAGGACCTTCACGACCTTGCCCGGCATCGGCGCGACGAGGCCGCCGGCGACGTGGCGCGCTCCGAGCTCGGGGAACCGCGGCTGCTCGACGAGGGCGAGCATCTGGCCCTCGCTCAGCACCCAGGCCTTCGCGCCGCGCACGCAGACGCGCGCGGTGCGGCGGTGGCCGTCGTCGGCGACGAACCACACGGTGTCACCGTCGACGCCGAACCGGGTGACGGTGGTGACCTTGCCGCCGATCGAGATCGCGACGCCGGTGCCGTCGGCCGTCGGCCGGTAGCCGACCGCGAGCTCGCGATCCTCGCCGTGCGTGTACACGAGCTGCTGATCCGCGACCGGCACGTTGCGCCAGCCCGGGGGGGCGAGCGGCTGCGCGGGCCGGCGCGCGGCGATGCCGTGGACCACCAGCGCGACGGCGGCGACGCGCAGCTGGTCGAGTCCCGGCTGCCGCGCGGCCAGCTCGCCCGCGTGGTGCTCGAGGAAGTGCGTGTCGAGCTCGCCGGAGAGGAACGCCGGGTGCGCGAGGATGCGCGCGAGGTGCTCGCGGTTCGTGACGAGCCCGGGGAGCCACGTGTGGTCGAGCGCGGTCTTCAGGACCTGCGCGGCCTCGCGGCGCGTCGGCGCGTAGGAGATCAGCTTGCCGAGCATGGAGTCGTAGTGGATCCCGATCTCGGTGCCCGCGACGATGCCGACGTCGGCGCGGATCGTCGGCGGGATGTCGACGGCGTGGAGCGTGCCGGTAGTCGGCAGGTAGTCCTTCTCGGGATCCTCGGCGCACAGGCGGACCTCGATCGCCGCGCCCTTCTGCGGCGGGGCCTCGGTGTAGCCGAGGTGCTCTCCGCGCGCGATCCGGATCTGCTCGCGCACGAGATCGAGGCCGGTCGTCAGCTCGGTGACCGGGTGCTCGACCTGGAGGCGCGTGTTGACCTCGAGGAAGTAGAAGTTGCCCTGCTGGTCGGCGATGAACTCGACGGTGCCGGCGCCGATGTAGCCGACGGCGACACCGAGCTCGACGGCGGCCTTGCCCATCGCGGCGCGCTTCTGCGCGTCGAGCGCGACGGATGGCGCCTCCTCGACGACCTTCTGGTGGCGCCGCTGGATCGAGCACTCGCGCTCCCACAGGTGCACGACGTTTCTGTGCGTGTCGCCGAGGATCTGGATCTCGATGTGTCGGGGCCGATCGATGTAGCGCTCGAGCAGGAGCGTGTCGTCGCCGAACGCGCTCTTCGCCTCGCCGCGCGCGCGCTCGAGCGACTCGGCGAGCTCGCCCTCGCCGCGCACGACGCGCATGCCCTTGCCGCCGCCGCCGGCGCTCGCCTTGACGAGCAGCGGATAGCCGATCGACTTCGCGGCCGCGAGCAGCGCTGCCTGCGACTGGTCGTCGCCCTCGTAGCCCGGCACCGTCGGCACGTGTGCGGCCTGCGCGATGCGCTTGGCCTGCTGCTTGGAGCCGAGCTTCGCGATCACGTGCGCCGGCGGCCCGATGAACACGAGGTGCGCGTCGGTCACCGCCTCGGCGAACGCGGCGTTCTCCGAGAGGAAGCCATAGCCGGGGTGAATCGCGTCGGCGCCGGTCTTCCGCGCGGCATCGAGCAACGCGTTGATCACGAGATAGCTCTCGCGCGCCGGCGGCGGACCGATGCGCACCGCCTCGTCGGCGAAGCGCACGAACGGCGCGTCGGCGTCGGCATCCGAGTACACGGCGACCGTCGCGATGCCCATCGCGCGGCACGTGCGCATCACGCGCAGCGCGATCTCACCGCGGTTCGCGACCAGGACCTTGTGGAGGGTTCGCACCGCCCGACGCTACCGCGTCAGCGGTCGGGCTTGAACCGCACGTGCAGGTGATCCGCGTGGTGCGGCCAGTGCCGCACGATCCCGACGAGCGTGTCCTGCCCGCGCGGGTACTGGAAGATCGCCGCCAGGTCGTCCTCGGGCGTGCCGCGCCTGCGCGCGAACTCGTAGAGCCGCTTCTGGACCTCGTAGTCGAGGAAGATGAGCTGGACTCCGGTGTCGAGCGGCGCCGTCCGCACGAACGCCGTGACCAGCGCCCAGGTGGCCTGGAGGTCGAGGTCGGCGTCGGCGGGGGCGAATCGGTCCGGATAGCCCTCGGGCGTGGCGTGGAAGTAGAACCCGATGTCGACGTCGAGCCCGGACTGGTGCGAGTGGTGGTCGCCGATCTTCCCGCCGCCCTGCGCCGACAGGTCGCCGATCGCGAGCGTGTGCAGGTCCGGGTAGAGCGCGCGGACCTCCGCGATCACGCGGCGCAGGTGGCCGACGACGTGCGTCGCGCCGTACGCGCGCTTCGGCCGGCGGATCTGGTACCCCTCCCCCCGCGGCAGCACGTCGCCGTTCATCAGCTTGCCCGCCCAGGGCCGGCCGATGCTCTCCGACGGTCCATCGTCCGGCGCGTCGGGCTCCACGATGTCCGCGGCGCGCGCCGTCTTCACGACCGCCGTGCCGTCGATCACCGCGAGCGCTGCCTCGGCCTTCGCCTCGGGCGACGCATCGGCCCCCGCATCGGCTCGCGCACCGGCTCGCGCATCGGCCTTCGCGCGCACCCGCGCCCGCGCCCGCACGGTGCACGCCGGCACCCGCACCACGGTGCCCGCGCGCACGAGCGTGTTGTTCAGGTTGTTCGCCTTCAGCAGCGCCTCGGTCGAGCAGCCGTAGACCTTCGCGACGTGCTCGAGCGTCTCGCCGCGCTGCACCACGTGCGTGCCGGCGATCGCCGGCGCGGCGACGAGGCACAGCACGAGCAGGGCGCGCATCCCGAGATGGTCCCGCACGGCCGTGGCCGTCGCCAGTTTTCGGCGCGCCTCCGGTCAGTGGCGGAACACGCCCCAGCTCGTCGAGCCCTCGAACGGCTTCGAGTACGCCGCCGACAGCGCGATCGCGACCACCGTGCGGGTGTCGCGCGGATCGATGATGCCGTCGTCCCACAGGCGCGCCGTCGCGAAGTACGGGTCGCTCTCCTTGTCGATCATCGACTCGGTCATCATCTTCATGACGCCGAGCTTCTGCTCGTCGACACTCTCGCCGCGCTTGGCCGCCGCCTCGCGCTGGATGATGTCGAGCACGCCGGCGAGCTGCTTGCCGCCCATCACCGCGATGCGGTGGTTCGGCCACGTGAACAGGAAGCGCGGTGCGTACGCGCGACCGCTCATCGCGTAGTTGCCGGCGCCGTAGCTCGCGCCGGTCATGATCGTGATCGCCGGCACCGTCGAGTTCGAGACCGCGTTGATGAGCTTCGCGCCGTGCTTGATGATGCCTTCCTGCTCGACCTTCTTGCCGACCATGAAGCCGGTGATGTTCTGGAGGAACAAGAGCGGCACGTTCGCCTGGTTGCACAGCTCGATGAACTGCGCGCCCTTCTGCGAGCTCTCGGACAGCAGCACGCCGTTGTTCGCGAGGATGCCGATCGGGAAGCCGTGCAGGTGCGCCCAGCCGCAGATCAGCGTGGAGCCGTAGAGCGGCTTGAACTCGGAGAACCGCGAGCCGTCGACGATGCGCGCGATCACCTCGCGCTGATCGAACGGCACCTTGATGTCGGGGGATGCGATGCCGAGCAGCTCCTCGGCCGGGTAGCGCGGCTCCTCGACGGGACGCGGCAGCGGCTGCGCGCCCTTGCGCCAGTTCAGGTGCGCCACGATCTCGCGGCCGAGGCGGATCGCGTCCTTCTCGTCGCGCGCGAGGTAGTCCGACACGCCGGAGATCTTCGAGTGCATCTCGGCGCCGCCGAGCTCCTCGTGATCGGTATCCTCGCCGATCGCCATCTTCACGAGCGGCGGGCCGGCCAGGTACACCTGCGCCTGCTTCTCGACCATCACGACGTAGTCGCTCATCCCCGGGATGTACGCGCCGCCCGCCGTCGACGAGCCGAACACGAGGCAGATCGTCGGGATCTTCTGCTCCGAGCGCCGGGTCAGGTCCCGGAACCCACGGCCGCCCGGCACGAAGATCTTCGACTGGTTCGGCAGGTCCGCGCCCGCGCTCTCGATCATGGAGATCGACGGCAGGCGGTTGTGCTCCGCGATGTCGCTGAGGCGCCCGCTCTTCCACGCGCTCATCTCGCTGATCGCGCCGCCCTTCACGGTCGACTCGCTCGCCGTGATCAGGCACTCGACGCCCGACACGCGCCCGATCCCGCCGATCATCGACGCGCCCGGCGTGTGCCCCGGCACGTCCTTGCCCGCGAGCGGGCACAGCTCGAGGAAGTAGCTGTCGCGATCGAGCAGGAGCTCGACGCGCTCGCGCGGCAGGAGCTTGCCCGCGGCCTTGTGCCGGCTCGTGTACTTCTCGCCGCCGCCGACCGTCGCCTCGGCGAGCGCGGCCTTCAGCTTGTCGACCGCCGCGCGATTCGCCGCCGTGTTCGCGGCGAACTCCTCGGTCTTGCGGTCCACGCGCGTCGCGATCACCGGATACGGCTGCGCATCTCCTGACACGCGGCGAATGTACTAGATTGCCCGCGATGGCGAACCACATCGAGGAAGCGAAGTCGGGCCGCGCCGCCTGCCGCACCTGCAAGAAGCCGATCGCGAAGGGCGAGCTGCGCCTCGGCGTCGAGGCCGCGAACACGTTCGGCGACCAGCCGTCGATGCACTGGCACCACCTCGCCTGCGCCGCCGCGAAGCTCCCGAAGGAGCTCGAGGAGGCGATGAAATCGTATTCAGGCGAGATCGCGAACAAGGTCGAGCTCGAGCAGCAGATGGCCGATGCGATCGCGAAGGGTCACGCGAAGCCCGGCGGCCTGCCCTACGCCGACCGCGCCCCGACCGGCCGCGCGCGCTGCATGCAGTGCCAGACCGCGATCGCGAAGGACACGCTGCGGGTCGCGGTCGAGCGCGAGATCGAGGTCGGCATGCAGGTCCAGACCGGCGCCGGCTACCTGCACCCCGCGTGCGTCCCCGCGTACCTCGAGGCCAAGGGCGCGAACAAGGACGACCTGCTGGTCGGCGTCACCAACAACTCGCGGCTCGCCGACGCCGATCTCGCCGCGGTGATGGCCGCGATCGGGTAGAGAGTTGAGCTATTGCAGCACGGCCCCTATAGCCGGACGAGCACGAAGCGGTCGTGCTCCTCGGTGATGCGCTCGGCCTGCGCCGGCACGACCCAGGCCTCGCGCACCTTCACGAGCGCGTGCGTGCCGCCGCCGTTGATGTAGCCGGCCATCACGCGAAAGCACCGCCCCTTCGCGGCGGTCTGCGCGAACAGGGACGCGGCGCCGGCCTTCTTCTTCAGCGACCAGCCACCCGCGCCGCAGGTGTAGCGATCGTTCATCCGCGTCGTCGACACCGCGACGAGCTGCGTCGCGAACCGCTTGCGCGCCTTCGCACCGTCGAGCCGTTTCAGCGCGAACTTCTTCACCGGCGCCCACGTCTCGACGTCGATCCGATCCGGCGACAGGCTGTCGGGATCCTCGGGCTGCTTCCAGTGATAGACGGCCTTGCCGTTCTCGCGAACCTCGAGGAAGAACTCGCCCCCCTGCGGACCGTTCGTGGAGAAGCCGCTCACCGCGTACCGCGTACCGTCCTCGCTCCAGCCGACGAGGGTCTCGCTCGAGCCGCGCGCCTCGCCCGCGACCGCCGCGCGCGCACCGCATACGACGGTAAGGATCGCGAACAGCGCCCGCATCCCGTCGATCGTATCAGGTCAGCGCAGCTCGGCGCCGTCGTAGATCTTGTCGGACTCCGGAGCTTCGGCGATCCGGATCAGGGCCGCGGCGAGGACATCGGGTGTCGTCGAGCGCCACTTGTCGCGCAGCTTCTTGCCGCCGAGCACCCCGGCGACCGCGAGCAGCCCGTCGCCGATCACCGCCGCCGCCGACTCGCCCACACGTGACTCGTCGCGCTCTCCGGTGATGATCGAGGGCCGCGCGATCACCCACGGCAGACCCGACTGCATCACCACTTCCTCGGCCTTGCCGCGCCACGCGAGGTACTTCGAGCTCGCCTTCGGATTCGCACCGACCGACGACAGGTACACGAGGCGCGGGCGGGTCTCGGATCCGACCGCGGCATCCACCGCGAGCTTGGTGAGCCCGTAGTCGACCTTCTCGTAGATGTTGCCCTCGACGTGATCGGTCTTCGCCTTGCTCCGCGTCGTGCCGATGCAGATGAAGAGCTGTCCCGCCCCGCGCGAGAACAGCGTCTTGAACGTCTGTGCGAGCGCGCCCGCGTCCCACGGCGTGGCATCGACGATCGCGCCCTGCTCACCGAACGTCTGCTTCCACTCCTCGAGCTTGGACGAGTCCGGCCGCACGTGCGCCACCGGCGCCGCACCTCGCACGCACAGCTGGCGTACGACCTCGCGGCCGACGAAGCCGGTCGCCCCGAGGACCAGCGCCGTCACGGCGCGGTGGCCGCGGCGGCGAGCGCGCGCTGCATGCGCTCCCGGAGCGGTGCGACGACCGCCTCGTCCTTGATGTTGATGACGGGCTCGGTGTCGTACTGCTCGTAGAACACGCTGTCCTTGGCCTCGGGCGGCACGCCGAGCGCCTCGCGGATGCGCTTGAAGTCCGGGATGAACGCGCGGTCGATCAGCGGGATGATCGTCCCGGTGATCGTGCCGGTCAGGCCGCAGATGTAGATCACCACGTTCTTCGGGTTGAAGCCGCCCTTCGGCAGCCCGAGCCGGCTCTCGAGGTCGTCGAGCCGCGCGCCGTCGAAGAACGCCTCGACGCGCCCGGTGTCGCCCTTCCAGTCCGGAGCCTCCTTCGGGCGGCTCACGGTGCCCCAGTACTTGAGGCCGTTGACCTCGACGTACTTCATCAGCTCGTCGCGGTAGCCGAGGTCGCCCGGGTAGGACGTGCCGTGGAGCAGCACCCACTTCGAGAGGTCGGCGTTCGGGTTCCGGCGCAGCTCGCTGCGCAGCATCGACACGAACGGCGCCGAGCCGGTGCCGGCCGCGACCATCACGCGGATGCGCTTGTCGTCGAGCCCGATCGTGTCCTTGATGGTGAACACGCCCGCCGCGACCGGGCGCATGTACATCCGGTCACCCGCCTTGAGCTTCCAGAGCAGGTGCGTCAGCGGGTTGTCGCTCTCGGGCTTCGAGACGAAGCGCACGTAGAACTCGGTAGGCCCGTCGTCCTCGGGGGCAGACGCGATCGACATGGAGCGCCGCACGGAGCCGAGCTCCGGCTTCTCCTGATTGTTCGCACCCAGCACGCAGTACTGGCCCGGCACGAACCACGGCTTCTCCGCCGGCGGTGAATCGGGCTGGATCCGGAACAACGTGAGCGCGTCGGTGACATCGACGCGCTCGACCAGAGTGGCGTTGTACTCGAGAGGCTTCGCCATCGACCCGACGCTAACACGCTTCAGCGCATCGCGAGTTCTCCTGCATGGAGACTCGTGCATCGGTCGTGCCCACGACCACCAGCGTCGCATAACCGGCGTGCTTCCACTCGAGATCGAGGACCTCGCGCGGCCGTCTCCTCAGATCCCCTGTCGCGGGATCGCGCGTCACCACGGTGCCGTCGGCAGGGTTCATCGCGACCGCGACCTCGTAGTGGTGCAGGTTGTTGCTCCGATCGAACGGCAGCACCAGGCCGAGCAGCACGGGCCGCCCGGCGGCCAGCTCCGTTCGCAGATCGTCGAACGACCCCTTCACCGCGTACGCGACCAGCCCTCGCTCGCGCGCGAGATCGCGCAGCTTGCCGAGCTGGACGCCCTTGCTCCCCGGAGGGAGCCGGTGGGTCAGATCCGGAAGCGTCCAGTGCCGGCCCCAGGCCCCTGCGATCATCGCCAGCGCGGCGAGGCCACAGTCCTGACGCTGGGTCTGGACGACGACCGGCGTCGGCGCGGCGGTCAGCCAGCCCGCCGGCACCTCGTGCGGCTTCACCGTCGTCGCGCCACCCGTATAGGAGAGGCGACAGCCGACGGCGAGGAGCACGAGCGCGAGGAGCGCGGTGCGAGGTGCAGCGGTCCTCATGTCCGTTACAGGATCAGGAGGAGGAACAGGAGGACGAGCAGCGCGCCGCCCGAGATGCTGATCACGACCGTCGAACCGCCCTGGTACGTCTGGACCTGCTTGTCCTGGGCCTCGCGCTGGGCGTAGTCCGAGCTGTCGGTCGCCTGCTGCGGCTGCGCGACCTGCGCCTTCTGGACCTCGGTGACGGGCGCCGCGGTCTCCGCCGCAGCGCCCGCCGGCGCACCGAGCGCCAGAGCGGAAGCGAGAACGAGCTTGCGAGTGAGAGACATGGCGAACCTCCGTGATGCCGGAGGCTCGAGCAAGCGGCGGACCAGAAGTCTTCGCGTCGCGTCGGCGCGCGGTGCGCGCTAGCGCTCGATCAGCAACGCCTTGAACTCGTGTGGCACGAGGCCCATCAGCCGATCTTCGATCCGGTCCCAGCGCAGCTCGCCCACCGTGGAGAGGTCCAGCTTGTCGCCCACGGTCTGCGCGAGCAGCTCCGGCGTGTAGCCGATCTTCGGCAGATCGACATCCACCTGTGCGGCGAGCGCGCGCAGTGCGCGGAAGTGGCTGCGCGTGGTCGCCAGGCCCTGCTGCGTGCGATCGAAGTCCAGGAGGTCGATGACGAACTCGAACTTCGCGGCGAGGCCGAACCCCTTCGCCGCCTGGTGGAGCTGGCCGAAGTGCGTCGACAGCTCGGGGTGATCGAGGTGCGTCGACAGCTTCGGATACTGCGCGATGTCGCCGAACTCGGTGACGACGGCGATCCCGCCGGGCGCGAGCCACGAGTTGATGCGGTCGATCAGCTCGAACGATCCGGTCATCAGATAGAACGGATCGGGCGCGTCGTCGAGATTGACCTCGCGATCGGCGGCGACCTTCGAGAACGCGCGGAGCTTCTCGCGGTCGACGTTGCCGCTGTCGGGCTGGAGGCCGAGGTCCGCGCGCGACAGCTGCTGCGCCGGCAGATCGCCGGCCATCTCGTTCGACAGGATCAGATCGAAGCCGCGCTCCGGGAGCACGACGGCGAGCACGTCGCCCATCACCCACTTCGCGTCGTCGCCGAGCCGGTCGCGCTGCGCGGTCGCGAGCGCCGGTGACAGCTCGCAGATCGTGTACTCGACCGTGCGGCCGGCCGCGCGCAGCGTCGCGATCATGTCCTTCGCGACGTAGCCGAGCCCCGCCCCGATCTCGAGGACCCGCACCGTGCCCTCCTTGACCTTCCCGCGCGCGAGCAGCACGTCCGCGAGCTTCTGGCCGTACGTGCGGCCGCCGAGCGCCGGGTGCGGGACGCGCAGGAGGTGCGAGAGCGTGGTCTCCTGGTGATCGAACTGCTCGTTCGCGTCGGTGATGTCGTGCTTGTAGTACTCGGTCGGCGAGATGTTGCTCATGCTCGAGCGCGCCTCGCCGGCGTGCGCCTCGCGGAAGCCCGGGACCTTCGTGCCCGGCGTCCAGCTCTCGAACGGCATCGTGCTGATGAGATAGGCCGGCGCCATCTGCGGCCGCTTCGCGTACACGCTCCACGGCATCATCGAGAGCTTCAGGGCCTGCACGTCGGAGTGCACGAGCCTGCGGACGAGCGACACGATCTTGTCGTTGTCATGGTGGTGGCGCAGCTCGATCAGGCGCTTGTTGCCGTCGAACGCGTCCCAGATCTTCGTCTCGTCCTCGTCGAGCAGGATCTGCTGGATCGGGCGATCGCCCCACGCCGTCCACAGCTCGAGCCGCTCCCCGCGGCGCCGCCAGACGTTCCACTTGCCGTGGATCGGGATGTACGCCCAGATGCCCTCGATCTCGTCCTCCTTCGGGTCGACGAGGACCGCGTGCCCCGCGAGCGTCTCGACGAACTGCAGCGGGTCGGCGTCGCCGAACTTGCCCTGGTAGTAGGCCGCGGTCTCCTTGGTGTCCATCCCATCCGAGAACGCCTCGATCATCTCGGCGATGTCGGGGCTCATCTCCATGATGTAGCCGTAGAGGTCGTGAAACAGGTAGACGGCCCCCATGTGGCCAAACCACGAGATGTAACGGCTGCGACGCAAGCGCGCGGGAATCGCCGGAGCGGACGACATGCCCTTTGGTATCACCTATAACGAGGCATGCCCTACCTGTTCGAGACGGAAGAGCACGCGGCCGTGCGAGCGGCCGCCCGGCGGTTCGCGCAGACCCACATCGCGCCGCACGGCGCGGAGTGGGAGGAGGCCGAGGAGTTCCCGATCGAGCTGTACCGGATCGCGTGCGAGGCGGGCGTCGTGGGCACGGGCTACCCCGAGTCGGTGGGCGGCCAGGGCGGCGACCTCGGCCACGTGCTCGCGGCCAGCGAGGAGATGCTGCTCGCCGGCCGCTCGGTCGGCACGCTGGTCGGTCTCGGCAGCCACGGCATCGCGCTCCCGCCGATCATCCGGTTCGGCACGCCCGAGCAGCAGGCGCGGTTCGTGAGGCCGTGCATCGAGGACGGCAAGATCTCCGCGCTCGCGATCACCGAGCCCGGCGGAGGCAGCGACGTCGCGTCGCTCGCGACCAAGGCGGTGCGCGACGGCGACCACTATGTCGTGACCGGCGCGAAGACCTTCATCACCTCCGGCACGCGCGCGCACTTCGTCACCACCGCCGTCCGCACCGGCGGTCCCGGCCACGGCGGCGTCTCGCTGCTCGTCATCGAGGCCGGCACGCCCGGCTTCACCGTCTCGAAGAAGCTGAAGAAGACCGGCTGGTGGGCGTCCGACACCGCGGAGCTGCACTTCGACGGCTGCCGCGTGCCCGTCGCCAATCGCATCGGTCCGGAGAACGGCGCGTTCCCGATGATCATGATGAACTTCGCGAGCGAGCGGCTCGTCCTCGCCGGTCAGTGCGTCGCGATCGCCGAGCTGGCGTATCGCGAGTCCGTCGCGTACGCGCGCGAGCGCCACGCGTTCGGCAAGCCGCTCACCGGCTTCCAGGTCACGCGCCACAAGCTCGCCGACATGGCCACGCGGATCGCCGCCGCGCGCGCGCTGACCGGCGAGTGCGTGCAGCGCGTGCTCCGTCCCGGCGGCGACCTCCAGGCCGCGGGCCTCGCGGCGATGGCCAAGAACACCGCGACGGACATGTGCAGCTACGTCTGCGATCAGGCCGTGCAGCTCCACGGCGGCTACGGCTACATGCGCGAGACGCTCGTCGAGCGCCTCTACCGCGACGCGCGCCTCTACCCGATCGGCGGCGGCACGCGCGAGATCATGAACGAGGTGATCGCGAAGACCGAAGGGTACTAGACCACGGTCGCTCGCGACGAATTGACCATGGATTGCCGGCCTCGCGATGCGCGGGACGGCATACGCTATGGGGATGGGGATGGGTACTCGGTGGGGAGAGTCGGTGGCGGGGCTCATCGTCGCGTCGACGGTTCTCGCGGCATGCGACAAGTCACCCGGCGGAGGAGCAATGAGCGATGCGCCGGCTTCGGGCGATGCCGCCGAGGCGGACGCGCTCGGCGTCGATGCGGCGCCCGCCAGACCGGCGTTCCACGTAGGGGTCGCGTTCCCGGTCGGCACGAACCCGAAGGCGATCGCCATCGGCGATCTCGATGGCGATGGCCGCTCCGATCTGGCAGTGGCCAACAGCGACGTCGACTCCGTTTCGGTCTTGCTCGGTACGACGCAGAACGGCGCAGCGACACCAACGTTCGCGAACACCGTCGACTTCAATGTCGGGCGCGAGCCCTACTCGGTCGCCCTCGGTGATTTCAACGCGGACGGCAAGGTCGATATCGTGATCGCGGCCCGACGGCAGAACGCCATCTCCGTCATCCTGAACACGACGCCGGCCTCCGCGTCGACTCCTGCGTTCGGCGCCCGCGAGGACTTCGCGACGGCCCTCACCCCCCAGGCGGTGGCGGTCGCCGATCTCGATGGCGATGGGAGGCCCGATGTTGCCGCGGTCAGCTCCTCAGGAGCGGTTTCGATCTTGCGCAACACCACGCCAGCCGGCGCGACGGTACCGAGCTTCACTCCACACGCAGAATTCCCGACCAGCTTCGTCCCCACGTCGATCGCCATCGCCGACTTCAATGCGGACGCGAAGCCCGACCTGGCCGTCGCGACCGCGGGCTCCGTGGTCTCCGTCCTCCTCAACACCACCACTCCAGGATCGGGCATCCCGACGTTCTCGGACGCCGTCAACATGGCGATGGGTGCGGGCGTCTACGCCATCTCCGTGTCGGTGGCCGATCTCAACGCCGACGGAAATCCGGATCTCGTGACTCCGCACTACACCGGCACGTCGATCCATGTCCGGTTCGGGACCACGGCGGCCAGCGCAACGGTTCCGACGTTCGCACTCCCCGTCGCCTTCACGGCCCCCATGCACTCCCAGTCCATCGCCATCGGCGATCTGAACGGGGATGATGCGCCTGACCTCGCGATCGCCCACGAATCGTTCAGCATCTCGATTGCCGTCAACCAGACGGCCCCGGGCGCGCAGGCTCCAATGCTGTCGGCTCTGGACGAGGTGGGCGTTCCCGCGAGCTCCACCGTCGTGGCAATGGACGACTTCAACCGGGACGGCAAGCGCGACCTCGCGGTCGTGCACCCGGCGGGCACCGTGACCGTCCTGATGGCCAAGTAGGTGCTCCAGGGCTAATCGAAGCGCGGCCAGAGCTCGACCTTCACGACCACGACGTTCGCGTCGGACGGCACGGGGACGCAGCTGAAGTTGATGCGGCGGTCGAACTGATCGGCCGCCTTCTGGATCGCGGGATCGATGAGGTCGGCGGGGAGGCCGAGCGCGCAGGCCGACGACGGTCCCTCGGGGACCGCGATCTCGACGGCGAGGTCGCCCGGCTTGCCGAGGCCACCGTCGAACACGCTCTTGTCGAGCGGGCGCGCGAAGCGAAGGTTGAGCGCGGTCGCGTCGACCACGCGGTCCTTGAGCTGCTTGTACGTCATGGTGTCGGGCTGCGCGCCGGGGAGCACCAGGACCTGCGCGTTCGGGGCGGGTGCCCCGACGGTGCTGCGCACGAGCACCGTGACCTTGCGCCGCGACGTGGGAACGGCGAGCGCGACATCGGAGACCTCGGGCTGCGTGATCATCAGCCGTCGGGTCGCCATGCTCGATCCGATCGCCGCGTCGATCACGACCGAGACGTCGACGTCGCCGCGCGGGACACCGTCGAGCGTGAACGTGCCGTCGCGCGAGACCGGCGTGACGACCCCGTAGCCGGTGCCGTCCGGATCGTGCGGCGCGGCGGTGACGATGACCTTCGGCGCCGGGAGGCCCGCGAGATCGACGGTTCCGCTGACCCGGCTCGTGGGTGCGACGACGAGCTTGACCTGCGGCTTCGTGCGCACGGCGTGCGACCGGAGGTCACCGAACTGGGCGACCGCGATGCCGTCGGGGACCGCGTCGGGGATCACGAACGTGCCGTCCGGACCGGTGGTGGCGGCGCGCACCGCGCTGCTGCTCGGGCTGTACGGCACGAAGATCGAGATCGAGTCGCCGTTGAAGGCCGCGCCGACGACGACCGTCGCTCCGGCCACCGGCGCGCCCGCGGTGTCGACGACGAGGCCGGTGACGCGCGTGCCCTTAGGGTTCGGCTGCGGCCTCCGCAGGCTCTCGAGCCGCGCGTGGCCGCCCGCGACATCGCCGGTCATCCATGCCCACCCGGCGGCGGTGATGTCGATCGAGCGGACGACCGGGTGCGCCTCGCCGAGCTGCGCGAGCGCGAGAGAGCGCCAGCTCGCCAGCGCGCTCGCGATCGCCGCGAGGTCCTCGGCCGACATGCGCTGCTGGCGCGTGCGGACCTGGGCGAGGCCAGCGCGGATCTCCGCCTCGATCCGGCCGCGCGCGGCATAACCCGCGATCGCCGTCTGGCCCGCCTCGAGCGCGGCGTCGATCTTGTCCGATCGCGCGTCGGTCAGCGCCCGGTACTCGGCGAGCTGCGCGTGCAGGTCGGCCTGCGGCACGCGCGCGACGGCGGCCTCCGCACGCGCGAGCTTGCGCGCGTAGCTCGCGCCGAGCGGATCGGTCTGGAGCGTGCGGATCACGGCCAAGGTCGCGACCTCCGCGTGGATGCGATCATCTCCGCAGCGATCGGCCGCCTGCTCGGCGAGGTCGCCCGCCCGCTCGCGCACCGGCGCGGACGAGGTCGCCATCGCGTACATCGCCTGGGCGAGCGCCTCGGCGCAGGGATCGGCCCCCGCGCGCTCGGCGAGCTTCGCGTACTCGTCCTCGATCGGCGGCGCCGGCGATGCGATCTCGCGCAGGCGGAACGCGATGGTCTCGGCGAGCAGCGCGGAGGCCGTGCCGTTCAGGCGCGGCAGCGTCGTCCCGGCGCAGACCGACGGATCGATCAGCGCGGAGCCCGCGTCCATCGGCGGCAGATCGGGCCTCGCCACCGCGTGCGCGACGGTGTCGAACCTCACCATCACGCCGTCGAGGCACGACAGCGCGGCGAGCCGGCGCGACGGCTCGAACGCGCACGCCTGGGCGCGCACCTCGCGCCACTTCTTGTGATCCGCGGATAGCTGCTTCGCGGACGGTCCCTGGCCGAGCGCAACTGCCTGCGCCGCGGCCGCCTCGCTCCACACGACGTCGGGATCCAGCGTCGGCGCCGGGCAACTCGCGCCACGCGTCCCCCCGCTCAGCACGAGCACGAGCACGCCGGCGGCGATCAGCGCGGCGCCGATCGCCGCGAACAGCATGAGCGGCCGGCGACGCGCGCGCTCCAGCTGCTCGAGCAGCTCGTCCATGCTCGCCCAGCGCTTCGCGCGATCGGGATCGAGGCCACGCCGCAGGATCGGACGCAGCTTGCGCGGGATGCGCGAGGCGTCGAGCTGCTCGGGCCCTTCCGCGACCTGCTTCTTCAGATCCTCGACGGTCGGGCCCTTGTACGGGCGCTCTCCCGACAGCGCCTCCCACAGCGCGACGCAGAACCCGAACTGATCCGCCTGCGCGGTGACCTCGCCGCCCTGCCATTGCTCGGGCGCCATGTACGCGGGCGTGCCGAGCACGCTGCCGGAGAGCGTGAGCCCCGAGAGCGCGGACGGGGTCTCTCCCGACGCCACCGCCGTGACCGCGAGCGGATCGTGCGGCGTCGCCTCGCGTGCGAGCCCGAAGTCGGTGACGCAGATCCGTCCGGACCGGCTGCGCAGCACGTTGTGCGGCTTGAAGTCGCGGTGGACGATCCCGGCCGCGTGCGCCGCCGCGAGCCCGCGGCCGGCCTGGATGAACGCGTCGACGATCGCACGCGACTCGCGCCGCGACGCGCGCAACCACTCCGCGAGCGACTCGCCGTCGATCAGCTCCATCGCGACGTAGTCGCGGCCCGCGACCGAGCCGACCTCGTGCACGGTGACGACGTTGCGGTGGTTGAGCCGCGCCATCGCGCGCGCCTCGCGCTGCAGCCGCCGCGCCGCGTCCTCGCCGGTCGCCGCGCGCAGCACCTTGAGCGCGACGCGCCGCTCGAGATCCGGGTCGAACGCGACGTGAACGACGCCCATGCCGCCGATCCCGAGCGTGCGCTCGATCCGGTAGCGCCCGATCGTCTCGCCCGGCTGCTTCGGAGCGCTCGGCGCGCTCGGCTGCGACGCATCGGCGGTGGCGGTTCGCGCCAGCTCGTCGTCCACGTCGCTGTTCACCGGTTCAGCTTACTAGCTCGCCGCGATCGCGTCGCTCAGGTACTGCGCGTATCCCGTGCCGAGCCTGTCGAGGTTCTCGGTGAACCGAGGATCCGTCACGTACAACGAAGCGAGGCCTTTGTGCATCTCTCTCGAGCACGGGTAGAACCATCGGTCGATCAGCAGCCGGTGCTCCTCGACCGCGGCCTGCACCACCGGATCGGTGACCGGTGTTCCCGCGCGCATCAGCGCGGCGATCCGGCTGCCCACCTCGGAGGCCTCGGCCTTGTACCGGGCCCAGTCCTCCTTCGTGTACTGCTTCGTTCGCCGCGCGCTCTCGCGGTACGCGTCGGTGTTGCCCCAGCGCTCCTGGACCTCGTCCTCGTGCTGCGCGGGATCGAAGCCGTCGAACATCTTCTTCATGTCATCTGCCTGCATGGTCGAGCCTCCTTCGAGGATCGCGAGGGCGTGGTCCACCGATGCGAGCATGGCGTCGAGCCGACCGCGCTTCGCGGCGAGCTCGGCGCGATGCCGCCTCAATAGCGCCGCCCGATCGCCATCGAGCGCGGCCGCGATCTCGGCCAAGGGCATCCCGAGCTCGCGCAACACCAGCACCTGCTGGAGCCGGAGCACGTCGTCGTCGTCGTAGAGCCGGTAGCCCGACGCGTTCCGCTGCGACGGGCGGCAGAGGCCGATCTCGTCGTAGTGGTGCAGCGTCCGCACCGTGACTCCGGTCAACTTCGACAGCTCTCCGACGGTGAACGCCATCGCATCTCCTCGTCGCCCGGTCTACGTCCCTCACGTCGCGTGAGGGCAAGCGACTTCTGCAGCGGCCTGCGGCTTTCGCAGCGTAGCGCGCGCGACCCGCGTGTGCGTCCGCACAGTTGCGACGGCACGTCGCTTGCGATGACACAGGTCACCCCAAGGAGGGGGATGCAGATGTTCACGAAGCTGAAAGTTGTACTGGTCACCGGCGCCGTCCTGGTCGCCGGCGTCGTCGGCGTCGCCGCCGCCCAGGGTCCGGGCGCCGGCAAGCTCGATCGCGCCGCGCGCAAGGCGAAGCTGCTGGAGAAGTTCGACGCCAACAAGAACGGCGTCCTCGATCCGGCGGAGAAGCAGGCGATGTTCGACGAGCGCGCGAGCAAGATGTTCGCGAAGCTCGACACGAACAAGGATGGGGCGCTCAGCCTCGAAGAGTTCAAGGCCGGCAAGAAGATGATGGGCCGCCAGGGCCGCGGCGGGAAGTTCCGCGGCGGCCCTGGCGGGGGTGGCCCCGGCCAGCCCTGAACCTGGGGAACGGCTATGCTGCCGGCGATGCCGCCCTCCCGCGCCACGACCCCGCTCGCCGGGTGGTCGGTCGTGGCGACGTTCGTGCTGATCGGCGTCGCCTTGCTGGCGACGGTCCTGTCGACCCGATCGTCGGTGATCAACGCATCGGACGCGGTGCGCCGCGGCCAGGCGCTCGCGATCGAGCAGGCGGTCCGTGCGGACCTCGCCGATCTCGAAGCGGTGCCGTCCTCGGACGACCTCGCGATGATCCTGCGGGAGCACGCGGATGAAGGCCTGCGCTACATCGGCATGGTCGAGGGCCGCGGCCGCATCGTGGCGTCGGCCGGCTCGCCGGTCGGCGACTCGACAGAGGAGTCGCGCGGCATCCAAGAGGTCGGGGAGCGCGTGCGGCTCACGCTGCGCGCGTTCCGCCGCATGAAGGCAGGCGGGCGAGCGGCCCGCTACGTCGTCGAGGTCGAGCCCGTGCAGGCGAACGCACTCCGCGACAACGCGACGGTGACGCTCGGCATCGGCGCGCTCGCCGCGGCGAGCCTGCTCGGCGTCGCGATCGTGCTCGTGCGGCGCGAGGCGCGCCGCGCGCGCGAGGAGCGCGAACGCGAGCGCGAGCGCCGCCTCGCTCACCTCGGCGAGATGAGCGCCGTCCTCGCGCACGAGATCAAGAACCCGCTCGCGTCGCTGAAGGGCAACGCGCAGCTCCTGTCCCAGATGCTCGCGAAGGCCCTGCCCGAGAGCGAGAAGCCGCGCAGCAAGGCGGACCGGATCGTCGACGAGGCCGTGCGGCTCGAGACGCTGACCAACGACCTCCTCAAGTTCGTGCGCACCGGCGAGATCCACCGCGCGCCGACCGATCCGGCGGCGCTCGTGCGCGAGGCGGCGCAGAGCGTGCCCGGCGAGGTCACCGTCGACACCGCGATGGCGCCGGCGAGCTGGCCGCTCGACGCGGGCCGGATCCGCGAGGTCGTCGTGAACCTGGTCGACAACGCGGTGGCGGCCGGTGCACCGGTCACCGCGGCGGTGCGCGCCGACGGCAAGCACCTCGTGATCGAGGTGTCGGACCACGGCCCGGGCGTCCCCGAGGACGCGCGCGAGACGATCTTCGAGCCCTTCCACACGACCAAGACGCACGGGACGGGCCTCGGATTGGCCGTCGCCCGTCGCGTCGTGGAGTCGCATGGGGGTACGCTGTCGGTCACCTCTGCCCCGAGCGGTGGCGCGCTGTTCCGCGCCGAGATCCCGGAGTCCTGATATGGCACGCATCCTGGTCGCCGACGACGAAGCTGGTCTGCGCGAGTTCATCACCGACACGCTCGAGCTCGACGACCACACGGTCGTGGCCGCGAAGGACGGCAAGGAGGCCGCGAAGATCCTCGAGGAGCGCGGCTTCGACCTGCTCCTGACCGATCTGAAGATGCCGGGCATGGACGGCATGACGCTCCTGCGCAAGATCCGCGCGGAGCAGCCGGAGGTCGAGGTCATCATGATGACCGCGCACGGCACGGTCGACAACGCGGTCGAGGCGATGAAGCTCGGCGCGTTCGAGTACCTGCAGAAGCCGATCAGCGGTCCGGACGAGCTGCGCCTCCTGGTCGCGCGCGCCGTCGAGCGCCGGGGCCTCAAGGACCGCACCGAGGGCACCGAGCGCCACAGCGAGGCACTCGCCGCGCCACCGCTCACCTACGGCGACCCCGCGATGAAGCCGGTCGTCGAGGCGATCGAGAAGGTCGCGCGCACCGCGGCGACCGTGCTGTTGCTCGGCGAGAGCGGCACCGGCAAGGAGGTCGCGGCCCGCGCGATCCACGCGCAGAGCCCGCGCGCGACCAAGCCGTTCATGGCCATCAACTGCGCCGCGTTGACCGACACGCTGCTCGAGAGCGAGCTGTTCGGTCACGAGAAGGGCGCGTTCACCGGCGCGACCGAGCGCAAGCGCGGCCGGCTCGAGCTCGCGGATGGCGGCACGTTCTTCCTCGACGAGGTCGGCGAGCTCAAGCTCGAGCTCCAGGCCAAGCTGCTCCGCGTGCTCCAGGAGCGCCGGTTCGAACGCGTCGGCGGCAGCCGCACGCTCGAGGTCGACGTGCGCTGGGTCGCCGCGACCAACCGCGATCTGCGCGCGATGATCGACGAGGGCCGGTTCCGCGAGGACCTCTACCACCGGCTCGCGGTGTTCCCGATCAAGCTGCCTCCGCTGCGCGAGCGCCCGACCGACGTGCTGCCGCTCGCGCGCACGCTGCTCGAGCGGATCGCGCGCGATCTCAAGCGCTCGATGCCGCGCCTGACGGCCGCCGCGGAGAAGCGGCTCCAGGCCGCGAGCTGGCGCGGCAACGTGCGCGAGCTCGCGAACACGCTCGAACGCGCGGCGATCCTCGCGGAGGGCGACGCGATCGACGCGAGCCACATCTGGCTCG
This sequence comes from Myxococcales bacterium, assembly GCA_016794545.1. Classification (GTDB taxonomy): domain Bacteria; phylum Myxococcota_A; class Polyangia; order Haliangiales; family Haliangiaceae; genus JABFXX01. The sequence goes on from JAEUJX010000017.1 coordinate 22,053, forward strand.
ACGACGCGCCCGCGAAGCCGGCGAGCGCCGCGCCCTCGGGTAACGAGGTGCGCCCGCTCGCGGAGCTCGAGAAGGACGCGATCCTCCACGCGCTCGACGTGGTCGGCGGGAACCGCCGGAAAGCCGCCGAGCTGCTCGGGATCGGCGAGCGAACCTTGTACGACCGCCTGAAGAAGTACGGGGTCGACTGATCGACCGATCCGGCAGAGCCAAACCTTGCTCGACCTGCGGAACTCGCAGGAGTGTGAACGCAAAATCCGCAGGACCGCGACTCCCGCAGCTGCAACCTGCTGAATCTGCTGGAGGCAGGACCCGGCACGGCGGGTGCTCTAGGTCTCTGGCATGAAGCGAATCATCACCCTCACTGCTCTCGTCCTCGGTCTCACCGGCGGCATCGCAGCGGCAGACCGCGGCCGTGACGGCTGGCGTGACCGCGACCGCATCAACGATCGCCGCGACAACAACCGCTGGGACCGCCGCGACAACCGCTGGGATCGCCGCGACAGCCGCTGGGATCGCCGCGACAACCGCTGGGATCGCCGCGACCGCGTCCGCGTCAACCGCGTGCGCCCGTGGTTCCGCGACGGCCGCTGGCACTTCCACGGCAACACGTACCGCTCGTACACGCGCCCGGTGATCAACGTGCGGTACCGCGACTACTATCGCCGCCCCGCGCTCGTGGTCGAGAACTACGATCCGGTCCCGGGCTACATCTGGGTCCAGGGCAACTGGAGCTGGAACGGCTACGAGTGGGTCTGGCTCTCGGGCCGCTACGAGATCGATCAGAGCTACAACGACGGCTACTACGACGACACGTACTACCAGGGCAGCACGTACTCGCCCGGAATCTCCGGCGGCGTCACCATCGGCGGCAGCGTCAGCTTCTGACCTTCGCCGCTAGCCGCTCTCGGTCTCCTCCCAAGGCCGCTCTCCCGTACCGAGAGCGGCCAGCGCCGTTTCGGCACCGCGGTCTTCGCCGTCTCCGCTCAGGACCGCTGCGGCATCGGCTGGCCCGCCTCGACGAACTGCATCGACACGCTGTTCAGGCAGTAGCGCAGGCCCGTCGGCCGTGGGCCGTCGTCGAACACGTGGCCGAGGTGCGCGTCGCAGCGCGCGCAGCGGATCTCGACGCGGCGCATGCCGTGGCTGTCGTCGACCAGCTCGCGGATGTGCTGCGGGTCGAACGGCTGGAAGAAGCTCGGCCAGCCGGTGCCCGAGTTGAACTTGCTGGACGAGTCGAACAGCGGCAGCCCGCACAGCCGGCACGTGTAGGCGCCCTTCTGCTTGTGGTCGAGGAGCAGCCCGCAGAACGGGCGCTCGGTGCCCTGGTGCAAGATCACGTGGCGCTCCTCGGGCGTGAAGTCCGCGGCGAGCGCGTTCACGCGATCGGAGCTGAGCGGAGTGATGTCGTAGCCGGTGCCGGAGGTCGCCATGCGCTAGGGATACGCCGAAACCGAGCCGGCGGTTACTCCCCGGGCATCCGGATAGACGTGGGCGCCGAACGCGAAGCCCTTGCCGAGCACGGTCAACGAGCTGGCACCCAGCGCCATGTTCTGGCGCTTCGGGGACAGCGTCGCGACCGGACGGACGGTCAGGCCCTGCTTGCTGCCGAGGTAGACATACGCCGCGCCCGCGTTGCACGAGCTCGCCTTGTCGTCGAACACCGAGCACGACGCGAGGATCACGAGGTCGTCGAGCTTGTCGCCGTTCAGGTCGCCGGTCGATGCGAACGCGGCGCCGAACTCGGCACGGACGTGATCGCGCGAGAACCGCCGCTTGGTCGTCGTGACGAGCCCCTTCGCCGAGCCCTTGTAGATCAGGACGTCGTTCGCGACGAGGTTGCCGGTGGGCGACGACGGCTCGACGGTGATCGCGAGATCGCCGTAGCCATCGCCGTCGAAGTCGCCCGCCCCGGCGGCGCCGAAGAACTCCGCGTCGCCTCCGAGCGGGATGGCCTGCGTCCGCGTCAGGTCGCCGCCGTAGCGGATCGAGGCGGCCTGGGGCGTGATCGCCGCGAGGTCGGCCTTGCCGTCCTTGTCGAGATCGCCGACCGGCACGACCGTGGCCGACGGCAGATCGATCGGCCTGGTCGCGAGGCCGGTCTTCGTCCCTCGGTAGACATGCACGCCGCTCCGGTCGGGCACGGCGACGTCGGCGAGCTTGTCGCCGTCGATGTCGCCGAGCGGCACGACGTGCATGCCGAAGTGCGTGTCCTTCGCCGCGGTCGTGATGGTCTGCGACGGCGCTGCCGGCAGGCGCCCCTTGCCGCCGAGGAACAGGTGGATCGCGCCGGCCTCGCACGGGCCCAGGTCGCGCGCGTGCGGCGGGCACGCCGGATCGCCGAGCACGACGTCGGCGAAGCCGTCGCCGTTGACGTCGCCGACGAGCTCGAGCGCGAAGAACAGCACGGGCGTCGCGCGCGGGAACGCGGGCAGCGGCGCGGCCGTGTAGCCCTTGGCGCCGCCGTAGTACAGCGCGCGGTGATCGACCACCGCGTCGTCAGCTCCGTCGCCGTCGATGTCGAACCGCGGCGACGCGGCCGCGAGGGACGGTGCGAGCACCAGCAGTGCGGTGAGCCTCATCTCCGCTTCGATACCATCAAGATCGAGTCCTGCACGGAGATCTGCAGCTTGTGGACGGCGGCGACCGTGCAGGCGATCTGATCCCATGGCACGCGCCTGAGCCGGAGCGTGACCTTGCCGGCGACGTCGCTCGACACGACGAGGTTGACCTTGCCGACATCGGCGAGCAGGCGAAGGACGTCGTGGAGGTCGGCGGCCTTCACGTCGAGGTCGACCGTCGCCCCGCGCCACTTCGCACCCGAGGCGCACAGATCGCGGCGCGGTTCCGAGCGCGCGACGCCGGCCACACCGGCGAGCAGCATCACGATCGCGAGCGCCCGCATGAGGTCCAGTGTACCGTGCGGGCCGTGGCCCTCAAGTCGCCGTTTCCACCGCCGGTCCCGCCGATGCTGGCGAAGCTGTCGAGTGACCTGCCCGAGGGCGACGGCTGGCTGTTCGAACCGAAATGGGACGGCTTCCGCGCCCTGGTCTGGAAGTACGGGGACGACCTCTACATCCAGTCGCGCGACGAGAAGCCGCTCGGCCGCTACTTCCCCGAGCTCGAGGTCTCGCTCCGCCGTGAGCTGCCCGACGGCTGCGTGCTCGACGGCGAGATCGTGATCGCCACCGGCGACCGGCTCGACTTCGACGCCCTGCTCCTCCGCATCCATCCCGCCGCCTCGCGCGTGAAGCTGCTGGCCGACGAGAAGCCGGCCTCGTACGTCGCCTGGGACCTGCTCGCGTGGGGCGACGACGATCTCCGCGCCGTCCCGCAGGGCGAGCGCCGCGCACGCCTCGAGTCCGCGCTCGGCGCCTGCAAGCCGCCGGTCTACCTCACGCCCGCCACGCGCGACCGCGGGGTGGCGCGCGAGTGGTTCGAGAAGTTCGAGGGCGCCGGCCTCGATGGCGTGATGGCCAAGGCCGACGGCGCGCCGTATCAGCCGGGCAAGCGCGCGATGCTGAAGATCAAGCACCAGCGCACCGCGGACTGCGTGGTCGCCGGCTTCCGCTGGTACAAGGGCGGCAAGGGCAAGGAGGTCGGCTCGCTGCTGCTCGGCCTCTACGACGGCGAGAACAAGCTGCACCACCTCGGCGTCGCGTCGAGCTTCAAGCAGACGGAGCGCGTGAAGCTCGCCGAGAAGCTGTTGCCGCTCACCGAGGGCGCGCGCGAGACGCACCCGTGGAAGGACTGGTCCGACTGGGCGGAGGCGGAGGCAACGCCGCAGCGCCTGCCCGGCGCGACCTCGCGCTGGAACCGCGGCAAGGATCTGTCGTGGGAGCCGATCCAGATCGGCCTCGTCGCCGAGGTCAGCTACGATCACATGCAGGGCGACCGGTTCCGCCACGCGACGCACTTCCAGCGCTGGCGCCCCGACAAGCCGCACACCGAGTGCCGGTACGATCAGCTCGAGGAGACGCCTGCGTATCTGCTCCAGCAGATCTTCGGCGGCCGCCCCGCGTAGCGACTACGGCGCCGCGCCGCTGCCGGCCGCGGCCGGTGCGGGAGCCGGCGGCGCGCTGCCGGTCACGGCGATCTGCGCGGGGCCGATCGTGTCGCGCGCGACCTTCGCGCACTTCAGCGTGATGTCGTTGTCCATCTGGCTCGCGCCGCCCTTCACCTGGAGGATGCACTTCGTGTCGGCGTCGAAGAACCGGTACACGTAGACGTCGAACGCGCCGACCATCACGGTCTGGCGGCAGGCGTAGCTGCCCATCGACTCGTCATCGCTGTCCTTGCGCTGCGCGCACTTCTTCTTGAACCGATCCGGATCCTCGATCGTCCAGCAGAACGCGCTGACCTGGCAGACCACGTCGCCCGGCAGGACGCCGAGCCGGCCGTCCTTCTTCAGCTTCGCGGCCTGCTCGGCCTCCGTGAACTTCTTCCCGCCCCTCACGAGGGAGCACGTCGCGGCCGCCTCGGGCTCTTCCTTCGCATCGGTCCGGATCGTCAGGGGTTCGGTCTCGCCGGTCGCCTCCTGATACTTCGGCAGATCGATCAGCTGCTCGCACGGGATCTTCGCCTGGCCCGGCACGGGCGGCGCGATCTTCTTCGCGGCCTCCCCGCGCGCCTCGCGCGCCTTCTGCTCGGCCTCGGCCTCCTTCCGCGCCTCCTCGGCTCCGGCGTTCTCGCCCTTCGAGCAAGCGGCGGCGAACAGGACACACCCCAGGGTGATCGTGATCCCAATGCGCATGGCGCGGGAAAGCTAACACGAGCGCCTGCGGGAATCCTGGAGTAGAGTCACCCCCGCTTTCCGCCGGCGCCCATAGCTCAGTTGGATCAGAGCACGGACCTTCTAAGTCCGGGGTCGCAGGTTCGAGACCTGCTGGGCGCGCTCCACCGTCGTGTGGCACGACGACTGCTCTCTCGAGGGTCGTGGCCACGCAAACCCTGCCCGAGGTCCCCGTCGGGCACGCCACGGGCGGGCGCCCGCGCACGGTGAAGCCGGAGCGCACGGGGCCGGCGCCGGTGCGGTTCGTCGAGCAGCTGTTCCGCTCGGCGATCGACGACAACATCACGGACGTGGGCGCGATGATGGCCTACTACGCGGTGCTCGCTGTCTTCCCGATGGTGGTGTTCGTCGTGACCATCGCGCTGCTCGTGCTCGATCCGACGACGGTGCACCAGGGCGTGCTGATGGCGACCGAGGCGATGCCGGATTCGACGCGGGTCTTCATCTCGAACCAGGTGACCAGGCTGATCGAGGCGGCCGGCGCCGGGTTCGCGATCGGTGGCGCGGTGCTGGCCCTGTGGGGCGCGTCGCGCGGCGCGGCCGCGATGTCGGGCGCGCTGAACACGATCCACAACAAGAAGGAGACGCGGGGCTTCTTCCACCGCCAGGCGATCGCACTCGGCGTGACGCTCGGCGTGGCCGTCCTGCTGGTGCTCGCGCTCGGCCTGCTCGTCGTGGGGCCCGTGGTGGGTCATCATGTCGCGGATCGCTTCGGCCTCGGCGACGCCTTCGATGCGGCCTGGGGGATCGGGCGATGGCTCGGCGCCGGCCTGCTCGTGATGCTGGTCTGGGCGATCATCTACAAGTTCCTCCCCGACACCGACGCGCCGTTCCGCGTGTTCACGCCGGGCGCGGCCGTGGGCGTGGTCCTGTGGCTCGGGATCAGCGGCCTGTTCGGGCTGTACCTGTCGCACTTCAATAGCTACGAGGCGACGTACGGTGCGCTCGGCGGCGCGATCATCTTCCTCACCTGGCTGTGGCTCTCGAACGTGGCGATCCTGTTCGGCGCCGAGCTCAACGACGTGCTGGCCGACTTCCGCAAGCACCGCAGCGCAGCCGCTGCGGTGCTCGCGCAAGAAGAGTCGCGCCTGATCGAGACGCACGCGCACACAGACAGGTAGGCGCGGAAAGCTTTGTGAGAGTGCATACGGTGAATTCTCACGCAGCGTGATCGTGGTGACGCGCACCAGTCTTTCTCGTCGAGGAACATGTGCCGATCGATCGTGAGTTCCTATACTGCCGCGCGATGAAGTATTCAGCTTGGCTTGCGTCGAGCTTCGCGCTCGCACTCGCGGGTTGCCCCGACGTCAACGTCGATCCCGGCGAGGGAGTCGGCGACGACCCGGCCGGTGGGCCCGAAGTTCAGTTCGATCCGTCGAACAAGGTCGTTCCGTTCCCCAACAACCTCCTCCTCGATCCGGCGACGGGCAAGGTCAACCTGCCCGAGCAGTGCAACGAGGGCCCGCTCAGCGCCGCGACGCGCGTGAAGGTGCTCAACACGCTCGACGGGTTCGGCACGTACAAGGCGACGCTCACCGTGTCGCTCAGCGAGGCGGTCGATCCGGCCTCGCTCGCGAACAACGTGCTGCTCTACAAGCGCGCGTCCGCCGGCACCGACGCCGATCCGGCCGGTGCGCAGCCGATCCCGGTCGTCGTCGTACCGAGCATGACGACGCGGTTCGCCGATCAGACCGACATCAAGGCCTGCAAGGACCCGCAGACGTTCCCGCAGCTCGTGATCGTCCCGATGGTGCCGCTGGAGCAGAAGTCGACGTACGTCGTCGCGCTCGTGAAGGGCATCAAGACCGCGAGCGGCGCCGAGTTCGGCCCGAGCTTCACGTGGTCGGTCGTCCGCGAGGCGGAGAACCCGGTCACGCTCGATGCGCAGGGCAACGTGCTCTCGGATCGCACCCCGCTCGATCCGCGCGACCCCGATCAGCTCGCGCAGCTCCGCGGCATCGACCTGCTGTGGAAGGCGCACGCGAAGGCGCTCGCGTTCCTCGCCGGCACGAGCCACGCGCGCGAGGACGTGCTGCTCGCCTGGGAGTTCAACACGCAGACCACGACCGACCCGCTCGATCCGCTGGTCGCCGGCAGCCTCGCGGCCACCATCGACAAGGCGCCGCTGTTCGGCGTGTCATCGCAGCTCCCGACCGGCGTGACCGCCGAGCAGTTCCTGCAGTCGCGGCTCCCGCCGGGCTCGTGCGCGGTCGACGGCGGCTCGCTGCCGTGCCAGGCGGTCGGCGACGTGGTTGGTGGCCTCCTCAGCGCGGCCAACTACCAGACCGACACGCCGGCGAAGGTGCCGACGAACTCGACGAACCCGAACGAGGGCGGCATGATCCCCGGCCCGTTCAACGACCCGTACAAGCCGACCAAGGCCGGCGACCGCGGCATCCTCGTCCTCGGCATGGTGCCGGCCTCGCCGATGCCCGCGGCCGGCTACCCGGTGATCGTGTTCGGCCACGGCCTCGGCAGCTCGAAGTCGTCGCTCGTCGCGATCGGCGCGCAGCTCGCCGCTGCCGGCTACGCGTCCGTCGCGATCGACTTCGTCGCGCACGACAGCCGCGCCGTCCGCACCTCGACCGACGCCGCGATCGGCTGTGCGAACACCGGCACGCCGGCCGTGCCGCCGTCCCCGACCACCGCGCCGCAGTGCTACGCGCCGTTCCTGTCGTCGGACCTCGCCACCACGCGCGACAACGTGCGCCAGACGATCCTCGACCTCCAGGAGCTCGTCAACTCGCTCCAGGGCTGCGCGCTCGACAAGTGCAACCAGCTCAAGGTCGACGTCGCGAACATCCAGTACCTCGGCCTCTCGCTCGGCGGCATCATCGGCTCGGCGACCGTCGGTGCGAAGCCCGACTTCCGCGCCGCCGTGCTGAACGTCCCGGGTGTCGGCTGGGTCGACATCCTCGAGAACTCGAACACGAACGCGATCAAGTGCCCGCTCGTCGACGCGCTGATCGACGCGAAGATCCTCACCGGCGAGAAGTCGAACCTCGTCGCGCAGCCGAACACCGGCCTGTGCACGACCGACGCGTGGAAGACGCAGCCGGGCTACCAGCAGTTCGCGACGATCGCTCGCTGGGCGCTCGATCCGGCCGACCCGGCGAACTTCACCCGCAAGCTCGCGACCCGGCGCATCCTGATCCAGGAGGTCGTCGGTGACACGGTCGTCCCGAACGTCGCCACGAACAACGAGGCCGCGCTCGTCGGCCTGCAGCCGCTCGTCGCGTCGCGCGCGCTGCCGCCGGTCGAGCCGTCGGCGGTGATCATGACGAGCCCGCAGACCAACAAGTTCGTGAAGTACATGAACCTGCCGCCGGAGGCGCCGTCGTTCCCCGGCAACACGTTCGAGCACGCGTCGCTGCTCCGCCCCGCGCCGTCGCCGGGCACCATGACGGTGGGCGCGGACGGCCGCCTCGGCACCGCCCGCCTGCAGACCGACGCCATCACCTTCCTCCTCCAGAACAAGGCGAACTGACCATGCGTACCCTCAGCAAGACGCTGTTCCTTCTTGCGTGCGCGGGTGGCGTCGCCTCCGCGAACGGCTTCTACCTCAACGAGCACGATGCGAAGGTCACGGGCCGCGGCGGCACCGCCACCGCGACCGACACCGACCCGTCGTCGATCGTCTACAACGTCGGCGGCCTCGCGGTCGGCGAGGGCACGGCGATCTCGCTCGGCGCCTCGCTGATCGCGGCGCAGGCGACGTACAACGCGCCCGACAACACCTCGACCGACACGAACTCGTCGCCGGCCGTGCTGCCCAACTTCGCGGTCAGCCACCGGATCAACGACATGTTCGCGGCCGGCGTCAGCTTCCACCTGCCGTTCGGCCTTGCGGTGAGCTGGCCCGACAGCTCGCCCCAGGCGGACGTCGTGACGAAGCAGGCCCTCCGCACCTACTTCATCACGCCGGCCGTCGGCGTGAACCTCGACAAGCAGGTGCCCGGCCTCTCGATCGGCGCGGGCCTCGACCTCGTGCCGTCGACGGTGCAGCTCGAGCAGAACGTCTACTTCGGCAGCGCGCAGGGCAGCGCCGTCCTCGGCGGCGACGCGTTCGGCATCGGCGGCCGCGTCGGTCTCATGTACCGGCCCGCCGCGCTGAAGAACAAGCTGTCGGTCGGCGTCTCGTGGCGCAGCCAAGTCGACCTCGACTTCGAGGGCACCGGCGACTTCGACATGGCCCCTCCGTACCGCGGGCAGCTCCCGCCCGACGGCGACATCTCGACGACGCTGCACGTCCCGCAGTCGGTCTCCGCGGGCGTCGCGTACCGGCCGATGGACCAGCTCGAGCTCGAGCTCAACGCGACGTGGATCGACTGGTCGGCGTTCGACACGATCGACATCACGCTGCCCGACGGCTCGCACAACGTGCAGCCGCAGGACTACACGGACACCGTCACGCTGCGCCTCGGCGGCGAGTACAAGCTGCCGGAGCAGAAGCTCTCGCTGCGCGCCGGCTACGCGTACGACCCGACGCCGGTGCCCGACACGACGCTCTCGGCGCGCCTCCCGGACATCAACCGCCATGTCGTCAGCGCCGGTGGCACGTACAAGGTGACGAAGAACGTCGACGCTCACCTCGCCGCGCTGTGGGTCCTCCCCGGCTCGAACGAGGCCAGCAACGACGACATGTACATGCCGCTCTACAAGGGCACGTACGACGTCACGGCGTTCGTGGCGTCGCTCGGCCTGCTCGGCCGGTTCGAGTAGTCAGTCCGTCCCCGGGCCGCGCCACTCGGCCTTCCAGTCGTAGTCGGGATCCGGTGGCTCGGCCGGCGGGTGCTCGCCCGCCGGCACGTTCTTGAGGTTGATGCGGACGCGATACCACGCGGTGAAGCGGCCGCGGTTCGTGTCGACGAGGACGTCCTCGGGCGCGAGCCGCGTGGCCACCGCGGGGTGCCGCCGCTTCCAGCGCTCGAGCCCGTCGAGCACGTCGGCCTTCTGCTTGGCCTGCGCGATCGTGATCACCACCGGCTTGTCCTCGGGGGCGGCGCGCGCCGGCGGCCCGGCCTCGTCCTGGCGGTCGGCGAGCGCGAGCAGAGCCTCGATCCCGCACGGCGCGTCGTCGATGCCCGCGTGCGCGTCCCCGCGCTGCGCAAACCGCGCGGGCACCGTGCGGAGCGTGAACGCGCTCGGGTCACACGACCACAGCTCGTCCCACGGCAGCGGCATCGACACCCTCGCATCGCGCGTGGGGCGCACCGAGTACGCGCTGGCCGTCGTGCGATCGCGCGCGTTCTGGTTGTAGTCGAGGAACACGCCGTGCCGCTCCTCCTTCCACCAGCGCGCCGTGGCGAGGTCCGGCGCACGCGTCTCCACCTCGCGCGCGAGCGCCTGCGCGGCGCGGCGAACCGCGGAGAACGGCCAGCGCGGGTGGATGCGCACCCAGATGTGGACGCCGCGCGAGCCGCTGGTTTTCGGCCAGCCGATGAGCCCGTGATCGTCGAGCACCTGCTTCGCGACGCGCGCGACCGCGAGGATCTGCGGCCACGCGATGCCCGGGACCGGATCGAGATCGACGCGCAGCTCGTCGGGGTGGTCCATGGCCTCGGCGCGGACCGCGTGTGGATTGAGATCGATGCAGCCGAGGTTCACCACGTACGCGAGCGCCGCACGGCTGTCGACGGCGATCTCGTCGGCGTGCCGGCCCGACGGGAAGCGGAACGTGGCGATCGACAGCCACGGCGGACGCTTCGCCGGAGCGCGCTTCTGGAAGAACGGCTCCTCGGTGATCCCGTTGACGTACCGCTTCAGGATCATCGGCCGGCGCGCGACACCGCGCAGCGCGCCCTCGGCGACGGCGAGGTAGTACTCGACGAGCTCGCGCTTCGTGATCGGCCCCTCCGGGAAGTACACCTTGTCGGGGTTCGAGACGGCGACCTCGTGGCCGTCGAGCTCGAGCACCAGCCTGGTCGCTTTCGCCACGTGGAGATCCTTGCACGACCGGGTTTCCGACTTCATGGTGTCGGGCCCATGTCGTCGCCCGCCGCACCGCTCCGCGCCCTGCTCGCGCTCGCGATGCCGATGGTCCTGGCGCGCGCCACGCAGGCGGTGATCACGTTCGCGGACGCGATCCAGGTCAAGCACCTCGGCGCCGGCGCGCTCGCGGCCACCGCCACCGGGGGCCTGAACCTCCTCGGCTTCGTCATCCTGCCGATGGGCACGGTGTTCATCGTCCAGAGCTTCGTGGCGCAGCTCGTCGGGCGCGGCGCGCGCGACGAGGCACCGCGCTTCGCGTGGTACGGCCTCGCGATCGCGGCGATCTCGGCCGTGCTCGCCCTCGCGACCATCCCCGCCGTCACCACACTCCTCGGGCTCACCAGCTACTCGCCGTACGTGCAGGCCGAGATGAGCGCGTACATCGAGATCCGCCTGCTGTCCGTCGGCGCCATCGTCGGCATCGAGGCGCTCGGCAACTGGTACGGCGGCCTCGGCAACACGTGGATGCAGATGGTCGCGGGCATCATCGCGATGGTCGTCAACATCCTCTGCAACTGGCTGCTGATCGACGGCAACCTCGGCTTCCCGGCGCTCGGCGTCGCCGGGGCGGCGTGGGCGAGCACGATCGCGTCGTGGCTGGGCTTCCTGTTCCTCGCGATCGGCTTCGCGCGCCGGTGGGGTGGTGCGCCGCGCAGCGGCACCGGCGGTGCGCTGAGCCGGCACGAGCTGTTGCGCGTCGCGCGGTTCGGCCTGCCAAACGGCCTCAACTGGTTCCTCGAGTTCGCCGCGTTCCAGCTGTTCGTCAACGTCGTGCTCGCGGGCCTCGGCGACGAGACCGTCGCCGCGCTCAACGTCGTGCTCGCCGTCAACTCGATCTCGTTCATGCCGGCGTTCGGGCTCGCCTCCGCCGGCGCGATCCTCGCCGCGCAGGCGATCGGCCGCGGCGCGAGGGAGGCGGTGTGGCCGCAGGTCAAGGTCACGCTCGCGTGCACGGCCGCCTGGATGTGCGCGATCGGCGGGCTCTACCTGGTCGCACCGGGCACCGTGCTCCGATGGTTCGAGGAGCCCGGCAAGAGCGGCGACCTGGTCGCGATCGGGACGTCGATGCTCGCGATCAGCGCGGCGTGGCAGATCTTCGACGCGATCTGCCTGACGCTCGCGGAGACGCTGCGCGCCGCCGGCGACACCGCGTGGACCGCGGGCGCCCGCCTGCTGCTCGCGTGGGTGGTGTTCGTGCCGTCCGCGATCGTGGTCGTCACGTACCTCGACGGCGGCTCGATCGGCGCGATGCTCTGTCTCGTCGGCTACATCGCACTCCTCGCGCTCGCCCTCGCCTACCGGTTCCGGTCCGGGGCCTGGCGCCGCATCGAGCTCATCGAGCCGAAGCTGGTGTGACCTCGGCGAGCCGGCGCTCGAGGAACCTGCGCTCCGGCTCCGAGCCGACGAGCCGCAGCGCCTCGCGATAGGCCGCACCCGCTTCGCGCAGCTTGCCGAGCCGGCGCAGCAGATCCGCGCGCGCCGCGTGCCACAGGTGATAGCCCGCGAGCTGCGGCTCGAGACCGTCGATGTGCGGCAGCCCGGCGGCGGGTCCGTGCGCCATCGCGATCGCGACGGCGTAGTTGAGCGCGACGACCGGCGACGGCGCGCGCTGCGCGAGGCGCGCGAACAGCGCCGCGATCTGCGGCCAGTCCGTCTCGGCGGCGGTCGGCGCGCTCGCGTGGAGCGCCGCGATCGCCGCCTGGAGCGCGTACGGCCCCGCGCCGCCGACGAGCGCCGGTGGCACGAGCGCGAGCGCCTCGTCGATCTGCGCGCGGTCCCAGCGCGATCGATCCTGATCCTCGAGCAGGACGAGATCACCCGCCGCATCGGTGCGCGCGTCGCGCCGCGAATCGTGGAGCAGCATCAGGGCGAGCAGCCCCATCGCCTCGGCGCGACCGTCGCTCGCCGGCAACAGCTCGACGAGCAGCCGGCCGAGCCGGATCGCCTCGGCCGTCAGGTCGCGGCGGATCCACGCGTCGCCCGCGGTCGCCGCGTAGCCCTCGTTGAACACGAGGTAGATCACGCGCATCACCGCGTCGGTGCGCTCCGGCAGCTGCGACGCCTCCGGAACCTCGTACGGGATCCGCGCGCCCTTGATCTTGGTCTTCGCGCGCACCAGCCGCTGGGCCATCGTCGCCGGCGTGGCGAGGAACGCGCGCGCGATCTCCTCGGTGGTGAGGCCGCCGAGCGTGCGCAGCGTGAGCGCGATCTGCGCCTCCGGGGCGAGCGCCGGGTGGCAGCACGTGAACATCAGCCGCAGCCGATCGTCGGGCACGGCGACCAGCTCCGTCGCCGCGGTCGCCGGTTCGGCGGGCTCCTCCGCCGCCACGATCTGGCGCAGCTTCACGCGGCGCCGGATCGCATCGATCGCCTTGTTGCGCGCCGCCAGCACGAGCCAGCCGCGCGGCTCGACGGGCACCGCGTCCCGCCACGCCTCGACGGCGGCCGCGAAGGCCTCCTGCACGGCCTCCTCCGCGAGCTCGAAGTCGCCGTTCGTCACGCGGATCGTCGTCGCGAGCACGCGCGCGCGTTCCGCGCGGAACAGCGCCTCGATCCCGTGGCTCATGCGTCGGGTGTGGCCATCACCGGGCGGATCTCGATCGAGCCGATCTTCGCGCTCGGGATCCGCGCCGCGATGCGGGTCGCCTCGTCGAGATCCTTCGCCTCGATCAGGTAGTAACCGCCGAGCTGCTCGCGCGTCTCCGCGAACGGGCCATCGGTCGTCGTGGTCTTGCCGTCGCGCACGCGCACCGTCGTCGCCGTCGCGACCGGCTGGAGAGCGTTACCGCCGAGGTAGTGGCCGGACGCCTTGATGTCCTGCGTGAACTGCATGTACTCGCCGAACAGCCGGCCGCTCTCGGCCTCGGACAGGTCGGCCCAGATCTTCTCGTTGTCGTAGATCAAGCAGAGGTATTGCATGGTCGTTCTCCTGGTTCGGGATGTTCCCCCATGGGTCGAACGACGCCCCCCCGGATCGACACGGATCAGCTCTTCGAGATCGTGAATCCCGTAAGGCAGCGGTACTGCTTGCCCTTGTACTCGCTCATCACGTACTCGACCGCCACCTGGTACTCGCTCCGGAAGGCCGCGAACAGGAGCTGGATGCTGGTGTCGGACAGCTCCCTGCCCTTGCACTGCAGCCCGCCCCACCGGTAGTTCGTGGTCGCCTTGTCGGCGTCGAGCCACACCGCGCCGTGGAACAGCTTGTAGCTCGAGTCCCCGGGCTCGAGCACCATCAACTGCGCGATGCCGGTCGGCGGCCCGGTGTCGGCGTGCGCGGGCACGGAAGCCATCAGGGCGGCGGCGACGACATAGGAGAGGCGACCCATCGCCTCCATTCTATCAGCGCCGGCGGCGGCGCAGCACGAACGCGAGGCCGAATGCAGCGAGCAGCACGGGCGGCGCGCCGGTCGAGGCCGAGGAGCAGCCGAGGCAGTTGCCCTCCTCGCCGAGCCCCTTCGGGAAGCACACGCCCTTCTGCGACGAGCTCTGGATGCACTCGTAGCTCTCGTCGGGGCACGCATCGGCGACGCCGACGACGCACTCCTGCGTGCAGATCTTCACCTCGGCCGTGCCCTCGCAGAACCCGTTGGTGCAGAACTGCGGGTACGTGCACGCATCGCCGAAGTTGCCGGAGGGCGGCTCCCAGAAGCACTTCCCGGCCTCGCACTTCTGGCCGGCCAGGCAGCTGTCCGCGGTCGCGCACGGCGCGCCCTTCATCACGGTGACCGGCGCGGTCGCCGTGGTCACGTCGATGTCGTCCTTCGCCTTGACGACGATGTCGATCACGCCGTCCGGCACGCCCGCGGGGATCGGGATCGAGTAGCTCGCCTCGGGCTGTCCCATCCGGCCCCACGCGACCCCCTTCACCTCGTTCCACTTGTACCCGTTGAGCCACAGCTCCATGCGGAAGATGCCGCGCTGGGCCTTGGCGATCGCGATCACCGCGGTCCCGGTCGCCACCTCGGAGCCCGCCGCCGGGCCCGTGTACGTCACCGTCGGAGGCGCCGTGATCGGTGTCCCGGGCCCGAACACGCCGAGCAGCGCGACGTGCGAGTTCTGGATCGTCCCACCACAGTTGCAGTTCTCCTGCACGAAGCCGCCGCAGTAGGCCTGCTCGTTGCGGAAGAACTGCTGACCGCCACAGTCGCTGCGGTAGGTCATCGGATCGGTGCACGCCGAGCGGCCGTCGGTGAACTTGTACTCGTGGGACAGGCCGTAGTTGTGCGCGGTCTCCTGCGCGACCGCGCCGCACAGGAACTCGAGCCGGCTCGCCGCGCTACCGCCGACGCCGTTCGCGAACACGAACGAGACGCCGTTGTCGAGCGGCTGGCAGTGCACGTTGGCGATCCCGGCTGCGCCGGAGACTCCGATGTCCTCGTCCAGGCCGGCGACGACCACGGCCTGGTAGCTGCCGGTCGTCGGCTTCTGGTCGGTGATGACGACGTTGTACGGGGAGTAGACCTCCTTCACGCACGTCACGAGCGCGTTCCACTCCGCGTCGGCGGCGGCGCCGGTCTGCCCTGTCGAGCTCATGAACTCGGCCATCGGGAAGTCGGTGCCACTCCCCGAGACGATCGACGAGGTCAGCGTGCGCGAGTCGTCGACGCCCTTCTTCAGGGTACAGCCGTTCTTGCACCGCTCCATGTAGATGATGTTGCCGACCTGCCCGGGGGCGGCGATCGACGTCATCGGTGCGGCGACGAGCGCCGCGAAGGCGAGCGCGAGCTTCACGCGCGCTTCCGGCGCGGGCGGAGCACGATCACGCCGAACGCGAGCGCGCCGAGGGCGCCGGGGATCCAGCCGTTCGAGTCACGGCCGACGCTGCAGCAGCCGCCGCCGTCCTCCGGGAGGAAGCAGATGCCCTGGCCAGGGCCGGTCTCGAGGCACTCGAGGCCGCTGTCGGTCGGGCAGCTATCCGTCGTGCCGGGGATGCACTTCTGCGTGCAGATCTGCTGCTCCGCCGTGCCCTGGCACATGTTGCTCTTGCAGAACTCGTTGTAGGTGCAGTCCTCGCCGATCTCCGCGGTCGGCTGGTCCCAGAAGCAGCGGCCGTTCTCGCACTTCTGGCCCTTCGCGCACGCCTCCGCGCTCGTGCACGGCCCGCCCTTGTTGACGGTCACCGTCGCCGACGACGTGTTCGCGCCGAGGTCGTCGTACGCCTTCAGCACGATGTCGTAGGTCGAGTTCGGCAGGTTGCCCGGGACGGCGAACTGGTACGACGACGGGTTCATCTGGCCGGTCCGGCCGAACAGCGCGCCCGGCTTGGTGTCCCACTTCCAGCCGTTCAGGTACATCTCGACGCGCTCGACGCCGCGCTTGCTGCCCGCGAGGCCGGTCACCGTCGCGCCGAGCGACGCGCCGGCGGCGGGGAAGTTCACCATCACCGTCGGCGGCGCGATCGTCGTCTGGCCGGCGCCGAACACCTCGAGCATCTTCTGGTGCGCGTTGCGCTGGCCGCCGCAGTAGCACAGGTTGTTCGACTGTCCGTCGGGCATGCCGCACGGCGCGAAGTCACCCTCGCGCGCGACCTTGTTGCGGAAGAACTTCTGGCCGCCGCAGTCGGCGCGGTACGTCATCGGATCGTTGCACGCCGAGCGGCCGTCCTCGATGAACTCGTACGCGTGGCCGGCGCCGATGAAGTTGTGCGCGGTCTCCTGCGCGATGATCCAGCACAGGCCGTGGACGCGGCTGCCACCGGCCTCCGCGGCGAAGATGTTGATCGCGGACGTGAACGCGAACGACACGCCCTTGGGGTTCGCGCCGCAGCCCGGGACGACGCTCGCGACGCCGCCGACGCCCTGCGGGAGCCCGATGTCCTGCGGGCTGCCACCGATCATGATCTCGGCGTAGCTGTCGGTCGAGGGCGGGCGCACGTCCGTGACGACCACGGCATACGGCGAGTAGACCTCCTTCACGCACTCGAGGACCTGGGCCCACTCACCCGTCTGCCAGCCCGTGTACTCGGGGAGGTTCTTGACCTGCGTCACGAGGCTCGACGTGTCCGTCGTCGCGTCGTCCATGCCGGGGCGCACGGTGCAGCCGCCGGGGCAGAGGTTCAGGAAGATCTTGCCGGACGTGATCGCACCTGCGGGCCGATCCGGCAGCTCGTAGGGGAGCGGCACGGTCATCAGCTTCAGCTTGCTTTCGTTCTCCGCGGACGCGGTGGATGCGCCACCGAGGAGCATCGCGGACACCACCAGCCCGGACATCAACAGACGAGTCATGATGCGGGGATTACTACACGTTCGTCCGATCGTCAGCAGGATTCGTCACGCTCTGCGGAGAGCGTCCTGACACCTGCAAACGAGGTGCGGCGTCGACCGAGACGCAGTGCCACGAGACACGCAAGAACTGCCGCGGCCCAGGGTTCTCCCGAGGTCGTCACGCTGCAGCACCCACCCCCGCCGGCCGGCACGCACAAGCCCTGGCCGGGTCTGCTCTCGGCACACACGAGGTCCTCGGGGCACGTCCCCGGCGTCTCCTCCGGCGTACAGCCCTCCGAGCAGAACTTGCCGTCGGTGGTCTCGACGCACTGATTGCTCTTGCAGAACTGTGCGTACTCGCACGACTCGCCGAGCTCGCCGACCGGCGGAGCCCACGAGCAGCGCCCGGCCTCGCACGTCTGGTGCGGCGCGCAGGTCTCCGCGCTCTGGCACGGCGCGCCCTTGGTCACCGTCACGGGCGCCGAGTCGGTGCACTCGCCGAGGTCGTCGCACGCGCGCACGACGATGTCCGTGATCCCGTCGGGCACGTTGCCCGGCATGTTGATCATGTACGTGCTCGGATTCGCCTGGCCGGTGAGCGTGAACGTCTGCCCCGGCGACGACGCCCACGGCGAGCCGTTGAGCAGGAGGTCGGCGCGGAACACGCCGCGCTGCGAGCCGGCCTGCGCCGCGACCACGGCCGGGAAGGCGCCGCCGGGCTGCGGGAACGTGATCGTCGCCGTGGGTGGCGCGATCACCGTCTGGCCCGGACCGAACACCGAGAGCAGCTTCTTGTGGCTGTTCTGGACCTTGCCGCACTTGCAGTCGCGCGCGGCGAACTCGCCGCACGACGCGGTCTTGTCGCGGAAGAACCGCTGGCCGCCGCACTGCGCCTGGTACGTCGTGGGATCCATGCACGTCGACGCGCCGTCGGTGAACATGAACTGGTGATCGAGACCGAACGCGTGCGCGCTCTCCTGCGCGACGGTCCAGCACAGGTTGTTCGTGCGGTCGCCGCCGTTGTGCGCGTTCGCGAACGTGAACGAGATCGCGTTGTCCTGCGCCGAGCAGTCGCCGGCGAGCGGTGCGATCCCGAGGATGTCGGAGCCGAGGCCGACCTGCCCCGGCGTGCCGGCGACCAGGGCGAGGTGATAGGTGCCCTCGGCCGGCCGCGTCTCGGTGACGACGACGTCGAACTGCGAGTAGACCTCGCGCACGCAGGTCACGAGCTTCGCCCAGTCGGCGTCCGCGGCCGCGCCGGTCTGCCCCATCGCGTTGCGGAACTCCTCGAGCTGGAACGGCCCGGCGCCCTGGGGGATCGAGGACTGCATCATCCGCGCGTTGTTCGGCGACGCCTTCGTCACGGTGCAGCCGCCGGCGCACCGGTCGAGCACGATGACGTGCGAGATCGACGCGAGCGAATCGACCGGTGCGGGCGGGACCTCGACGGTGACGCGGCGCTCGGCGGCGGCGCTGCTGGCGTGGAGCAGCGCGACGAGCAGGACCCAGCGCGACATCTCCGCCCAGGATACCCTATTGGAGGTCGATGACACCGGCCGCCGTCTTCCGGTGACCCACGACCCGGGGGGACACGTTCTTCTCCCCGCCGGAGTAGCGGACGGCCACCTCGAGGTCGAGCGTCTCCGGGCCGGCGGGAAACTTGATCCGCGTCAGCGCGCCTTCGATGCACCAGCGCAGCGATGGCGAGGTGACACCGGTCGCGACCGCCGAGTGAGCGACGCCATCCGGCTGGACCGTCAGCCGGACCATCACGTTCGCCTCGCTCTGGCGATTGCCGTAGTCGTCCGGACGTTCGCTCCACTCCTGGAAGCAGAAGTCGAGGTTTCGATCCGCTTGCACGAACGAGTTCATGACGAGCAGGGCCTGGGATGGCGAGAGCGGGCGATCCGGCCTGGCCCTCGGCTTCGGTGCACTGAGCGTGTCGACGCGTGCGATCAGCGTCTGGATCTCCTCGTCCTTCTCCTGCAGCTGCCGCCGGAGCTCGACGACGTCCGACGGCGGGTTCTGGAGCTTCTCGATCAGCTGGGTGCGCTCGCGATTCAGCTTCTTGATCTCGTCTTTGAGCCGGTTGATCTCCTTCACCAGATCCGCCGTGACGCCGGGCTGCGTTTCGGGCGGCGTGTCCCGCGGCGGATCCTTGCGCATCGCGAACACCATCGCGACCGCACCGACGACGACCAGCGTGCTCGCCGCGAACGCGGCCATCTTCGGCGTGAACCGCGGCGCCGGCGGCACGAGCGAGTCCATCAGCTGCGACATCAGCGGGAACCGCTTCGTGCGATCGCGCTCGAGGCCCCGCGCGATCGCCTTGCCGATGTACGCGGGCACCTTCGTGCCGTCGGGCGGCGGCAGCGCGGGCTCGCCCTTGTCGAGCATCGCGACGGCCGTGCCGCCGAGCAGCGGGTGGGTGCCGTAGAGCGCCTCGTAGAGCGCGACGCAGAACGAGAACTGGTCCGCGCGCGCGTCGATGTCGGGGCCGGTCAGCTGCTCGGGCGGCATGTAGCGCGGCGTGCCGAGCACGGTGCCGGTGGCCGTCAGGCTCGACGACAGCGCGGTGGGCAAGGACGGCGTGTTGCCGCCGCGCGCGGACTCCTCGTCGAACGCGATCAGCGAGCGCGCGAGCCCGAAGTCGGTGACGCGGACGCGGCCGTCGCCGCCGACGAGGACGTTGTCGGGCTTGAAGTCGCGGTGCAGGAGGCCGACGCCGTGCGCGGCGACCAGGCCCTTCGCGGCCTGGAGGAACACGTCGACGATCTCGCGCCAGCTGCGCGGGTAGCTCCTCAGCCACTGTGTCAGCGTCTCGCCCTCGACGAACTCCATCGCGATGTAGAGGTCACCCTCGTCGGTGGTGCCGACGTCGTAGACGCCCACGACATTCGGGTGCGAGAGCTGGGCGATCGCCTGGGCCTCGCGGCGCAGCCGCTTCTGCGCGTCCTTGGTCGCGAGCTGGAGCCCGGAGCGCAGGAGCTTCAGCGCGACCTTGCGGTCGAGCTGGGGGTCGTACGCCGAGAACACGACGCCCATGCCGCCGGTGCCGAGCGTCGACAGGATGAGATAGCGGCCGACGCGGTCGCCGACCGTGCGCTTGGGCAGCTCGGTGACCTGCGAGGGCGAGTGGCGCTCGTGCTTGACGGTCTCGACGTTCGAGTCGGTCGCGGCGTCCTGCGCGAGGGCCGCGATCAGCGCGCGGCAGTCGCGGCACCCGGCGAGGTGACCCTCGACCTTCGTGACGGCCGACTTGGGGAGGGACCCCGAGACGAACTCGGAGACGACGTTATCGTCCAGACACTCCACGGGGTGCGCTAAGCGTAGCAAGCAAGCCTCCGAACCCGTTGAAATGGGTGGTGGGCGACAGGGGGCACGGAGCAGAGGACACGCCTACCCAGTCGGCACTTGCATTGTGCCCCCGGACAAGGTAGCAATCCCGCGCATTTACTGGAGAGACGTTCCGTGCTGACTGACCTGTCCAAAGTCCGAAACATCGGCATCTCGGCCCACATCGACAGCGGCAAGACGACGCTGACCGAGCGCATCCTCTATTACACCGCCCGCATCCACGCGATTCACGAGGTGAAGGGCAAGGACGGCGTCGGCGCCAAGATGGATTCGATGGAGCTCGAGCGCGAGCGCGGCATCACGATCCAGTCGGCCGCGACGTTCTGCCAGTGGCCGCCCGACGCGAAGGCGAAGGCCGTCATGGCGGTGCCGGGCTCGCCGATCAAGGCGCAGCACCACATCAACATCATCGACACCCCGGGCCACGTCGACTTCACGGTCGAGGTGGAGCGCTCGCTGCGCGTCCTCGACGGCGCGATCATGGTGCTCTGCGGCGTCGCCGGTGTGCAGTCCCAGTCGTACACGGTCGATCGCCAGATGCGCCGGTACAAGGTTCCCCGCATCGCGTTCGTCAACAAGCTCGATCGCACGGGCGCGAACCCGTTCCGCGTGAAGGAGCAGCTCAAGGAGAAGCTGAAGCTCCACCCGGTCATGATCCAGTGTCCGATCGGCCTCGAGGACAAGCTCGAGGGCGTGGTCGACCTGATCGAGATGGTCGCGTACACGTTCCACGGTGACAACGGCGAGCAGATCGAGCGCGGCCCGATCCCGGACGCCCTGCACCCGCTCGCGCCGCACGGCCACGCCGGCACGCTCAAGGAGCTGTGCGAGAAGATGCGCGAGGAGATGCTGGACCAGCTCTCCATGGTCAACGACGAGCTCACCGAGGCGATGCTCGAGGACAAGGTCACGCCGGAGCTCCTCCGCAAGTGCCTGCGCGACTCGACGGTCGCCCTCAAGTGCACGCCGGTCATGTGCGGCTCGGCGCTCGGCAACAAGGGCGTCCAGCTCCTGCTCGACGGCGTCTGCAACTTCCTGCCGGAGCCGCGCGACGTCGAGAACATCGCGCTCGACCTCGACAAGGAAGAGGCGCCCGTCGTGCTCCCGAGCGATCCGACCAAGCCGCTCGTCATGCTCGCGTTCAAGCTCGAGGATGGCCGCTATGGCCAGCTGACGTACATCCGCGTCTACTCGGGCGCGGTGCGCAAGGACGACTTCATCGTCAACGCGCGCAACGGCAAGAAGGTCAAGGTCGGCCGCCTCGTCCGCATGCACTCCGACGACAAGGAGGACATCACCGAGGCCGGCGCGGGCGACATCTGCGCGCTGTTCGGCGTCGACTGCAACTCCGGCGACACGTTCACCGACGGCACCGTGAACTACGCGATGACGTCGATGTTCGTGCCCAAGCCGGTCATCTCGGTCGCGATCAAGCCGAAGGACAGCGGCGCCGAGATCAACATGTCGAAGGCCCTGAACCGGTTCACGAAGGAGGACCCGACGTTCCAGTGCTACGTCGACCCCGAGTCGAACGAGACGATCATCGCCGGCATGGGCGAGCTCCACCTCGACGTCTACATCGAGCGCATGAAGCGCGAGTACAAGGCCGAGGTCGTCACGTCGCCCCCGCAGGTCGCCTACCGCGAGACGATCGGCGCGAAGACCGAGTTCAACTACACGCACAAGAAGCAGACGGGTGGCTCGGGTCAGTACGGCCGCGTCGCCGGCTACTGCGAGCCGTTCGACGGCGAGTTCGAGTTCGTGGACGAGATCAAGGGCGGGTCGATCCCGCGCGAGTTCATCCCGTCCTGCGAGAAGGGCTTCAAGTCGATGATCCCGAAGAGCCCGCGCCTCGGCGTGCCGTGCGTCGGCATCCGCGTCGTCATCAACGACGGCCAGAGCCACGCGGTCGACTCGAGCGACAACGCGTTCCAGGAAGCGGCCCGCGGTGCGTTCCGCGACTTCTTCCCGCGCGCGAAGCCGAAGATCCTCGAGCCGATCATGAAGGTCTCGCTCGAGGGCCCGGCCGAGTTCTCCGGCAACATGCTCTCGCTGATCATGCAGCGCCGCGGCATCGTCATCGGCTCGACCGAGGAGGATGGCCAGGCGCGCGTCGACGCCGAGGTGCCCCTCGCCGACATGTTCGGGTTCTCCACGCCGCTCCGCTCGGCCACGCAGGGCAAGAGCGAGTTCACGATGGAGTTCGCGAAGTACGCCGAGGTCCCGTCGAACATCGGCGAGGAGCTGCTCGCGAAGGCGAAGAAGGCCAAGGAAGAGGCGGCGAAGAACCGCTGACTCCCGGTCGCGCTCCAGCGCGCTAACGCCGGTGCCTCTGTCGTTCGGGGGACACCGGCGTTTCTCGTTTTTCGGTGTCCTCCGCGTCGCCGGTGAGCAGCCCCACGATGATGCGGGGTGGCGTGCAGGGACGTCCGGGGACGAGATCGTGCGCATGGGGTTGCCCCTGCGCGCCCCAGACCGGGGTGAGCTTCGTGATCGGCATCGGTCCTCCTCGGGCCGCCTTCGCGCGACCTGCGCGAGCGCGGGCCCGCCGGGGATGGCTGCACGACGGATGCCGCGCGTCCGCGACTGGCGGGTAGCGGTGTTGCGTCGCGATCGGCTCCACCGAGCGCGTCCCGGCGGTGTCAGGTCGCAACCCGGGGTGATCAAGCGCGAGCGCCGCGCGCGATACCATCCCGCCATGGCAACGACCACCCGGCCCCCGCTCGAAGCGTGGCCACGCGCACTGCGACGCGAGGGCCGGGTACGGCGAATGCTGCCGCTCGTGGTGACCGCGCTCGTGGGAATCCTCCTGATGTTCGCGAGCGGCGTCATCCCGAGCGTTACCCGTCTCGCGGTCGCGCTCGCGATCTCCTGCGTGCTCGCGACCCTGATGTTCGTGGTGAACTGGGAGCGGCTCCCGAAATGGCTCGAGGTCGGCCCGCCGCTCGGTTACATCCTCGTGCTGGTCTGGATCCGCGAGCTCTCGCCCGACTACGACCTCGCCACGATGACCGTGAGTCCGTTGCTGCTGTTCGCGCTGTTCGGCGTCGCGCTGCACGGGACACGGTCCGAGCTCGTGTTCGTGCTCGTGGTCGTCACCGCGCTGTTGTGGGGCCCGGGGCTGGTCCGGGGAATCGACACACACGACGCCGTCTACAAGACGATCGTCACGGCGGTCTGGAGCACGCTGTGTCTCGCAGCCCACGCCCACGTGCGCGCCCTCCACGAGAGTCAGGACTCTCAGCGCCGGATCCTCGACGTCCTGGCCGTCGGCGTCGCGGTGATCCGCGAGGGCGCCGTGGTCTACGCGAACCCGCGCCTGGTCAAGCTGGTCGGAGATCCGCGCGACCCCCTCTCCCTGTTCCAGGACGAGCATCGCAGCCGGCTGTCGGAGTATCTCGGCACGGCGGCCGCTCAGCGGTCGCCGCTGGCGCCGTTCGATGCTCGAGTACGAGCGTCGGGCGAGGCCCTGACCGTCAACGTCTCGATGGTGCCGCTCGCGTTCGATCGCGCACCGGCAGTGGCCCTGATGCTCCGGGACGTCTCGTCCGAGCGCCGGGTCGAAGAAACGGAGCGCCAGCGGCACGCGGTCATCGCAGCCGAGCGACGACGCATGAACCAGCTGCTGGAGTGCATCGACGACGGAGTCGCGATCCTCGACTGGCACCGCGACCTCGTGTATGCGAACGGCGCGTACAAGCGCGTCCTCGGGCTCGAAGCGGTGGACCTCGACGGGCTCTCCAGGGAGGCGCTCGTCGCGCATCTCGCCCTCAGCGCCGACGACCCGGAAGCGTTTCGCACGCGCTTCGAGGCGCAGGACATCGGCAGCAACGGGGCGCCGATGGACTTCACGCTGCGCGACCGCGTCCTGCGCCGGATCACGTACGAGATCGGAGAGGGCTACGTCGTGGTGTGGCGGGACGTGACCGCGGAGGCGCACCAGCGGCATCTCCTCGAGCGCCAGGCGGTGACCGATCTGCTGACCGGGCTACCCAATCGACGTGCCATGGAAGAGGTGCTCGCGCGCGAGCGCGCGCGGGCGCGCCGGCAAGGCACACCGGTGTGCGTGGCTCTGTTCGACCTCGATCACTTCAAGCGGATCAACGACGAGCACGGTCATGCGTGCGGCGATGAGGTCCTGCGCCGCGTCGCCGTGGTCCTCACCAGCGAGGCACGCACGACCGACGCCGTCGGGCGCTGGGGCGGCGAGGAGCTCTGGGCCGTGCTCCCCGGCCCGCTGGACGGGGCCACGGTGTTCTGCGAGCGCGTGCGCGTGGCGATCGCGAACCTCGCGATCGACGCGCTGCCCGCGGTGACCATCTCCGCGGGTGTCGCGGAGATCCGCCCCGACGAGGAGACGGCCGTCGCGCTCGAGCGCGCGGACCGCAGCCTCTACGAGGCGAAACGAGGCGGGCGGAACCAGGTGCGTACGGCGACGACGTAGCGGTGTTAGGCTCCCGGCGATGAGCTTCACGGCGACGATGATGGACGTGCCGCTGACGATCGATCTCGTGGTCGATCGCGCGGAGAAGTGGATGGCAAGCGGAGAGATCGTCTCGCGCCGTCCGGACAAGAGCATCACCCGCACGACGTACGGCGAGGTCGCGAAGCGCGCGCGCCGTCTCGCACGTGCGCTGGTCGGTGCCGGCATCCAGCGCGGCGACCGCGTCGCGACGCTGATGTGGAACCACAGCGAGCACCTCGAGTGCTACTTCGGCATCCCGCTCGCGGGCGCGGTGACGCACACGCTGAACCTCCGGTTGCACCCCGACGAGATCGCGTACATCGCGAACGACGCCGGCGACCGGATCGCGATCGTCGACGACTGCCTGTTGCCGCTGTTCGACAAGGTCGTCGCCGCGGGCGGCAGGTTCGAGCGCGTGATCGTCGTCGGCCAGGCCGGCGCCCGCGAGAGCTACGAGGCGTTCCTCGAGACCGCGAAGGACGCGACGGCGCTGCCGAAGCTCGCGGAGACCGACCCGCTCGGCGTCTGCTACACGAGCGGCACGACCGGCAAGCCGAAGGGCGTGGTCTACAGCCACAAGTCGACGGTGCTGCACTCGATCGTCTCGGCGGTACCCGACTCGCTCGGGCTGTCGCGCGGCGACACGCTGCTGCCGGTCGTCCCGATGTTCCACGTCAACGCCTGGGGGCTGCCGTACACCTGCGCGCTCGTCGGCGCGAAGCTCGTGTTCCCCGGGCCGCACCTCGATGCGGCGAGCCTGCTCGAGCTGTTCGAGACCGAGAAGGTCACGGTCGGCGCGGGCGTGCCGACGATCTGGCTCGGCATCCGCGAGGCGCTCGACGCGCACCCGGGCAAGTGGACGCTGCAGCCCGGCCTGCGCATGATCGTCGGCGGCTCGGCCGCGCCCGAGCAGCTGATCCGCGACTTCGATCGCCTCGGCCTGACGCTGCTCCACGCGTGGGGCATGACCGAGACCTCGCCGATCGGCACGGTGTCGCGCGTGCCGCCTCACCTCGCGAACGCCGACGAGGCGACGCGGTACCGGCTGCGCGCGAAGCAGGGCACGCCGACGCCGCTCGTCGACATCTGCATCCGCAACGACGCGGGCGACGTGCCGGCCGACGACAAGACCAGCGGCGAGCTGATGATCCGGGGGCCGTGGATCGCCGGGCACTACCTCGGCAACCACACGCCCGATCGCTGGACCGCCGATGGCTGGTTCCGCACCGGCGACGTCGCGCGCATGGACGAGCACGGCTTCGTCCAGCTCGTCGATCGCGTCGCCGATCAGATCAAGAGCGGCGGCGAGTGGATCTCGAGTCAGGAGCTCGAGAACCACCTGATGGGCCACCCCGCGATCAAGGAGGCCGCCGTGATCGGCGTGCCGCACGCGAAGTGGAGCGAGCGCCCCGTCGCGGTGGTGGTGCTGAAGCCCGGCGCGACCGCCACGCCCGACGAGCTGCGCGATCACCTCGCGCCGAAGTTCGCGAAGTTCTGGCTACCCGACGCCTACGTGTTCGTCGACGCCATCCCGCGCACCAGCGCCGGCAAGTTCAAGAAGACCGAGCTGCGCGAGACCTACAAGAACCAGCTGTCCTGATCACTCGCACTTCCAGGACGGCTTGCCCGTGTCGGGATCGTCGACGTAGTGGCAGCCGGCATTGGACTTCGGCGGCGAGCTCGGCAGGGGATCCGTCTCGGACCGCGACTTGGGCGGCGATCCCACCATCGCCGGTGCGATCAGGAGCCGAGCACCGATCCCCGTCGAGGCGACGGTCACGTCGCCCTGGTTCGCGGTCGCGATGTCGGCGCGCATGCGCTCGACGCCGAGGCTCAGCACGGCGATGAACTTGTCGACCTTCGCGTTCTGCCGGACCAGGACCCGGTACGCCATCGACGCCCCGAGAAACCACATCCGGCCGCTCGCCTCCTCGGTCATCGCCTCGGCGGTGTCGGGAGCGATCGTCGTCGAGAGGTTGCTCAGCCAGTGATAGCCGATGGTCACCGCCTGGTGGAGCGGAGCCGCGAACGTGGTCGGGATCGTGACATCGGCGCGGACGGCGAAGCTCTTGGCCGCTGCCTTCGCGACGGGGTCGGACGGCGCGATGCCGTAGCCGTTGAGCGCGTCCGGTGACACGCCGGCGGCGATGCCTCGCAACGTGTGCGAGGGGATCTGGACGTCGATGTAGATGCCGATGTTGACCCCGGCTGACCAGCCCGGCCCGGTCGCCGTCCCGTCGCGCCCCGCGACGGACTGGCTGATCCGCGGGTGGTACGCGACGGTACCCTCGAAGTAGCAGCCCGCCACCCCAGCGATCGCAGCGATCAGCGCGAGTCGACCCATCTCACCTCTCTCACCAACACGAGGAGTACGCACCACCTGTCAGGGTCGCACGGAACGCTCCATCGCGGCCTTCGATTCGCGCCCGAATCGGCGCTGGTACCTCCGGGCCAGCGGGTACAGGAGGCGCGGCAGGAGGTGGCACGGCCTGCTGTAGGCGAGCACGTCGTACCAGACCGTGTCGTCCGCGAGCCACTCGACGACGAACCGCTCCTCGCCCAGCTCGGCGTGCCCGGGGAGCGTGCCGTACGCGAAGCCGAACCGCCTCGGCTCGTCGATCGTGTAGACGATCCGCGTCGCGTTGAGCCACCACAGGCCCATCACGCGCACGTGCACCGCGACCGTCGTGCCGATCTCGATCGGCGCGTCGTCGGGCTCGATCGCGGTCCACGGCGGCGGGAACATCCTCCACCCGCGCACCGCCTGCTTCGCGCGCTCGAAGGCCGCCGCACCGGTACCGAGCAGCTGGCGGTTGTGGTCGACGGCGAAGCGAGCGGGCCGGCGCTCGTCCTTCGTGCAGCCCACCGCCTCGTAGCTGAACGCCCGGTCGCGCTGCCCGGCGATGAAGTCGCGCACGCGCTCGGGACCGGGCCGCCACACGTGCAGCATGGCTAGTGCGCGAACAGGTCGTACATCGTGACGCACTCGTAGCCGGCGCTGTGCAGCGCGGTGACGATCCGCGGCAGTGCGTTCAGCGTCCACTGCTGGCCCTCGTGGAACAGGAGGACGTCGCCATCGCCGACGTTGGGCGGCGAGCAGCGCTCCGCGATCTTCTGGGGGGCGCGCTCTCCGTAGTCCTCGCTGTCGATCGACCACAGCGCGACCGTGTAGCGCGCGGCGAGCAGCGACAGGATCGACGCGGTGTCGAGCGAGCCGTGCGGCGGGCGGACCCATGGACGACCGGAGATCTGGCCGCCGAGCGCCTCCTCGGTCCGGGTGCACTGCTCGAGCAGCGCCTTGCGCGAGAGCTTGGTGAAGCGGGTGTGGTCGAACCCGTGGCTCGCGATCTGGTGGCCGCGGCGGATGTAGTCGCGCACGTCGTCGGGGCGCGCCGCGGCGTGCTCGCCGACCAGGAAGAACGTCCCCGGCACCCCGAGGTCGTCGAGCACGTCGAGGTACTGGCTCGTCATGTCGTCGGGGCCGTCGTCGAACGTGAGCGCGACCCGCTTGGCACCGGCGGGCCCCTTGCGGAGCAGGCCCGGAACGCGGTCGAACACGACCTGCTTGATCCGGGCACGAAGGGACGGGGCCATCTCCAAGGGGTACAAGGTCTCCCGGGCGCGAACAAGTCGATCTTCCGCCGTGTTAGGCGCTCTCACCGTGTACGACCCGCGCACGCACGCGGCGCCGGCCAGCGCTTCACAATCCGCAACGCGGCGAGATGAACTTTTCTCGGCGCTGCCCGTGTCTACGCAGTGCCGTCCTCGAAAGGTCGTATGCGCGTCACGTTGGTGGTCCTCGCGTTCGGCGCCGCCGCCGCTGCACCCGCCATTGCCCAGGCCTCTCCCACCCCCGTCACCGTCCATCTCGAACGCAACGGGAAGACCGTGACGGCGCGCGGTGGCGCGAACGTCGCCATCCCACGCTTCGGTGGAGGTGATCGCGCGTGGACCCAGCTCGTCGCCTGCGTGAAGGATCGGTTCGCGCCGTTCCAGGTCACGATCACCGATCGCGCGCCCGCCGGCGACCACATCACCGCGGTGGTCGGCGGTCGCGCCTCGCAGCTCGGCCTGAACGACCGCACCACGAACGGCGTCGGTCCGTACAGCGGCGAGGTCATTCCGGACGCGACCGTCCACGTGTTCTCGAAGGTCGGCACCGGCGAGCGCGACGTCGATAACCTGTGCGCCGTCACCGCGCACGAGATCGGGCACGCGCTCGGCCTCGATCACTCGAACCTGTGCGGCGACATCATGTCCTACCACAACGACGAGTGCGGCACGCAGCAGTTCCTCGACGCCGACGCCGCGTGCGGCGAGACCGAGGATCGCGACTGCGCCAACGGCGACGCGACGCAGAACAGCTACCGCCGCCTCGCCGCGCTCGTCGGTCTCCGTGCCGGCGCTCCGCGCACCGGCCCGAAGCCCGCGGGTGCCGCGCCGACCCCCGACGACCCGCTCGACGCGCTCGATCCCGACGATGCGAGCGCTGCGGACACCTCGAACGACGCGGACGATCCGACCGACGCGACCGACGCGACCGACGGCGACGACCAGACCGACGACGCTGCGTGGTCTGACGACGACGCTGCGTGGTCTGACGACGACGACGCGACCGACGACGCGACCGACGGAGCGACGACCTCACCGCCGACGAACCCGCCGCGATCGGCCGACCCGTGGGCCGGCGACCGCGCAGCCGACGCCGGCACCGGCACCGACGCCGACGCCGACACCGACACCGACGCCGACGGCGATCCGTCGTTCGACGACGGCGCGACCGGCGCGGCCGGCGCTCCGTCGACGACCGCCCCGCCCTCGCCCGATCCGTGGGCCGGCGACGCGGGGGCGTTCCGCGACGACGGCGACGACGACGATGTCGACGATGTCGACGCGGAGGCCGTGGCGCCGGCCGGATCCGGCGAGCGCGCGGCCGACCAGCAGCCCGAGCAGCGCGGCCCGCGCTGGAGTCCCCGCCGCGGGGGCTGGCGCGACGGCCGGCGCGGGCGCTGGCAGCGGACCGAGGCCGAGCAGCCGCACTGCGGCCGGTGAACCGGGCTGCTCGGCAGCATCGCGACGACGAGCCGCTCGCGTCGCTGTCGGACTGCGGCCGGTGAGGTGAACCGCCGCAGCCCGGGAGCCGTGGCCCTGTTCGTGCCATCATCGCGGCCGTGCGAGGTCAGCGATGAAAGCCCCCAAGGTCTCGGAGTTCATGACGAAGCGGCCGGTGTGCGTGTCGCCGCGCACGCCGCTCGTCGAGGTCGCGCGGCTGATGCAGCAGCACGACTGCGGTGCGATCCCGATCGTCGGCGAGGACACGTTTCCGATCGGGATCGTCACCGATCGCGACATCGTGGTGCGCGCCGTCGCGCGCGGGAAGGATCCCGCGACGCTCCTGGCGGGGGACGTGATGACCGCGCCGGCGACGACGATCACGGAGAACGCGACGCTCGACGACTGCGCGGAGGCGCTCGAGCTCGGTCAGATCCGCCGCATCATCATCGTCGATCGGAGCGGGCGCACGACCGGGATCGTCTCGCAGGCGGACGTCGCCGCCCACCTGAAGAAGAAGGCGGCCGGCGAGCGGTTGCGCGCGATCTCGAAGCCGTCGCCGATGGAGCGCTCCGCGCCCGAGGCCGCGGCCGACCCCGTCGCCGACTGAGCCGCGCGCTCGGCCGAGCCGCGCGCTCAGCCGAGC
>JAEUJX010000191.1 GCA_016794545.1 Myxococcales bacterium
TTCATCGCCGATCCGCCGCCGGACATGTCCGAGCTCATGGAGCGCGCGAAGCAGTACGAGGCGCGCCGCATCGCCGATCGCCAGCGGCTCGATGCGCTGCTCGGCTACGTGAAAGCGCCGGGCTGCCGGAACCAGGTCATCCTGCAGTACCTCGGCGAGCCCGAGCCGCCGAAGTGCGGGCGCTGCGACAACTGCCTGCGCTCGCGCGAGGCCGCGCTCGCCGCGTCGACCGAGGCCACGCGCCTCGGCGCCTCGCTGACGCGCCAGCTCGACGACGATCCGACCGAGACCAAGCCGCGCCGCGAGATCAAGGCGCGCGTCGTGCGCATCGATCAGCCGCAGCCGGATCTTCTGACCGCGGCGAACGCCGCTGGTGGCATCGCGGCGACCGCCGCTCCGCGAGGCGCGGGACCGGCGCCGGGCGGCGAGCCACCGAAGGGACCGAGCACGGTGCTGAGGCGCTCGAAGGCGGCCGAGCCGCCGCCGGCCGCGCCCGCCCCGTCACCGAGTCGGGCGAACGGCGCCCCCACGGTGTTGCGCCGATCGTCGGCGTCACCTCCCGCACCCGCTCCGGCGGCGCCGCCCGTGCTCCACAGTCCGCTCGGAACGGGCACGGACGCCGTCGCCCCCGCGGCGGCGACGGACGTCGCGAAGCGCCCGTCGATCGGTCGCCCAGGCGACGAGCATCCTCCCGACGAGGAGGAGCTCGACGACGACGAGCTCGACGATGACGAGCTCGACGACGAGGATGACGACGACGAGGATGACGACGACGAGGACGTCGACGACGAGCTCGTCGACGACGAGGACGACGACGACCTCGACGACGAGGACGACGACCTCGACGATGACGACGAGGATGATGACGACGACGACGACGACGAGGACGACGACGACGACGACTACGAGGTGATCGACAAGACCGCGGCCGAGCTCGCCGAGGAGGGCCTCGAGGGCCCGGGCGAGATCACGGTGCTCGCGCGCAAGAAGCAGCCCAAGCAGCCCAAGCAGCGGGCGCAACGCGTCGACGAGACCGGGCCGAGCGCGAGCGCAGCCGAGGCGCGCCGGCGCAGACGCCGCCGTCGCCGGAAGCGGCGCGCGATGCTGCCGCCGAAGAGTGCGTTCACGACGCCGGTGCTGTCGACCGCAGCGCCGATCCCCGAGGCGCAGCCGCGCCGGCCGGGCGGTGGCGGCGGCGGTCCGGTGATCGAGTACGTGCGCGGTCCGATGCGGATCGCGATGGCGCCGGTCGCGTCGGCGAACCCGAACGATGCGGGCGCCGGCGGCAGCCGCGGGCCGCGCCGCGGCAAGAAGCTGCGCCGCTGGGAGCGCTTCGATCGCGGCGGCAATCGCTCGTTCGACCGCGGTCCGGGCGGTGGCAGTGGCGGTGGCGGACCGCGCCCGCAGCCGCAGCCCGGGACGCAGGCGCAAGGCGAAGGGGCCGGCGGTCAGCCCGGCGAGCGTCGCCGGCGGCGTCGGCGTCGCCGGCGCAACAACAACGGTCAGCCGATGCAGAACGGACAGCAGGCGCTCCCGCCCGCGGACGGAGCGCCCGTGTCGTTCTTCGAGGTGCGCGACGGCAATCGTCCGCAGCCGCAGGGCGGCCCCCCCGTGCTCGGGCCCGACGGGCAGCCGCTGCGCAAGCGGCGGCGCCGGCGCCGGCGCGGCCGCGGCGGGCGCCAGCGCGAGTGGCGGCAGACGGGTGGCGAGGGCGGTGGCGGTGGCGGTGGCGGTGGTCCGCCGCCGTCGGATGCGGGTGGCGGTCCTCCCTCCGAGGGGTAACCTTCCAGCGTGCTCGACTGGCTCGGCTCCGTGCAGATCCGCAGGCGCACGGCGACGCGCGTCGAGCTCGTCCTGACGCGCGGGACCGCGTGGACCGGGTACGGGCTCGCCGCCGGCGGCGTGTGGCTCGTGACGCTCGGGCCGGCATGGGCGATGATCGGCGGCGCGTTCGTGCTCGCCCTCGGCGTGCTCCTCGGGACGCTGCGCCGGACGCTGGTGTTCGATCGCGAGGACGGGCTCCTCCGGAGCGAGCACGTGATCCTCGGGATCCGGCGCAAGCAGGCCGTCCCGCTGTTCCATCTTCGTGCGGTCGTGGTGTCGGCTCGCATGCGCGGGCTGTACGTCGCGTACGTGGAGCGACGGATCGGCGGTCAGATCCACCTCGACGAAGCGCGTCGCCCTGCCCCGCTGTTGCAGCTCGCCGAGGCGATCGCGGAGGTCGCCGAGCTGCGCCTGGTGTACGACGCGACGACGCGCGCAGCGGCGTCCGACTAATGGTACCGTCTGCGCGACCGATGCGTTGTGCCCTGCTCCTGATCGCCGCCGCCACCGCGTGTAGCAACGAGAGCGGCGGCTCCAACCAGGCGAAGCCCGAGGCCGAGACACGCAAGCTCGCGGGCGTGTTCCCCGACCGCTTCCTCTGCACCTCGATCGCGACCGAGGAGCAGCTCGCCGGCGTGATCGGCGGCACCGTGAAGCAGATGGACACGCCGTCGTCGGTGCCGCGCGGCGTCGCGAAGCCGTGCAACTACGAGGTCTCCGGGCTCGCGATGCCCGAGTACTGGACGTTCGACTTCGACTGCCGGGACAACTACCAGCAGACCGCCGACGCCCTGTTCGCCCAGTACACGCGCACGAGCGCCGAGCTCGTCGAGCAGTACAACGCGGTCACCGACGCGGGCCCGAAGGAGGGCGCCGTGGTGAAGCGCGACGCGGGCGTGAAGGACGCCGGCATCGATGCCCCGCAGCGCGCCCCCGAGCCGTCCGCCGAGGTCGCCGTTGGCAAGAAGGGCCTCGACCACCACGGCCAGGGCCTGCTGTTCGTCGACGACGATGCGCCGTGCTACGTGCGCGTCGTCGGTCCCGAGGCCGCTCGCCGTCTCGAGCTCGCGAAGCTGATCGCGAAGAACCTGACGTACGCGAACGCGCCGATGACTCCCCGCCCGTTCAAGTGACGCGGCCGGCGATGGGCGCCGAGGCGTCGGTCGTCGCCTCGGCCGAGGCGCGCGCGCTGCTCGTGCTCGCGCTGCCGCTCGCGCTGCAGCAGTTCGGGTTCCAGCTGATGGGCACCGTGGACGCGGCGTGGCTCGGCCGCTACGACGACACCGCGCTCGCGGCCGCCGGCGTGGGCAACAACCTCCTGTTCGCGATCACGTCGATCGGCCTCGGCCTCGTGATGGGCCTCGACACGGTGATCCCGCAGGCGATCGGCGGCGGGCGCTACCCCGAGGCGCGGCGCTACCTGCACGCCGGCCTGCGGCTCGCCGTGCTCGTCGGCCTCGGCTGCATGTTGCTGGTCTGCGCCACGCCGATCGTGCTCGACCTCGCGGGCGTCGCCGATGACGTCGCGCTCGACGCGCGGATCTACATCTACGTGCGCGCGCTCGGCATCGTGCCATTTCTCTTGTCCGTCGCGTATCGCAGCTACCTCGCCGCGCACAACGTGACGCGGCCGCTGGTGATCGCGGTCGTGGTCGGCAACCTCGTCAACGCCGGCCTCGACTGGCTCCTGGTGCCGCCGCTCGGCGTGGCCGGCGCCGCGATCGCGACGGTGAGCGTGCAGGTGATGATCGTGTTCGTCTATGAGGCCTCGGTGCGCGCGCTCGATCCGGACGGCCCGACCGGCCCGCTCGCGCCGGGCGAGGCGTCGCCGCTGCCGTCGTCGACGCGCGCCGATCTGGTCGCGATCCTGCGGTACGGCGGGCCGGTGGCGGGGCAGCTGTTCGCGGAGGTCAGCATCTTCGGCGTCGCGACCGTGATCGCGGCGCACATGGGGACGCTGCCGGCGGCGGCGCACACGATCGCGCTGAACCTGTCGAGCATCACGTTCTCGGTGACCGTCGGGATCGGCTCCGCCGCGAGCGTGCGCGTCGGCACGGCCATCGGCGCGGGCGACACGGCGCTCGCCCGCCGACGCGGCGTGCTGGCCCTCGTCGTCGGCCTCGGTGTGATGGCGAGCTTCGCGCTCCTGTTCGTGGCGATCCCCGGACCGCTCGCCCGGATCTACACGAGCGACGCCGCCGTGATCGGTGCGGCGGTCCCGCTGCTCATGATCGCCGCGCTGTTCCAGCTCTCCGACGGCACGCAGGCGATCGCCGCCGGCGCGCTGCGCGGTCTCGGCGACACGCGGGCGACCCTGGTCGGCAACCTGATCGGCCACTACCTCGTTGGCCTTCCGATCTCGCTCGGCCTCGGGTTCGCCGCGGCGATGGGCGCTCCCGGGCTATGGCTCGGACTGTCGGCCGGCCTCACGATCACCGCCCTCTACCTCGTGCAGCGCTTCGTCGCTAGAACTCGGACCGGAAGCCCGCGATGAACTTCGGGCGGAACCGCTGGTCTCCGTCGAGCGGGAACGCGAGGTCGAACCGGAACAGCTCGCGCGAGGTCTGCGGGATCAGCGAGCGGAGACCGATCCCGGCGTCGTGGTGCAGCGTCATCTGCGAGAACGAGCTCGCCGCGCTGCCGACGTCGTAGAACACCACCCCGCCGACGCGGAACACCCAGATCGCCTTGGGCAGCGAGCGAAACTCGATCTGCGTGCCGGTCAGGCGCTGACCGGCGAACTCGTTGATACGGAAGCCGCGCAGGCCGTTGTCGGAGCCGATCGTGAAGAACGCGTTCTGCCGGTCGTTCCACCGCGTCGCGATCGTCGACTCGGCGACGATCCGGCCGTACCGATAGATCGGGGTGACGACCGACAGGTTGGCGCTCGCCGTGTTGTCGATGAACTCGCCGCCTTGCTGCCTCGTTGCGATGCCAGCGCTGACCGACACCGAGCCGTCGCGGCACCACCCGAACGTCCATGCGCCGGAGACCGCGCCGCGCCAGAACGTGTTGGTGGACCCGAGGGCCTTCAGGCTCACGCCGAGCGATGCCTCGAGGCTCGGACCGATCCGGAGGTCCTCGGCGAGGTCATACGTGCCGACGTTTCGCCGCGTCTTGAAGCGCGGCGTGAACATCGCGTAGCTGACCGACGGGATCGAAATGAACTCGGAGCGCGGCAGAACGCGAGCGCGGAACGGCTCGCGCTGCTCGACGAGGCCCGCAAACGAATCGAGCAGGTACGGCCGCGTGCTGTCGAGGCCATACGCGAACGACACGTTCTGCTTCACGTCGGTGCCGTACGAACGCACGACGTTCGCGCTGACCGCCCAGCGCTTCATGCCGTACTTCCACGGCAACAGCTCGTCGGCCGGCACGGTGTTCGGGTCGAAGCCGGTCGCGACGCAGTCGCTGCCGAGCGGGCACCACACCGGGCGCAGGCCGATGCCGAAGAACCGCCGATCGACCGCGTCGCGGTGCGTCCAGTTGAGACCCCCGCCCCACTTCTCGCCGAGGTGCCACAACGGGCTGGACAGGCTGACCGTCGACGACGTCCCCTCGAGGTCGAACGCATTGTCCTGGGCGAACGCCGGCGAGTACGGACGCGGCGGGTTCGAGCCGGGGACCATCGCGAGCCTGTCCTGGAGGAAGTCACCGCGCGTGAGGATCGCGTTGACCCGCATGCGCAGCTCGAGGCGCTTGCTGAGGAAGTTCTTGTCGATGAACAAGGGGCCGGTCGACAGCGCGCCCTGGTCCATCGTCAGCGCGGCCGCGACGAGCATGCGGCGACCGAGGAAGTTGTTCTCCGACAGCGACGTCGCGAGGTCGGTCAACGTGGCCGACTGGAACGTGTACGCGGTGTTGAGGCGGAGGCTCCAGATGTCGCGCGTGACGACGAGGATGTCGACCTTGCCCGGCTCCGCCGACTTCACGGGGACGACCGCGATCACGCTCGTGAAGATCGGATCGCGCAGCCGGCGCGCGGACTCCTCGATCTGCTTCTGGTTCCAGACCTCGCCCGGGCGCAGGATGACCTCCGCGCGCACGACGTACTCTTTGGACGTGACGTGGAAGTGGTTGAAGAACCGGAGCAGCCGGTTCTTCTCGGCGAACACGTCCTCGTTGTAGACGCGGATCTTGCCGACGATCTTCCCCCATGGTTCGGGCTCGAGCTCGTAACCTCGCGCGGCGAGTGCCCGGCGCATCGACTGCCGCTCCAGACCGCCGAGCGTGTCGAGCCAGTTGCAGTCGGGCGAGCGGCTCGCACAGATCTGATCCGCGACGGCGCGATCCGCGGCGGCCTTCGCCTTCGCCGCCTGGGCGGGCGGCGGCTGCGCCGGCGGTGCGGGCCGCGTGACGGGCGGCGACGGCGGCGGTGGCGTCGCCGATGGCGGTGGCGTGGCCGATGGCGGCGGGAAGATCGGCGGCTCGACGTCCGCGCGCGCAAGCGACACGCCTGCCAAAACGCAGCAGACGATCGCGAACCACCGCACGCTCGCCATCGTACGCGATCGCGCGAACGCGAGTAAGCTCGGGAGCGTGTACTGCCCGGTCTGTCGATCGGACTACCCCGAGGACTGGAAGGTCTGTCCGAAGGACACGACCACGCTGCTCCGCTCGGCGCGCATCGGGAAGTACAAGATCGAGGGCCTGCTCGGGACCGGCGGCATGGGCGCGGTCTATCGCGCCGCGAACCCCGACACGCGCGCGAAGGTCGCGATCAAGATCATGAACCCGTCGGTCGCGAGCGCCGAGAGCGCGCGGGCGCGGTTCCAGCGCGAGGCCGCCGCCGTCGCGGCGCTGCGCACCGCGCACGTCGTGAAGGTCTTCGACTTCGGCGCCGCCGACGACGGGACCCTGTTCCTCGTCATGGAGCTGCTCGATGGCCACTCGCTGCGCGACGAGATCGCGCCGGGCCCCGAGCTCATGCCGCTCGCGCGCGTGCAGATGGTGCTCGACGGCGCACTCAAGGGGCTCGCGGCGGCGCACAAGGCCGGCATCGTCCACCGCGACCTCAAGCCGGAGAACGTGTACGTCGCCGAGACCGACGACGGCGAGATCCCGAAGTTACTCGACTTCGGCATCGCGCGCGTGCGCACGAAGGACTCGGACCTGACGCTCACCGGCAGCCTGATGGGGACGGCCGGGTACATGGCGATCGAACAGGTCGCGCCCGACGTCGGCGAGATCGGGCCGTGGAGCGACGTCTACGCGATGGGCGCGATCCTCTACGAGATGCTCGCCGGCGCGGCCGCGGTCAGCGGTGACACGGTGACGGCCGTGCTCCAGAAGGTGCTGCGCCACGAGATCGAGCCGCTCGCCGAGCGCCGGCCCGGGTTGCCCGACGCGGTCTACGCGCTGGTCGAGCGCTGCATGGATCCCGATCCGGCGAAGCGCCCGCAGGATGCCGAGCAGATGCGCCAGGCGCTCGACAGGGCCCGGCTGGTGGCGCCGGGGACGCCGGTGCCACCACCGGTCACCTCGAACGCGCTCGGCACGAGTCAGGTCGGCCTGCTCGCGACGGCGCCCAGCAAGGATACGGTTCCCTCGAAGCCTCCCCCCTCGAAGCCTCCCCCCTCGAAGCCGCCGACCATCGAGCAGGCGCCGAACAAGCCCCTCCACAAGGGCGCGCTCGTCGCCCTCGGCGTGATCGCCGCCGGCGGCGCGTACCTGGCCGTGCGCACGCTGAACGCGAGGCACGCGAGCGAGCACCACGACGCCGGCGAGACGATGCGTGATGCGCCTGGGCCGAGCATCGCGCCGAGCGCGCCGCCGATCGACGCGCCCGGTGGGCCCGATGCCGCGATCGACGCGCCGCCGGTGCCACCCGAGATGGTCGCGATCGCCGGCGGCGCGTTCACGCTCGGCGACGATCACCCCGAGGGCCTCGCGAAGACGACGGTGACGCTGCCCCCGCTGTGGATCGATCGCACCGAGGTCACGCTCGACGTCGTGCGCGCGATCCTCGGCGACGACCGCACCGGTGGTGTGAAGGGCGACGCGCTCGGAACGCCCGCGCGGATGGTGACGTGGGCCCAGGCAGACCGCGTGTGCCGGTCGCAGCGCAAGCGACTGCCGACGGAGCAGGAATGGGAGGCGGCGGCGCTGACGACGCCGCAGGATCCCGCGGCGGCGACCCTGAAGACCGGTGGGCTGAAGCTCCCGATCCCGCAGCAGAAAGAGTGCTCGGCCGCGGGATTGTGCGACATGCTGGGGAGCGTGCTCGAGTGGACAGCCACCGACGGGGCGAAGCCCGGCACGAAGGTCGTGCGCGGTGCCTCGTTCCAGGTGTCCCCGACGGCGGGATGGCAGGCGTCGATCCACTTCCGCACGGCGGTGCCGGCGAATCAGGGCGACGTCGAGGTCGGCTTCCGCTGCGTGAAGGATCCGTCGTGAGGTTCGTCGTCGCCGCCGTGCTGGTGCTCGCATGGACGACGACCGCGGGCGCGGTGGATCGCAACTGTCCGCCCGGCCAGCAGTGGTCGATCTCCGAGGGCGCGTGCGTGAAGAAGAAGCCGGCGCCGCGGCTCTCGCCGCAGGAGAAGTACAACCAGGCGAGCGAGCAGCTGGAGCGCAAGGGCGATCCGAAGCGCGCGCTGCAGCTGCTCGAGGAAGCGTGCACCGCGAGCCACGGCAGCTCGTGCACGCTGCTCGGGTTCCTCTACGCGCGCGGCCGCGCGAGGCTGCTGCGCGACGACGCGAAGGCGATGACGTACTTCGTGAAGGCGTGCACGCACGACGACCTCGAGGGCTGCTTCAACATCGGAGATCTCGGCGTGCGCACCGCGGAGTACGCGGCCGCGCGCACCGCGTTCTCGCGCGCGTGTGAGCTCGGCAGCGGCGTCGGGTGCGCGCGCGGCGCCGACTTGATCGAGCGCGGAATCGGCGGACCGCCGGATGCCCGCGCGGCGCAGCCGCTGTACGAGCGCGCGTTCGCGCTGCTGAAGTGCCCCGAGGACGGCACGGCCTGCTACGTGCTCGGCATCCTCCACGAGGAGGGCAAGGGCACGCCGAAGAACGCGGGCAAGGCGATCGCGGCGTACAAGCAGGGCTGCAACGGCGGCAGCGGCGATGCGTGCGTGCGGCTCGCGCACGTGCTCGACGAGGGCATCGGGGTCGGCAAGGACGTCGACGGCGCGAACGAGGCGCTCGACAAGGCATGCACGCGGTACGACAACGGCGATGCGTGCCAGAAGATCGGCGAGCGGCTCGGGATCGCGAAGAAGAACCTGCCGCGCGCGTTCGAGCTCGCGAGACGCGGCTGCGAGCTCGATCCGAAGTACTGCGGCACGCTCGCGGAGTTCTACCGGCTCGGCTTCGGCATCGCGGCGGCAGATCAAGCCGAGGCGACGCGCTACTACAAGACCGCGTGCGAGGCGGGCGGGGGCTGGTGCGACAACTTCGGACGGCGCGCGCACGACGGCGTCGGCATGGCTCCCGACAAGGCGGCGGCACAGGCGGCGCTCGAGCGCGGGTGCAAGGGCGGCTGGCCGGCGTCGTGCTACCAGGGCGCGCAGTACCTGATCGCCGCGAAGACCGACGATGCGCGTGCGAGCGTCCTCGCGAACCTCGGCTGCGACGCGAAGCACGGCAACTCGTGCTACCTCGCCGGCTGGCTCGCGAGCGCCGGGCGCGCGGGCGGGCCGGCCTCCCCGGAGCGCGCGCTCGCGCTGTTCGAGCGCTCGTGCGAGTACAAGTCGCCGGTCGGCTGCAACGCCGCCGGCGACGCGTATCGCGCGGGCGGCGGGACTCTCGCGGCGGATCCGAAGAAGGCGCTCGAGCGCTTCGAGACCGCGTGCAGCGGCAACGCCGACGAGCTCTACGCGGGCGCGTGCAAGTCGTGGGGCATGATGCTGTACTTCGGCGAGTCCGGCGGCGTGAAGGACGCCGCGAAGGCGCTGGCCGCGTTCACGCGCGCCTGCAAGTACGGCGAGCCCGACACGTGCGGCTACCTCGGCACGCTCGTCACCGAGACCGGCGGTACGCTCGAGCCGGTGCTCGCGGTGATGGAGCACGCGTGCAAGGAGGGCCACGAGCACGCCTGCATCGCGCTCGGGAACCAGCTCGCCGCGTCCGCGAAGGAGAGCGATCGACGCCGTGCCTACGACGTGTTCGCGGCCTCGTGCGGCCGGTCGGCCAAGACGTCGGGCGACGACGGCTGCCTCCGGCAGGCCGATCTGCTCGCCGACGGCTGGGGGATCACCAAGGACGTCGCGCGCGCGGAGGCGATCTATCGCGGACGCTGCGACGACGGTCGCGCCGCCGCGTGCTTCGGTATGGGGCGTCTGTACGAGCGGCAGAGCCAGCTCGACGACGCGCTGCGGATGTTCCTGCGCGCGTGCGACGGCGGCTGGGCCGACGCCTGCTCGTCCGTCGGCTTCGCCTACTACACCGCGCACGGCGTGCGCTGGGACGTCGCGGCTGCCGCGAAGTTCTTCGTCAAGGCGTGCGAGCTCGGCTCGAGCGTCGGCTGCGCGAACTCGGGCGACGTCTATCGCTACGGCGCGGGGGCGCCGGCCGACCACCAGAAGGCGTTCGAGCTCTACGGCAAGGCCTGCCGGCCCGGCGATCCCACGGGCTGCGCGGGTGTCGGTCACTACCTCGCCACCGGCGAGGGCGGCACGAAGGTCGACAAGAAGCGCGCCGCATCCGCGCTGCGCTCGGCGTGCGAGAACGAGCTCTACGTGATGCCCGAAGCCTGCGTCGGACTCGCGAACCTCCTCGACGAGCAGCGCGGCGCGCCCGCCGAGATCGCGCGGCTCCGCACCACCGCCTTCGCGCGCGCGCAGGAGCTCGCGAAGGACAACCCCTATTACATGTACGTCCTCGGCACGTACCACGCGCAGGGCATGGCGACGATGCGCGACCCGGTGCAGGCGATCACGTGGCTGTCGAAGTCGTGCGACGGCTTCGATCCGCTCGGCTGCATCGCGGCCGGCAAGGCGCTGCGCGCGACCAAGAAGCCCGACGACGCCGAGCGCGCCCGCGTCTACTTCGAGCGCGCGTGCGCCGCCGGCGTCGACGAGGGCTGCGCGGCGACCGCGCGCACGACGCCCGGCCCGCCCCCATCACCGAAGACCAAGGGCTGCGGCTGCTCCGGCCAGATCGCCCCGGACAGCACGCTCGTGCTCGCGCTCGCGCTGCTCGCCCTCCGGGTGCGGCGGCGACGCTAATTAGGTCCGACCTAATTAGTGCACACGAAGTGCAACACGCGCGTCCGGGCCGGACAGTCAGTTCGCGTCGGGCACGAGCCGGGCGATGCCGGCCTCCGCGACGTCGCGGATACGCGCGTGCTCGGAGTGGCGCAGCTGCTCGAACACCGGATACGCGCGCGGATCGTCGAGGACGAGCAGCTGCTCGGCGGCCCACAGCACGGTGCCCGGGCGGCCGGTCGCGATCGCGGCGAGGCACGCCTCGGCGAGCGAGTCGAGGTCGTCGCCGGCGATCGCCTCGAGCGAGGAGCGCAGGCCGCGCATGGTCTCGCCCGGGTCGCCGAAGGCCGCGCGATCGAGGAGCAGGCGGATCGCCGGCCACAGCCGCCGTGCCGCGGCGACCTGGGCGAGCGCGAGGTACGGGAACGCGACGCCGGACCAGTAGACCTCGTCGTCCCACGCCGGATCGTCCTCGTCACGCAGCGCGGGCAGCGCGCCGAGCGCCGCGACGATCTGCGGATCGCTGCTGTGCGCGTAGCGCAGCGCGAGCGCGTCGATGATCTCGGCGGGCGTCTGGTCGGAGGGGGGCTGGTCGGCGGGGATGGCCGGCCGCTCGGGCGGGCGCGTCCTCGCCCGCGCCGTGGCCTTCGCGGGCTTGCCCTGCCCCTTCTGCGCCTTGCGGACGAGCGGCGTCTTCCGGGTCAGCGAGCTCTTCGCCTTCAGCGGCTTGTTCGTGGTCAGCGACTTCTTCGTGGTCACGGCCGCCGGCCCCACGTCACGCGTGGCTGCTTGCCGAGGTCGTGCACGAGGGTCACGCCGGTGAAGCCCGCGCGCTCGAACCGCGCGCGAACGGTCTCTGCCTGATCGAACCCGTGCTCGACGACCAGCGCGCCGCCCGGCACGAGGAATGCGGGCGCCTCCGCACAGATCCGGTCGTAGAACGACAGGCCGTCGGCGCCACCGTCGAGGGCGAGGCGCGGCTCGCGCTTCACCTCCGCCGACAGCGTGTCGATCACGGCCGTCGCGATGTACGGCGGGTTTGACGCGATCAGGTCGAACGTCTCGCCTGCGACGGGTGCGAACAGATCGCCGTGCCGCACCTCGACCCGCTCGCCCAGCCCGGCCCGCTCGACGTTCCGCCTCGCGATCGCGACGGCGTCCGGCGACACGTCGGTCGCGATCACCGTCGCCGCCGGAAGCTCCTTCGCCAGCGCCAGCGCGATCGCGCCCGAGCCCGTGCACAGATCGAGCACGCGGCACGGCGCCGCCCGGTCGGCCCGGGTGCCACGCGCGACCTCGATCACGGTCTCGGTGTCCGGCCGCGGCACGAGCACGCTCGGATCGACGTGCAGCGGGATGCCCCAGAACTCGTGCTCGCCGAGGAGGTACGCCACCGGCTCGCCGCCGAGGCGCCGCTTGATCAGCGCGCGGTACCCCGCCAGCTCGCCGTCGGCCAGCGGCTTGTCGAACGCGGTGTAGAGCTGCACGCGCGAGCACTGGAGCACGTGGGCGAGCAGCAGCTGGGCCTCCAGCCGGGCGCCGGCGATCCCGGCCTCGGTGAAGCGCTTCGTCGTCCAGTCGAGGACGGCGAGCGTGGTCCAGGTCTGCGGCTGCGCCACGGGGCTCTATACCATCCCCGGCGCGGCCGACGACGCTCAGCCCAGGATCACGAGATCGGCGTGATTCACGCCGGTCGGCCCCGGCACGAACAGCGCCCCGACCGCCGCGAGCGCGGTGCCCGCATCCCGCCGTTCGAGAGCGCGCGCCGGGTCGATGCCGGCGGCGAGGATCGCACTCCAGGTCGTGCCGTCGACGAACGCGCCCGCCGGCGCCGGCCTGCCCTCGGGCGCCGGCCCGTCGACTCCGTCGCTACCCGCGACGAGGGCCGCACGATCGGTGCCGCCGAGCTCGCGCGCGACGAGCAGGGCGAGCTGCTGCGCCCGCCCGCCGTCGCCGTGATCGGCGGGGACCGCCAGCGTCGGCTCGCCCCACGCGACGACCAGGCCCGGCTCCGCGGCGAGCCGCACGGCATAGCGCTCGACGTCCGCGACCAGCGGCGCGTCGAGCACGCGCGCACCGTCGAGTGACCGCGCCGCGGCATCGGCGAACGCGCGCATCGGCGCGAGGAGCTGCGCGACGTCGCCGATCCTCGGCGGTGGCTCGCGATACGGCTGCCGTGCCAGCTGCTCGAGCGCCGGCGCGTCGATCCCGAGCTCGCGCACCGCGATCGCGGCCTTCGCCGCGGGACCGCGCGCGGCCAGGAGCTCGCTGACGAGGGCCGGCGCGAGCATGTCGCGCAGCGGTGTCTCGACGAGGGCTGCCCGCGCCTGGAGGTCCTGGATCGTCGGCCCCGATCCGATGACGCCGATCCCATCGGAGAACACGTCGCTGATCGCGAGCGTGATCACCCGCGCTCCGCAGTCCCGCACGAGCCCGCCACCCTTGATGCGCGACAGCGCGGTGCGAACGAGGTTGAGCACGTGGATCGGCGCGCCCGCGGCCATCACGGCCGACGTGATCGAGAGGTACTCGTCGAACGGGACGCGCGGGACCTCCATCAGCGACGAGGCGCCGCCGGAGATCAGCGCGAGCACGACGTCATCCGGCGACGCGCGCTCGAACAGCTCGACCGCGGCCGTTCCCGCCGCGAGGCTCCGATCGTCGGGAACCGGGTGCGCTCCGATCATCAGCCGCCATCCCGCGGGCAGGCCTCGTCCGTCGTCGGCAGGCGCGATCGCGAGCCCCTCTCGCACCGGGCCCGCTCCACGGGCCATCGCGATCGCGGCCTTGCCGACCGCGAAGCCCACGGTCGGCGGCAACGTGATCGCCTCGCGCACGAGCCGCGTCGGATCGCACTCGGTGACGGCGCGCAGAAACGCGGACTCGGCCAGCGCGCGCGTCAACATGGAGCGCACCGCACACCGGGCCCGTCTCCACGGCTCGGACGAATGGAATCCGAACCCGGACAACGGCAGCGCCCCTCCGCGGAGACGTCCTCGGTTCGTGCGGGCGCGATCACAGGTTGGCCAGGACGGCGTTGATGCGGTCGATGCCCTCGGCGAGGCGCGCCGGCGGGACACCGGTGAAGCACAGGCGCGCGAAGCCGCCGCACGCGTCGCCGAACGCGGTGCCGGGCGCGAGGAGGACGCCGGCCGCGGCGCACGTCTCGAGGATCGGCATGCAATCGTCGCCGGTGTAGCGGCGGAAGTCGACCCACAGGTACGCGCCCCCCGGAGGGCACCCCGCGG
The DNA here is from genome assembly GCA_016794545.1 of Myxococcales bacterium. Classification (GTDB taxonomy): domain Bacteria; phylum Myxococcota_A; class Polyangia; order Haliangiales; family Haliangiaceae; genus JABFXX01. The sequence goes on from JAEUJX010000191.1 coordinate 14,225, forward strand.
GCGCGGCGAGGCGCGCACGGGCGGCATCGCGGGCGGCGAGGTAGCTCGCGCGGGCCGCGGCGAGGAACGGGGCGCCGTTCGTGAGTGCGCCGAGCGCGGCGCGCTGCATGGCGACGGGCACGTTGTAGACGGAGTGGTTGACGAGCTTCTTCAGCACCGCGATCACGCCGTCGGGGCCGAGCGCGTAGCCGATGCGCAGGCCGGCCTGCGCGTAGCTCTTCGCGAACGAGAACACCGTGACCGTGCGCTCGAACGCGCCCGGCAGGGACGCGATCGAGACGTGGCGCGCGTCGTAGCCGTAGTCCTCGTAGACCTCGTCGGCGAGGATCCACAGGTGGTGCTTCGCGGCGAGCGCCGCGATCCGGGCGAGGTCGTCGCGCGACAGCATCGCACCGTCCGGGTTGTTCGGCGTCGCGAAGTAGATCGCGGCCGTCCGCGGCGTGATCGCGGCCTCGAGGTCGGCGAGCACGCACTCGATGGGGACGACGTTGGCGCCGAGCGCCATGCCGCGGATCAGCGGCCAGTGCGGCGTGACGAGGACGAGCTCGTCGCCGGGGTCGCACAGGCCCTGCACGGCGCACGACAGAGCGTGCGTCGCGCCGCAGGTGACCTGGACCCCGGCGGCGGTGACCGGGATCGCGTTCTGCGCGCGCGCCTTGGCGGCGAGAGCGTCGACCAGCGGCGCCCAGCCGTTCGGCGCGCCGTAGGCGTAGAGGTCGGCGGGGGTCATCTGTGCCCACTCGATCTCGGCGAGGTTCTGGGGCGGCGCGAGGTGGGTGTCACCGATCTGGAGCGGGATCATCTCGCCGGGGAACCGGGCGAGGTGCTCCCGCAGCCGGGCGAAGATCGAGGCGGGGACGCGCGCACCGGCCGTCGAGACATCAGGGAACCGCGACACGGTGGGCACCTTATCACCGGCCACGTCCGTGATAGGGTCGCCCCGATGTCCGCCGAGCTCGCGCCCGCCGACGTGGTGAGCCCGCGCCGGCGTCCGCTCGGATTCGAGCTGATGCTGGTCGTGCTGGTCGCCGCGGCCGTGCTCGTGCCCGGCATCTGGCGCTACTCGCTGGTCGATCCGTGGGAGACCCACTACGGCGAGGTCGCCCGCGAGATGCTCCAGAACAACGACTGGGTGCACACCCAGTGGCGCGGCACGATGAGCGGCGACCCCAACGACAACGAGGGGTTCCGGTCCAAGCCGGTGCTGCAGTTCTGGATGATGGCGGCCGGCA
>JAEUJX010000249.1 GCA_016794545.1 Myxococcales bacterium
GATCTTCAGCGCGAAGCTGAAGGCGTTCGTCAACGCGTCGGTGATCAAGGTCCGGCTCGAGAAGCTGAACATGTCGGCCGTCGACATCGCCCTGCTTCTGACGCCGCCGCTCGTGAACACGCTGCACTCGACGGGCGAGGCGACGGGCTCGAGCGGCATGGGCTCGTTCCTGATCGCGTACGCGCTCGCGTTCATCCTGTACATGGTGCTGACGCTCTACGGCGTCGGCGTGATGCGCTCGGTCGTCCAGGAGAAGACCTCGCGCGTGATGGAGTTCCTGGTCGGCGCCGTGAAGCCGCAGTCGCTGATGAGCGGCAAGATCCTCGGCGTCGGCGGCGCGGCGATCATCCAGCTCACGGTGTGGCTGTCCGTCGGCGCGCTCGCGCTCGCCTACCGCGAGACCGTGCTGGGCTGGTTCGGCATCACGGGCGCGGGCGCCGCGGCGCTGCCCCCGCTCGCGGCGACCGAGATCACGGTCACCCTGGTGTTCTTCGTCCTCGGCTACTTCTTCTACTCCTCCATGTATGCCGCGGTGGGAGCGATGGTGTCGTCGGAGCAGGACACACAGCAGGTCCAGATGCCGGTGACCATGCTGCTCGTGATCGGCGTGATGTGCCTCCAGGTCGTGAGCAACGCTCCACGCGGCTCGACGGCCTCGCTGATGACCATGATCCCGCTGTGGTCGCCGATGCTGATGCCGATGCGCTACGTGCTCGGCGGGGCGACCCTCGGCGAGGTCGCGATCTCGATCGCGATCCTGCTCGTCGCGACGGTCCTCGTGAGTCGTGCGGCGGCGAAGATCTACCGTGTCGGTGTGCTTCTATATGGCAAGCGGCCTTCCCTCAAAGAGCTGTTCCGCTGGCTGCGCTATTGAACGTCTTCGCACACTGGAAATCAGCCACCGAAGCCCCGTACACTTTCGGTAATGCGGGGATTCGCGTACGTCGCAGCGACGTTGGCCCTCTGGGCCGCGTCTGCGGCCGCCCAGCCGGCCGCGGATGTCGGAGCGACGGCGCCCGGCGCCGAGCCCGCGGCACCCGCGCAGGCGATCGGCTACGGCGCGATGCCCGGCGGGCTGCACGCACCCTCGGCGGAGACCCTCCCCAAGGGCGCGGTCGCCGTCTCCACGCTCGGTGGCTTTGGCTGGCGCTCCGGGCTGCTCTCCGATGACCACCGGTTCGGCCGCGGGATCGGCAACCTCGCCGTCGCGTTCGGCGCCACGCCGATCCTGACGATCGGGCTGTCGCTCGACGGCCGCTACGACAAGCACTTCGGCATCGCCCCGTCCGGTGACGACGGCTACGTCGGCGATCCGCACCTGATCGTCCGTGCCGCGAAGGCGTCGGGGAACCTGCGGTTCGGCGGCCAGGTCGGCGTGTGGGTGCCGGGCAAGGACGCTCCGTCGGTCGCGGGCTCCGCGATCTCGGTCGACGCGCGCGGCCTGGTCTCGCTGAAGGCGGGCCCGGGCCTCCTGTCGTTCTCCGCCGGGTTCCGGCTCGACAACAGCGCGAAGTCGGCCGACCCCGAGAAGCTCTCGCTACAGGACCGCGTGTCGCTCGGCGTCTCCGAGTTCCACGCGGTGATCGGCGGCGTGAACCTCATGATCCCCAGCGGCAAGCTGTGGTTCGGCGCCGAGGCGTCCGTCGACGTGTTCGTCGGCACCGGCGACACGCCGATGGGCGCGCCCGAGGCGCACTCCGCGCCGGGCCCGCTCGTCCGGTTCGGCGCGAGCGCCGGCTACCACATCAACGATCAGTGGTCGGTGCTCGCGTTCGTCGAGGGCAGCAAGGTGCCGTCGATCGACGCGGCCGATGTCGCCGCGAACGACGTGACGCTGATCGCGTACGAGCCGATGATCACGGGCGGCCTCGGCCTGTCAGGCCGGTTCGGTGGACCGAAGAAGACCGGTGGCACGTTCATCCCGCACGACCCGGTCGACATCACCGTGATCGAGAAGGCCGATGTCTCCGGCGAGGTGGTCGACGAGACCGGCAAGCCGGTCGCGGGCGCGAAGGTCGAGATCGTCGCGAAGACCGGCACGAGCACGGGCACCACGGACGACAAGGGCGCCTACACGATCGCCGGCGTGCCGATCGGCAAGACCGAGAAGGGGGTGACCACGCTCGACGCGGGCGTCGAGGTCAAGGTCAACGTCGACGGCAAGAAGCCCGCGACGACCACGCTGACGCTCGCGAAGGGCGCGAACACGGTCCCGAAGCTCACGCTCGAGCCGGTGCTGCCGCCCGGGCAGCTGCGCGGCGTCGTGCGCTCCGCTGGCGCCGGAAAACCGCTCGCCGGCGCGACCATCACGATCGAGCCGGGCGGCGCGAAGGCGACGTCGGGCGCCGACGGCACGTTCGAGGTCGACCTCCGGCCGGGGACGTACAAGATCAAGGCGACGGCTCCGGGCCTCGCGCCGCAGGAGCTCGACGTGACGATCGATCCCAACGGTGTGGCCATCAAGAACATCGAGCTCCACAAGTAGGATCGTGCGAGCTGCCGTCCTGATCGCCTTGTCGCTCGGGCTCGTCGCGAGCTGCGGTGGCAGGAAGGACAACGCCATCGCGAAGCTCGCGAAGAAGGACGGGCCGGTCGATCGGCAGCAGGGTGAGAGCGAGTGGAAGGCGGCCGACGTCGGCGCCGAGTTCTTCATCGGCGACGCCGCGCGGACGGCGGACGGCGGCGCGGGTCTCGAGGTCGTCGGCGGCGCGCAGATCGCGATGCAGCCGCACACGATCCTGCGGTTCGGCGGGACGGCGCAGCAGAGCAAGATCGGCGTCGAGCTCGGCGCCATCGACATCACCGGTACTGGCACGTACGCCGTCGACGGCGGAGACCTGAAGCTGTCGAAGGGCACGGTGCGCATCACCGCGAAGGGCGGCGGCAAGAGCTCGATCGAGCTGACGATCGGCGACGCGCAGGTGTCGTCGATCAACGGGGGCACGATCAGCCTCGAGGTCGGCAAGGCGATCGACCTCGGGCTCGACATCGCCGTGACCACGATCGACGCCGGCGTGGCGGATGCCGCGGCCGCCGCGGTCGACGCGGCGGAGATCGACGCGGGTCCGGTGGCGAGTGGATCGGAGGGCCAGATCGAAGTGACCGGCAAGAGGGCCGAGATCCAGAAGCCCGGCTCCACCACGTGGGAGCCGCTGCCCGCGGGCGCGGGCGTGCTCGCGAAGGGCACGAAGGTACGCGTCGGCACCGGCACGACCGCGAGGCTGACCTCGGGCGGCACCACGCTCGACCTGGCGGGCGGGTCGCGCGCGGTGCTCGGCGAGGACCTGGTGATCACCCTCGAGGCCGGCGCGGCGCGCGCGTCGTCGGCGGCGAACGCGGAGGGGAAGGTCGTCGTGCCCGGCGGCGCGGTCGCGCTGAACGCCACGCCGGGCGGCAGCGAGTCGCGGCTCGACATGAACGCGCGCGAGACCAAGGTCACCACTACGCGCGGGGCGGCCAAGCTGACCGGCGCGAACGGCGGCGAGCTCGCGATGAACCGCGGCGAGAGCGCGACGCTGGCGAAGAACGGCACGATCCGCGTGATCGAGGCGATCCCGAGCTACTTCGACTTCCGGGTGTCGGTCGGCGAGAGCGTGACGATCCACGATCCGAAGGGCGCGACGGCGGTGCAGTTCTCGTTCGGCGGCAAGTGCACCGACAGCGGCTTCATCGAGATGGATCGCGATGCGAAGTTCCGCACCGCGAAGGTCTCGGGGGGCAAGGAGCAGGCGAACCTCATGGTCTCCGCCGGCAGCTGGGCGTATCGCCTGCGTTGCACCACGGCGAGCGGCGACTCCGCCGCCGTCGGTTCGGGCCGGATCATCGTCCTGCGTGACTCCGGCAGCCGCGCGCTGCCGAAGCAGGCGGCCACGAACGACATCGACGCCGACGGCCGCAACTACCGCGTCGACTACCAGAGCGTGATCCCGACGATCGCCGTGCGCATCAAGGGCGAGGGCGCGCCGTTCACGCTGCACATGGCCACCGAGGGCAAGGACGAGACGTTCACCGGACCGGGACCGAAGATCCTGGTGCCGGGCACCAAGCTCAAGGAGGGCACGTACACCTACTGGGTCGACCGCAACGGCGTGAAGGATCCGAAGGTGTCGACGCTGAAGATCGGCTTCGACAACACGGCGCCGCAGGTCTACATCGAGAAGCCGGTGAACGGCGCCGCATGGGACGCGGAGATCGAAGTGCGTGGCGCGGTGCTCCCGGGGTGGACGGCGGCTGTCGACGCCGTCACGATCCCGATCGACAAGCAGCGCCGGTTCGCCGCGAAGGTGCCGAAACCCTCGGGAAATGCCCTGGCGATCAAGCTCTCGCACCCACAGCGCGGTGTGCATTACTATCTGCGTCGTGGGGCGAAATAGGCGGATCTGCGTCGGAGTCGTCGCGTTCGTCGCGGCGTGCGGCGGAGGCGACGGGACGGACCTCGGGCTTGACGGACGGATCGATCCGCCGATCGGCGCGAAGGGCCCGTACTTCGAGACGCCGATGTTCTTCAACACCGACGTCTCGGGCGTGCCGAAGGCGGGCACCAGCGACGCGCAGATCGCGGCGCTGCGCGCGAGCGGCGGCTGGGGCAACGGCGACGTCATGCAGATCGACTTCTCGATCGAGGTGCTCGCCGCGACCGCGAGCACGCCGAAGCGCGCGTTCACGCCGACCGGCGACTTCTACAGCCCCGACTGCGATCACGTCGAGGTGCCCGTGCCGCCCGGCGGCAACGTCGAGGGAGAGAATGGCTATGCGTGTACCGGGGACGGGGACTGCCACCTGATCGTGTTCGACAAGGACGCGGGCCGGCTGTACGAGATGTGGCGCGCGAACATCACCTCGACGTTCGAGGGCGGCTGTCTCGCGGCGTGGGACACGCGCGCGCAGTACCAGGACGGGCTGCGCGGCGAGCAGTGCTCGAGCGCGGACGCGGCGGGCTTCCCGATCGCGCCGCTGCTGTTCTCGGCCGACGAGGTCGCGGCAGGGACGATCGACCACGCGATCCGGTTCATCCTCCCGAACAACCGGCCGAAGCGCGGATATGTCCACCCTGCGAGCCACGGCACCGACACGACCGGCGGGGCGACTTCGCCGGCGTACGGCGTGCACCTGCGGCTCCGCGCCGAC
>JAEUJX010000256.1 GCA_016794545.1 Myxococcales bacterium
CCGAAGCCACCCGAGTAGCGGTCCGCACCGGTCGGCGCCTCCTCGTCGAACGCGCCGCCGGCCGCGCCCTCGTCGAGCGACATCATCGCGTCGTACCCGCCGGTCAGCGTGCCGGCCATCGTCTTCATCGCCATCGCCTGCGCGGGCGCCGCGGTGCGGAGGCCGAACGCCTGCGCGCTCGTGCCGTACGGCACCTCCTGCGGCACGACCTCGTGGCGCGACGGACCGGGCGTGACGCGCACGCGCTCGTCGACCGCGACCCACGACGTCAGGCGCGTCGCGATCTGGAACTTGATCCCGATCGCCTCGATCTGACGGTCGACCTCCTCGAGCATCGACCGCGCCTCGAGGTCGGCGACGTGCTCGCGGCCGAACAGCGCGGCGAGCGCCTGGTTGCCCTGGCCGGGCTGGAGTGCGGGAACCCGGATGCGCTGCTCCCACGCCTCGTGCGCGAGCTGGCCGCGGATGACGAGCTCGCCGCCCTCGGGCCTCAGCTCGACGGCGCAGATCAGCGGCGAGCCCGCGAACACGTCGGGCACGTGCTCCGGCACGTGGCGCACCAGCGCCGAGCCCCAGATCTCGACGTTCGTCAGCACCGGCAGCGCCGTGCGATCGAACAGCCGCTTCGCGCCGCGCTCGGCGTCCTCGTCGATCCCGACGATCACCTCGGCGCCGCGGCCCGCACGCGCGAGCGCCGTGGCGAGCGAGCGGTTGACCGACGAGCCGACGCCGAGCACGTGCAGCCGGCAGCTCGCCGGCAGCTTGTCGTGCAGCACGCGGAGGATCTGCTGCTCGCCGCCGACGTACCCGTCGGTGACGACCACGACCTGGCGCTGCGCGCCGAGCCGCAGGGGCTGCAGCGCCTCGAGCACGGCCTGGCGCATCTCCGTGCCGCCGTCGGCGGTGCGCGAGCGCACCCACTTGATCGCCTCGGCCTTCGCCTTCTCCGTCGCGATGATCGGCTCGGACTTGTAGCGGCGCGGGCTGTTCGAGAACTCGATCAGCTCGAGCCGATCGCGCTCGGTGAGCGAGTCGATCAACAGCGCGACGACCTGCTTCGCCTTGTCGAGCGGACCGCCGCTCATCGAGCCGCTGGTGTCGAGCAGCACGAGCAGATCGCGCGCGACCGCGTGCTTGCCCGGATTCTGCGGTGGCACGATCGTCACGAGCCCGAACGCATCCGCGCCGTCGCCGCGGGCGACGTTGAGGGAAGCCCCGACCTCGGGCTTCGCGACCGGCCAGCGCACGACGAGATCGCGGTCGAGCCGCGTGCCGGTCGACAGCGCGATCGTGCCGTCGGCCTGGTGCGCGAGCTGGTGCGTCGTCGAGCTCGGCTTGCGGCCGTCGAGCGCGTCGCCGATCGACAGCGTCATCTTGAGGCGGACCCCGGTGTCCTCGGTCGCGACCTTGACGTGCGTCGCGCGCGCGTCGCTGATGGTCTCGGCGGTGCCGCAGTAGCGAGGACCGATCACCGTCGGGAACCGGAGCTCCCACTCGCCCTCGGCGAGCCACGCGAGGCGCTGGTCGATCACGATGCGGGCGATGAGGGTCTCGCCCGCCGGGACGTTGCCGATCTGCTGCGTGAAGATGTCGCTCCGCTCCTGCTCGAGCAGCGCCGCCGTCTGGCCGCTCGCGATCGCGCGCTCGAACCGCTCGCGCGCCGCGTGCTTCTTGTCGACCACGCCGCGGATGACCCGACCCGCGATCTCGAACTCGTAGCCACTCACCGCGCCCTCGGCCGGCAGCGGCATGCGGTACGTGACCTGGAGCGTCTCGTCGTGGCTGTTGACGTACGCCTGCTCGAGCACGAGGCGCGCGATGCCGCCCTGCGCCTGCGCGGTCAGGGTCGACGCGACGAGCGGTAGCGTCTTGCCGTCCAGCGTGAACAGCTCGGCGCCGGTCCGTGCGCCCTGCTGGGAGGTGGGGAAGTGCGGATTCATGCGGGACGCGGGGGGAGCGATCGACGTTGCCATGGTTCGGGGTCCTTTCACCCCGACCAACGCAGCCGCTCGCGCGTCAGTGACAAGAAATGTTCAGCTGGCCCCGCGCGGACTTAGCTCGACTTCATCAGGAAGCAGACCCCGCCGTAGCAGGTCATCGCGCGGCCGTGGGAGACGAACACGGTGAGCGGCGGCGGCCGCTTTCGATCCGTGCACGACAGGCGGTACTCGACGACCGGATCGGCGAGGCCGAACGCGGTCGCCTCGCTCGCCGCGGACGACGACATGTCGAGCTCGCCGATGATCTCGCCGAGCGAGCGCGTGCGCTTGGTGCGACCGGCCTCCTCGCACGTGCCCTGCCACGGCGAGACGTATCCCATCCGCGAGATCTCGATGTGGCGGCCGCGGAAGCTCGCCGCCTCGGACGCCGTGATCGCGCTGCTCGCACCGACGATGTGATCGGCCACGACCCAGGTGTGGACGAGCGCCGCGACGTCGGGATCGACGGGCACGACGGGCTTCGCGACCTTGTCGTCGGGCGGTAGGCACGCCGCGACGAGCAGGAGCCCCGGTACGAACCTATGACAGAGACGCCTCTGGCCCACGAAGAGGTAATGACACCACGAACCGCGCTCCGCCGGTAGGGGCTCGTTCGGGAGCGACGGCGAGCTCGCCGCCGTGCTCGATGGCGAGCTTGCGTGCGATGGCGAGCCCGAGTCCCGTACCTGTCGCCTTTGTCGTGACATAGGGCTCGAAGATCTTCTCGCGCCGATCCTCGGCGACGCCCTTGCCGTGATCGTCGACGGTGATCGCGACGACGTCTCGTCGCGGGTCACCCGCCCACGAGACCACGACGTCCCCGGCGTTGCCCGCCTCCTGCCCGGCGTGGATGCCGTTCTCGACCAGGTTCGCGAGCACGCGCTTGAGCAGGAGCTTGTCGGCGCGCACGGTGACCGCGGCGGCCGGCGGCACGAGCGTCAGCCGGGCGGCCATGCTCGGGTCGAGCTTGAGCTCCTCGATCACGTCGGCGAGCGCGATCGGCGCGGCCTCGACCTTCGGGAGCGCTCCGAGCGTGCGGAACGTGTCGACGAGCCGCGTCAGCGCCGCGATCTCCTCCTCGACGATCTTGCCGGCCTCGGCGAGCGTCTTCTGGTACCGGGCGTCGTCGCCCTTGTACGAGGACACGCACTGCTGCACCGCGAGCTGGATCGGCGTGAGCGGGTTCTTGATCTCGTGCGCCAGCTTGCGCGCGACGTCCTGCCACACGCCCATGCGCTGGAGGTACTCGATCTGGCGGCGGCTCTCGTCGAGCGTGTCGAGCATCGTGTTCATCGACTCGCCGACGACGCCGACCTCGTCGCGGCCGCGCACGTCGGTGCGGGCGTCGAGCTGGCCCGCCGACACCTTGCGCGCGGTCTCCGCGAGCTCCTCGAGCCGGCGCGTCAGCGGCATCGAGAACGCGACGCCGATGCCGGCGGCGAGCACGCCCGCGAGCGCGATCAGGATCAGGAACGTCAGCTGGTAGCTCTCGGGGAGCGCGCTCTGGATCTGCGTCACGCGGCGCGTGCCGTCGATCGCGGCCTTGAGGTCCTGCAGCTCCTGCTGGAGCGTCGCCGAGACCTCGAACGTCAGCCGCAGCGAGGCTCCGTCCGGCAGCGCCTGGTCCACGACCTTGTCGCGCCACGCGGGACCGGTCGGCGGCTTCGCGGCCTCGGCGACGACGGTGCCATCGGGGCGCAGCATCGCGATCGCGCGCAGCCCGGCCTCCGACGGGGCCTCGATGATCGCCTTCAGGTCGGCGCCCGGATCGAGCGCCGCGAGGTCGGGGCGCTTCGCGAGGCGCTCGGCGATCTCGCCCTGCACGCGCTTCGTCATGTTGACGAGCTCGTGATAGCGGTGCGTCGCCTTCTCCATGGACTCGACGCGCGCCTCGGCATCGCTCGCGGCGACGTTGGCCGCGGTCTTGCCGAGCTGGCCGACGAGCAGGTACGCGACGACGAGCGGCAGCATCACGCTCACCGCGAGCAGCAGCGTCAGCCGGAACCGGAGGGAGAGCCTCGGGCGCATCAGGGCTTCGGCCGGTAGAAGGGTTGCGAGCGGATGCGGAGCACGCGGTCGGCCTCCGCGATCTTGGGGTTCACGAACACCGACACGAACGACCCGAAGAACGCGCCGCCGCGATCGAGCCCGCCGCCCGTGCCCTGCGAGAGCCAGCGGCGGACCTCCGCGAGCAGCTTCGGATCGACGGGGTTCAGCTCGATCTCCATCGCGAGCAGAAAGATCCGGTCGTAGGGCAGCGCGGAGAGCGACGCGACGGCGAGATCGTCGAGCGACGACAGCCGCTTGAGTGCCTCGGCCTTGCGCTTCTCCTTCAGGATCTTCTTGCCACCGGGCTCGTCGAACTTGAGCTCGTAGACCTCGTCCCACAGGTTGTAGAGCACCTGGCGCGTGACGCCCATGAACGCGACCGGATCGCTCCCGTCCTTCGGATAGATCCAGATCCGGATCAGCACCGTCGAGGAGAAGCCGGAGTCGAGCGCCTCGTACGCGGCGCGGTCGAACAGCTTCGCGATCGAGGCGGTGACGTGGAGGTTCGCGCCGCGCTCGACGAAGCGCATCTTCTGGAGCTCGGGCTTGTCGTCGTCGTCGTCGGCGCGGGCGCGGCTCGGAACGGCGAACGCGAGGAGGGCGACGGCGAGGACGAGCGCTCTCACCGCAGTCGCCCCAGCGCGTTGGCCACGGTGACCTCGAACACGCCGACGTCGGTGTCGATCCGCACGCCGGCGTCGATGTAGATGTCGAGCGGGATCGCGTCGTAGAGGCTCGCGTCGCGCGCGCGGAGGTCGGCCTGCTCGCCGAGC
>JAEUJX010000257.1 GCA_016794545.1 Myxococcales bacterium
GGACTCTCCCAGCAGGTCGCCCATAACCATGAGGAGCACGGGCTCGTCGTCGACGAGCATCAGGCGCGGCTTGCCGTGATCGGTCTCGGCCCACGCGTCGCGCATCTCCTCGAGCTGGGCGCGGCGCCGCACGGTCGCGACGGCGACGCGCATGATGTCCGCGGGCCGCGTGGCCGGGACCGCCAGGCAGCGGCCCGCGACGGTCTGATCGAACTCGGGGGGCACGTCGCCGCCGACGAACACGAACTGGTCACGCAGGTCGTAGCGGCGCTGGAGACACCACCGATAGACCTCGCCGCCGACCCGGTACTGCGCGTCCCAGGGCGCAACGACGACGTCGATCCGGCGGTCGCCCTCGAGGTGCGCCTGCGCGCGGAAGCCCGTGATCGCGGTGATGACGTCGAAGCCGCTCGCCTCGAACAGGCGCGTCAGCGCGTCGAGCTCGTCGGCGTCGCCGTGGATCACCAGGACGGTCGGTCGATCCACTGCCACTGGCACAGAATATATACGTGCTATCGTTTCGGCCATATGCGATGGATCTTTCCGCTCGGCGCTGCCGTCGGGCTCATGGGGTGCCCCGGTAACGGCGGCGGACCCGCCGCGAAGCCCGAGCCGAAGCCGCTGCCGCCGGCGCAGGCGGACGTCAAGCTGGAGCTGCCCGCGATCCCGGCCAAGATCGACGTGACCCGGAGCCAGCCCCTGGACGGGAACGCGCCCGACAAGCGCAGCCCGATCCTCGACATCATGAAGGCCGAGACCGAGCGCGAGATGGCCGCCCTGCGCAAGCAGAAGGAGCCGGCCTACTACCTCGCCTACCAGCTGGTCGAGCAGCGGGTGGTCAGCCTCGAGGCCGAGGGCGGCGCCCTCATCACCGACTCCGATGACACCGCCCGCAACCTCGACGTCGAGGTCCGCGTCGGCGACCCGGCGCTCGACAACACGCGCGACCTCGCCAGCGACGACAACGGGCTCAACTCCCCGCTGACCCGCCGCGGCGTCGTGCCGTTCGGCGAGGACAAGCAGTCGATCTCCAACGCACTCTGGCTCGAGACCGACCGTCGCTACCGCGAGGCCGTCACCGCGCTCGGGTACGTGCGCCAGGATCAGTCGACGCTGAAGACCCGCGCCACCGCGCCCGACTTCGCGGCGTCGGAGCCGCAGGTCTACGTCGAGGCGCCGATCAAGCTCGCGTTCGACAAGCAGCAGTGGGTCGATCGGCTGAAGCGCTGCAGCGCCCGCGCGCTCAAGGGGTCGGCCACGCGCGGCTCCTGTGGCGTGGTGTTCCAGCAGAACACCGCCTGGTTCGTGAACAGCGAGGGATCCCAGATCCAGCTGTCGTGGACCAACGCGCAGCTCTCGGTGTCCGTCGGCGTGAAGGCCGACGACGGGATGAGCCTGTCTCGCCTGGAGCAGCGGTTCGGCCGCCAGCCCTCCGACCTCCCCAACGACGCCGACGTCGACAAGATGATCGCGACCGTGACCGGCGACCTCGACGCGCTCCACGACGCGCCGCTCGCCGAGCCGTACGTCGGCCCGGCGATCCTCGAGGGCCGCGCCGCCGGCGTGTTCTTCCACGAGGTGTTCGGCCACCGCATCGAGGGTCACCGCCAGAAGGACACGACGAGCGGTCAGACGTTCGCGTCGTACGTCGGCAAGGACATCGCGCCCGAGTGGCTGTCCGTGTACGACGATCCGATGATCGTCACGCTCAACGGCATGCAGCTGAACGGGTTCTACCGGTTCGACGACGAAGGCGTGAAGGCGTCGAAGGTGCCGCTGATCGATCGCGGCAAGCTCGTCGGCTTCCTGATGGGTCGCAATCCGATCAAGGGCTTCATGTCGAGCAACGGCCACGGCCGCCGCTCGCCGGGCCTCCCGGCGGTCGCGCGCCAGGGCAACCTCGTCGTCGAGGTGAGCAAGAGCGTCCCGCGCGCCGACCTCGAGAAGCTGCTGATCGAGGAGGTCAAGCGCCAGAAGCGGCCGTACGGGATGATCTTCACCGACATCAGCGGCGGCTTCACGAACACGTCGGCGTTCGCGCCGCAGGCGTTCAAGGTCAACCCGGTGATGGCGTACAAGATCTATCCCGACGGCAAGCGCGAGCTCGTGCGCGGCATCGACATCTCTGGGACGCCGCTCGTCGCCCTGCAGTCGATCCGCGCGGCGAGCCGCGAGATCGAGACGTTCAACGGCGTGTGTGGTGCGGAGAGCGGCTGGGTGCCGGTGTCCGCGTCGGCGCCGAGCCTGCTGATCGAGAAGCTGGAGATCGAGAAGGGCTTCATCCCGCCCGATCGCCCACCGCTGCTCCAGCCGCCGAGCATCCGTCAGGAGGCTCCGTGAGCACGAGAGCACTCCTCGCGGCCGCGCTCCTCGCGCTGGTCCCCGCGACCACGCAGATCGCCGGCGCGGCCCCGAAGGCCGAGCCCGCGAAGGGTCCGCCGTCCAAGGCCGTGACCGACGAGATCCTCGACGCGATCGCCGAGGAGATGAACCGGGCGATGACGTCGCTCGAGATCCCGAACAACCCGCGCCCGTATCACATCAGCTACAAGGTCACCGAGGTCGACGTCAACGACGCCGCCGCGTCGCTCGGCCAGACCACGAGCAAGCGCAACCGCCACTTCGTGAACCTCGAGGCGCGCGTGCGCGTGCAGCTCGCCCCGACGCTCGACAACGGCAACTTCAGCGTGCCGAACGCCGAGGAGATCGACGCCGTCGTCGCGATCAACCTGCCCGTCGAGTCGAACGCGCGCATCGCGCGGCGCGCGGCGTGGCTCGTGACCGACGGCGCGTACAAGGAAGCGCTGATCCAGCTGCGCGCGAAGCTCGAGCACCGCCGTGCGAGCGGCGCGCGCCCGACGGACGTGCCGGCCTGGACCTCCGAGAAGGCCATGGTCAGCGAGGATCCCGTGCTCGTGCCCGTGCTCGAGCCGCTCGACGAGCTCGAGGCCCGCGCGAAGGCGATCTCCGCCGGGTTCCGCGACCGCCCGGAGATCCGCGACTCGCGCGTCGCCGTGACGAGCTACCTCGAGCGCCGCTGGTACATCACGACCGAGGGCACGAGCGTCACCGACACGCGCCGCGCGAGCGGCGTGGTGATCGCGGCCACCGGGGTCGCCGAGGACGGCCAGCCGCTGGCGCAGTACTTCCTGCGCTACGGCCGCACCGCGAAGGACCTGCCGAGCGACGACGAGCTCAAGGCCGAGTCGAAGAAGCTGATGGACACGATCGCCGCGCTCCAGAAGGCGCCGGTGATGGACCGCTACACCGGCCCGGTGCTGTTCGAGGGCGAGGGCGCCGTGGGCCTGCTCCGGTTCGCGCTCGCGCCGCACCTCGGCGGTACGCCGGTGCCCGAGGGCCTGAACCCGCAGGAGGCCAAGCGCTTCGGCGGCGCGCTGACCGACAAGGTCGGCCTGCGCGTGATGTCGCCGAACCTGTCGATCGTCGACGATCCGACCGCCCACGAGGGTGGCGGCAAGGCGCTGATCGGCGGCTACAAGATCGACGACGAGGGCGTCGCCGCCCAGCGCGTCGAGGTCGTGAAGGACGGCACGCTGAAGACGCTGCTGACCTCGCGCACGCCCTCGCAGAAGGGCCAGTCGTCGAACGGCCACGCGCGGCGCACCGCCGAGGGCGGCGCGTTCCACGGCAGCGCGACGAATCTGTTCGTCAGTGGCAAGCAGACCACGCCGCGCGCGCAGCTGAAGGGCCGCCTGATCGCCGCCGCCCGGGCGGAGGGCCTCAAGTACGGCCTGATCATCCGCCGGTTCGACGACGCGGCGATCACCGCGGCGCCCGAGTGGTCGCGACGCGAGCTGGTGCAGATGATCAAGTCGACGGACCAGGAGATCCCACCGCCGGCCGTGCTCGCGTATCGCGTGCTCCCGAGCGGCAAGGAGGAGCTCGTGCGCGGCGTGCAGCTCGCCGAGGTGCCGATGCGGGCGTGGAAGGACGTGCTCGCGGTCTCGAAGGAGCTGACCACGTACAACTTCCTCGCCGCGACGGAAGGTCAGCTGCAGCTCAAGCTGACCGGCGGCACCGACGACGGCTTCGTGCCGTCGGGCGGCATCGAGTCGGGCATCGTGACGCCGGACCTCCTCCTCAAGGAGATCGACGTCCAGCCCGCATCGACGGGCGCGCTCCCGGCCACGGCCGTGCCCAAGCCGGGCAAGTGAACACGATCACCGCGCGCGTTCACGGCGTCGAGCCGCGCTCGCGCGCGAACGGCCCGGGCGCCCGCTTCGTCGTCTGGTTCCAGGGCTGCACGCTCGCCTGCCCGGGCTGCTTCAACCCGACCACCCACCCCACCGAGGGTGGGCGCGTCGTCCCGATCTCCGAGCTCGCGGCACAGCTCGCCGCGCAGCCCGACATCGAGGGCCTCTCGCTCTCGGGCGGCGAGCCGCTCCAGCAGCCCGAGGCCGCCGCGGCGCTGCTCGACGCCGCCCGCGCGCTCGGCCTGTCCACGCTCGCGTTCTCCGGCTACACGCTCGAGGAGATCCGCGATCTCCCGGGCGGCCCCGACGTGCTCGCCCGCCTCGATGTCCTGAT
>JAEUJX010000279.1 GCA_016794545.1 Myxococcales bacterium
CGCCCCCGACAGCGCGAGCTTCCGCGGGCTGCGCGAACGCCGGCGCATCGAGCTGTCCGGCAGGCGCGTGCACAAGGGCGACGAGCTCGGTGCGTTCCTGCTCGGCTCGACGGTGGTGATGCTGCTGCCGCCCGGCGTCGCGACGCTCGCGGGCGACGTGGCGCAGCCGGTTCGCTTCGGCGAGCGCATCGGGAGGCGCACGCGGTGAGCAAGCGCGACGAAGACTCCGGCGCGCACTCGCTCTCCGACATGGAAGCGGGGATGACGACCGCGGAGCGCCGGCGGCGCCGCCGCCGCGGCGGTGGTCTGCGCGTGCCGAGCGACAACGTCCCGCGGCGCACGACGACGCCGCCGGTCGTCGCTCCGGTCCCCGAGGATCCATCGCTCGCGATGTCGATCGCGTACAGCTTCAAGAGCGACACGTCCGACCCGGTGCCGCGCGTGATCGCGGAGCCGAGCTTCTCCGATCCGGTGGCGCCCGACGCGGTGCAGACGGTGATCGATCCGCCGAGCGCGCCGGGGGAGGCCGCCGACTTCGAGATGAAGACGCGCGAGATGACGGCCGTCGACCTCGAGGCACTGGGCCTCGCCGATCCGAGCTCGTCGAGCTCGACGGCGCCGGCGAGGCCGCCGATCGCGCCGTCGCGCGTGCAGACCGATCCGAGCCCGCCGCCGAGCGTCGAGGTCGACGTCGACATGGCGGGCCTCGTCAGCGCGCCCACCGTGCCCGATTCGACCGGCGCGAAGTTGATCGGCGTGACGCGCGCGGCGACCGATCCCGGCGATCCGCCGGCGCCTCCTCCTCCGCCGACGCGCGTGCAGACGCGCGAGCGTCTGAAGACGATGGCGCTCTCCGAGGAGGATCTCGAGGAGGTGCGCGAGGCGGTGCGCGCGGCGAGCGCGGGCTCGGCGGAGCCGGGAGCTGCGATCGCCACCGGCGCGCCGGCGCCGGGCACGTCGTCGCCGCTCCAGCCGCCGGCCTCGATCACGTCGACGCAGCCGCTGACGGCGCT
This sequence comes from Myxococcales bacterium, assembly GCA_016794545.1. Taxonomy (GTDB): domain Bacteria; phylum Myxococcota_A; class Polyangia; order Haliangiales; family Haliangiaceae; genus JABFXX01. Next base: position 1,014 of record JAEUJX010000279.1, read on the forward strand.
CGATATCGAGCCCGCCGAGGAGAAGCCGCAGTCGCTCGCCGAGATCGATCTCAACGATCTCGAGGCGCGCGCCGACAGCTCCGGCGAGTTCGAGGTCGACGTCGAGGACGTGCCGCTGAAGAGCGTGCCGCAGGCCGCCGCTGTCACGCCGCCGCCTCCGCCGCCGAGCGCGGACCGCAAGCGCGCGCCGTCGCATCCGCCGCCGTTCACGGGCAAGGAGAGCAAGCCCGACCTGGCGAAGGACGCCGCGGCCGCGACCTCGACCGACAAGGGCCACGTCGGCGACAAGGCGCACCCGGTCCCGCACGGCCCGCCGCCGCCGCCGCCGACCGCGGCGCACCCTCCGAAGGCTCCCCCAGCGCCGCCGGCGAAGGTCAGCAAGGCGCCGACCCCACCGCCGCAGGGCGCGAAGGAAGCGAAGTCGCGCGGCAAGCCGTGGTTCGTCGACCTGTTCGACGAGGACTACCTGCGCACGCTGCCGTTCCTGACGCCGCAGGCGACGCAGGCCGAGGCCGAGTTCGTGATCGACTCGATGGGCCTGCAGCCCGGCGCGCAGGTGCTCGACGTCGGCTGCGGCTACGGCCGTCACGCGATGGAGCTCGCGGCGCGCGGCTTCCACGTCGTCGGTCTCGATCTCTCGACCCCGCTGCTCGTGCGCGGTGGCGAGGAGGCGATGCGGCGCGGCCTCGAGATCAACTTCGTGCGCGGCGACATGCGCGAGCTCGACTTCGACTCGCAGTTCGACGGCGCGTACTGCATGTTCTCGACGTTCGGTTACTTCGATGACGAGACGAACAAGAAGACGATCGCGAACATCGCGCGCGCGCTGAAGCCGGGCGGCCGCGTGATGATCGAGATCCTGAACCGCGACTACGTGATCGCGGACCTGCCCACGCGCGTGTGGTGGGAAGGCGAGGGCTGCGTCGTGCTCGAGGAAGTCGAGCTCAACTACTTCAGCTCCCGCATCCAGGTGAACCGCTCCGTCGTGTTCGACGACGGTCGGCAGCTCGAGCAGGAGATCTCCGTACGGGCCTACTCCCTGCACGAGGTCGGCAAGCTCATGCACGCTGCGGGCTTCCGGGTGCTCGAGGTCTCGGGCGGTTACCACACGCGCGGCCGGTTTTTCGGCAACCAGAGCCGCCACATCATTGTCCTCGCAGAGCGGAAGGACCCCGCGGCGGCCTGATCTCCAGGGCTTACGGGGGGTTACTCCCGTTTCCTTGGAATAACGTGGCCGCTTCGGGTGTCTCCCTCTCCATACGCGGACACGCCAAAACATTTGGCCCCGTCGCGCGTCTGATACCCAAGCGCGACTCGCGCTCGAAAGGCAGCTCGATGGCAGCACTCGTCACGAAGTTGGGGGCTACCGGATTCGGGAGCGCGAAGCAGCAGCGCAAGCAGGCCGGGCGGGTAGCCCGGGTGACGGCCAAGGCGAAGCGGGCCAAGGCCGAGCCGGCGGTTGCCGACGACGCAGAGCCGGAGCTCGAGGCCGAGGCACTCGCCGGAGACGGCGAGGAGACCGCCGCGGAGAAGAAGCGCCCCGACGGCGGGACGTACCTCTCGATGTACTTCCGGGACATGGCCGCGCTCGACGTGCTGCGGCCCGAGGAGGAGTTCACCTCCGCGCGCGAGATCGAGGCCCTCGAGATCATGCTGTGGGAGACCACGCTCTCGCACGCGCCGGCGGTCGAGCCGCTGCTCGCGGCGGTCGAGGCGGTGACCCCGCTTCCGGGCGAGGCGAAGACGCTGCGCAAGGCGGCGGAGCGCCCGGAGGCAAAGACGTGGCCGAAGCTCGTCGCGCGCGCCGCGCGGAAGCTGCGCACCGAGGACGTCGATCACCTGTTCATCGACGCGGCGCTGCAGACCGTCGATCGCCTGTCGCTCGGCATCGGCGTGCGCGGCGGCGACGTCGGCTCGCTCGGCCGCGAGCGCGCGCGTGCCGAGTGGCTGCGCCGTGTCTACGCCGCGAACCGCGCGGCGATGGAGGCGCGCAACGACTTCGTGCGCGCGAACCTGCGCCTCGTCGTGTCGATCGCGCGCCGCTTCAACCACGGGCGCATGGCGCTCGCGGATCTGATCCAGGAGGGCAACCTCGGCCTCTTGAAGGCGGTCGAGCGCTACGACTACCGCCGCGGCTTCCGGTTCTCGACGTATGCGAGCTGGTGGATCCGCCACGCGATCAGCCGCGCGCTCGCCGACAAGGGTCGCGAGGTCCGGCTCCCGGTCCACATGATCGACGCGCAGCACCGCCTCACGAAGGCGCGCCGCATGCTGACGGGCCAGCTCGGGCGCCAGCCGACGAGCGAGGAGCTCGCCACCGCGACGCAGATGCCGCTCGACAAGATCGAGAAGATGCGCAGCTGGCTGCTGGAGCAGTCGGTCTCGATCGACAAGCCGGTCGGCGACGACGAAGGCCGCGTGCTCGGCGAGGTCCTCGAGGACCCGGACCGCGAGGAGCTGTCACCGACGCAGGACCTCGAGTGGGAGGCCCTCACGACCGAGGTGCGATCGATGCTCGGCGAGCTGCGCCCCATCGAGGCAGACATCCTGCGCCAGCGGTTCGGCCTCGGGACCGAGCAGGAGCTCACGCTGAAGGAGATCGGGGACAAGTACAACCTGTCCCGCGAGCGCATCCGGCAGCTCCAGGAGCAGGCCCTCGCGAAGATGCGCCGCGCGCTGGCCCGGCGTGATCTGATGTAGCAACGCCCGGCGCACGGCCCGGCTTTGCCGGGCCGTGCAGCACCGCCGGAGGCGGTGCGTAGGTAGGAGTTGGCACTGCCGACGGAAATTCGGTACGTTCGGGCCATCATGATGCGTCTGGCGCTTCCGGTGCTTTTCCTCGCCTTCGCGGCTTCCGCCTGCGGCGACAAAGACACCAAGCTCAAGGTGACGGGGATCGAGCCCGAGCGGGGCGACGTGGATGGTGGCACGTACGTTCGCATCAAGGGCAATCGCTTCATCGACGACGGCCCGCGCAACGTGAAGGTCTACTTCGGGTCGCGCCAGGGCACCGTCGTCCGGTTCGCGAGCGACAGCGAGCTGATCGTCGAGGCGCCCGGCGGCAAGCCGAACGAGAAGGTCGACGTCCTCATCATCTTCGACCCGGGCGGTCAGCTGAAGATCAAGGACGGCTTCACGTTCGTCGAGAAGAACGACACGGGGCCGTCCGTCGAGGACCTCGACATCTCCAAGCCGAAGAAGTAACGGCTCAGGCGAGGTTCAGTCGGAACAGCTGCTGACCCAGCAGCACGAACGACTCGTGACCGATGGCGCGCTCGCCGTTCACCTTGATGAACGTGCCGTTCGAGCTACCCAGGTCCTGCAGGTAGACGCGGCCGTCGCGCAGGGTCACGCGCGCGTGCAGCCCGGAGACGTAGCCGTCGTCGGGGAAGTTGATCTCGCCGCGCTCGCGGCCGAGCGTGACGCTCTCGCCGAGGAGCGGGAACGCCGCGCCGGTGATGTCGCGCCCGATGATCACGGTCAGCTTGCCCCAGTAGCCCGGGTTCGGGCTCCCCATCAGCTCGGTGCCATCGGCGGTCGGCTCGGGCGCAGCGATCAGCTCGAAGCGCAGCAGCTCCTGGCCGATGCGGAGGATCTGCCCCGAGGTCAGCTCCTCCTCGCCGGTCATCTTCACGAACACGCCGTTCAGGCTGTCGAGGTCGCGCACGACGCCGGTGGTGCCGTGCAGCTCGAGCTGCGCGTGGATCGGGGACAGGTAGCCGTCGTTCTCGAACACCGGGCCGAAGCTGCGGCCGAGCTTGTTCTCGCCCTGCCGGAGCTCGTGGCTGCCGCCCTCGCTGCCGTCCGGGCGGATCAGCGTCATCGAGATCCGGCGCACGGCCGGAGCCATCGCCGGCGCGGAGCCGGGGCCGGGCGGCATCGGCATCGGCGCGGGCGCGCTGCCCTCGTCCATGCGGAAGCCGCACGTGCCGCAGAACCGGAACGTCGGCGGGACATCGCTGCCGCAGGACGGGCAGCGGCGCATCCCACCGGCGGCCGCGGGGGCGCCGATCGGAGCGGGGGCCCCCATCGGCGCGGGGCCCGGCTGCATCGGACCGCCCATCGGCGCGGGGCCGCTCGGCGGCACGTAGCTCGGCGAGAAGCCCGGAACGCCCGGCGGCGGCCCCATCGGCGGGGGCATCGCGGGACCGCCCAGCGGCCCCGGAGGGGGCATCCCCGGCATGCCGGAGCCGGTCGACCGCGGCGGCGCGCCGGCGGGACCCGGACCCATCGGACCCGGTCCCATCGGGCCCGGACCGGGACCCATCGGACCGGGACCGGGACCAGCGCCCGGCATCGCACCCGAGGGCCCGCGCGGCGGCAACCCGGCGAGCGGACCTTGCCCGGGGTCCTGCATCATCGTCTTCATCATCGCCATGTCACCGCCACCGCTCGCCCCCTTGGAGGCAGCGGTGAGCTCGGCCCCGCACCCGAGGCAGAACTTGTAGTGATCCTGGTTTTCTTTCCCGCAACGATTGCAGACGGTCATGGAGGCTCCCGGCCTAGAGAGTCAATCTAGACGATTTCCACGCGAAGTAGCTGCTGACCCAGAAACACGTAGTCGCCGTGCTTCAGGACCTGCTCGCGATTCACGCGAACGAACGTCCCGTTCCGCGATCCGAGGTCGGTCACGGATAGTACGCCACCCGAGGCCCGCAGCTCCGCATGTCGTCCGGAGATGAAGGGGTCCTCGGGAAAGTTGATGTCGTTGCCCTCGCGGCCGATCACGACCGCTTCGGACTCGATGCGAAAGACCCAGCCGACGGCGCCGCCACGGAGGCTCTGGCGGACCTCGATGTTTGCGGGCCGCGGCATCGACGCCGAGTAGTAGGTGCCCTCGGTGTCCGGCAGGTCTTCGGGCTGCACGGCATTCGAGACGGTGAGCACCTGCTCACCGATCAGGACCGTCGATCCGGACACCAGATTCACGGTGCCGTGGATGCGGACGTAGATCCCGTTGAGCGAGGCCTCGTCGCGGACGACCAGATCGGTCGTCGTACCGTTCTTGCGATAGAGGAAGTTCGCGTGCACGGGCGAGAGGAACGGGTCGTCGGGGAACGAGATCGGACACTCGCCGCGCCCGGCGGCGTGCTCCTGCCCGGCGAGCGTGAACGACACGCCGTCCTCGCCGTCGCCTCGGATCAGCGTGAGCTTCGCGCGCGCGGCCTGCACGCTGCCGCCGAAGAACAGCGTCGAGCGGCCCGACTTGCCGGCGGTCTGTGCCTGCACGAGCGCGGGCGACGGGGTCAACGGTCCGCCCATGCCGCCGCGCAACGGGCCGACGCGCGTCTCGACATCGAACGCCTGGGGCTCCGGCGGCATGCGATGGCCGCACGCGCCGCAGAACTTGGTGCCGGCCGCGACGGACGTCCCGCACTTCGGGCAATCGCGCCCGCCGCCGCCGACGCCGGGCACGGTGATGCCGCCGCTGCCGTTCGGCGCGGCGTCGTGCATGGGTGGCGGTCGGCTCGCGCCCTTCGGACGCGGATCGAGCTGGACGGCCGCGCCGCACCGCGCACATTGCGGCACCCCGATCGGGGTCAGCGCGCTGCACGCGTCGCAGACAAGGCCCACATCCATGCGCTCGGAATTCTACCCCTTGCCGAGATCCGCGGTCAAAGAAGGGACCCCGCCAGATCGCTTAGGATCGCTGGCTTTTTGGGCAAGGTCCGGCCGCGCAGCACCGCCGAAGGCGGTGCGAGGGTAGAAGGTAGACGCGGGTCAGGGACCGGTGAGCGCCGCACGGACGACCGGGTCCGGGTCGGCGGCCAGCTCGCTCCGACGCTGGGTGGCACGGCCGTCCCTCGAGCCGGCGAGGGCGCGCGCCGCGGCCGCCCGCACCTGCGCGACCTCGTCCTTCGAGAGCTCCAGCACGGCGTCGAGCGCGCCGGGGCTCGCGATCGCACCGCCGAGCGCGATCGCGACGGCCTCGCGCACGAAGCTCGAGCTATCGTTCTTTGCCTTGATCAGCGCGCCGGTGTCCGCGGCGCCGCCGAGCCGGCCGAGCGCGAGCGCGGCGACCCGGCGATCCGCCCACGGCGCCGTCGCCAAGGTCCTCGTCAGCGCGGCGAGGAGCTCCGGCGGCGGCGCCCCGCGGCGCAGCGACAGCGTCGCGATCGCGTTCATCGCGCTCGCGCGCACCTGATCGGCGGGATCCGTCAGGGCTTTCGCGATCGCCGCGTCGGCGCCCGTGACCTTGCCGCCGTCGAGCTTCGCGACGACGCTGACCGCGAGCGCGCGGACCTTCGGGTCCTCGCTCGCGAGCTGAGCGGTCACCGCCGGCGCGATCGCGGTCGCGATCGTGGCGAACGCCGCCGTCAGCTTCGGATCGCTCGCGCCCGGGGTCAGCGCACCGAGCCCGAGCCGCACCGGCTCGGTGTCGAGGTCCGCGAGCACGGCCACGACGACGTCGCGGTGCTCGGACAGCGCGTCGAGGAGGCCCTTCGCGATGCTGTCGGCGTGATCGACGACGAGCTTGGGACTCGCGCCGGGCCGCGGCAGATCGCCGGGCAGGTTCGCGATCGCCTCGGCCTGGTTGTACTTGTCGTTGCGCAGCGGGTACTCGCCGAACCGCGAGTAGGTCGTCGCGGCGACGTTCGCGCCGCTCGTGCGTCCGATCGCCCACACCAGCTCCTCGCCGCCGCGGCCGACGCGCGAGAAGTACGCCCGGATCAGCGGCCCGACGGTCTTCGGCTCGCCGATCTGGCCGAGGGCCCACGCCGCGAGCCGCTGGGCCTCGCCGCGGTTGTCGGCGAGCGCGCGGAGCAGGGCAGGGGTACCGGCGGCGAGCTTGCGCGTCCCGATCGCGTACGCGCACGCCGCCCGCGTCGCGTCCTCGCGGCGCGTGTCGTCGAGCGTGGCGATCAGCGCGGGGACGACCCGCGGATCGTCGACCTGGCCGAGGCCGAGGCAGGCGAGCGTCTGCACGCTCGGACGTCGATCGCTCACGAGCTTCAGCAGCGGCGCGACCGCGCGCTTGTCGCCCGAGCGGCCGAGGGTGAACGTCGCGGCCTCGCGCATCGCGACCTCGCTGTTCTCGGCGAGCGGGATGACCTCGGCGAGCACGCTCGGATCGCCGAGCCGGCCCGCCGCCACGAGCGCGGCGACGCGGACCTGGAGGTCGATGCTCTCGCGCAGCGTACCGAGCTGGCGCGGGGCGTCCTTGCTCGGCTCCTGCCGGGCCATGCGCACGAGCGGCGCCGCGGCGCCCTTGTTGCCGAGGTGCCCGAGCACCGCGACGGCGACGCGCTGCTGGCTCGCGTCCTTCTCGTCGCGCAGCGCCTCGAGCAGCGGCTGGAGGCCGTGGCCGCCGACGCGCGTCAGCTCCGCGCGCGCGGCCTTGCGGACGTCGTCGGTGCCGTGGCGCTCGCGCTCGACGAGGCGCGGCACGTACCGGAGGTAGAGATCGACGAGCACGCGCCGGTAGATCGGCTTGTGCGCCATCATGAACGACAGCGGCGACACGACCTTCTCGAGCTCGCCGAGCGTGTCGGTCATCTCCTCGAGGTCGATCGCCTCGCGGCCCGCGCGGCCGACGACCTCCTCGTCGTTCGCGTTGCGCAGGACGCTGCGGAGCAGCTCCGCGGCCTTCATCGGCTGGCCGCCCTGGACGTAGAGCTGGGCGAGTGCGAACTGCGCCTTCGCGTTGCGCGGATCGAGCTGCACGGTCTTCTCGTAGGCCGCGATCGCCTCGGGGAACTGCTGCATCTCGGCGTAGCCCTCGGCGATCCGCAGGTACGCGGTCGGGTCGCTCGGGCTCTTCGCGAGCGCCTTCTCCTGCCACTCGCGGGCCTCGGCGTCCTTGCGCGCCTCGCGCTTGATCTCGCTGATCTGCCAGTAGACCTCGCGCTCGCGAGACGGCACCGCCTTCGCGAGCTCGAGCAGCCTCGCGACCGCCTCGTCGTAGCGGCGCGCGCCGCGGTAGAGCTTCACGAGGTCGAGCGCGACGTCCTGGTCATCGGGGGCGCGCTTGTGGAGCGCCTCGAGCGTCGCGAGCGGCTCTCCCTTCAGTTGCACGCGGCCGTAGTACTCGACGAGGAAGTAGCCCGCCTCGACATCGCCCGCCTTGAACTTGTCGTCCCACTTCTTCTTCGCGTTCAGCTGATCGGCGCCGCCCTTGCGCACGAGGATCTGGACGTAGTGGCGCCGCGCGTCGCGGCGTGCGAGCCGGTCGGTCGCCTTGGTCCCGAGGAGCTCGAGCACCTTCGACCAGTCGGCGAGCGCTTCCTTGTAGTGCTTCTGGCTCTCGTGCGCGCTGGCGCGGCCCTTGTAGAACTCGGGGTTCTTGGGGTCGGCGGTGATCGCCTTGTCGTAGTTGGCGATCGCGTCGGTGCCCATGTTGTGCTCCGACATGACCTCGCCGAGCTTCGCGTACGCGGCCGGCTTCCCCGACGCGATGATGCGCTTCCACGTCGCGATCGCGCGCGCCTTGTCCTGCCGCTGCCAGTACTGCTCGCCGAGCGTCACGAGGTGTCCCGGATCGTCGGGCTCGAGCGTCGCGAGGCGCTCGTACTGCTTGATCGCGAGGTCCTCCTTGCCCCAGCGCTGGTACATGTCCGCGATCGCCGAGAGCACGCCCGCGTCGCTCGGGAACCGGCCCTGCAGGCGGTCGAGCGTGGCCAGGCCCTTCTTCTCCTGGCCGCGGCGCCAGTAGCGCTCCGCGAGCTCGAGCTGGAACCGCGCCTCGCCGGGCGCGGCCGCGACGACCGCCTCGTACTGCTTCAGCGCCTCGTCGTCACGGCCCGAGTTCTCGAGGAGCGCGATCAGGCGGCGCTGCGTCTCGAGCTCCCACGACGACTTTTGCACGGCGCGCTTCAGCGCGGCGATCGCCTTGTCCTGCGCGCCGGTCTCCTCGTAGAGCTTGCCGAGCGTGTCCCACTCGAAGTGGCCGCGGCTGCCCTCGGGCCACGCCTTCTCGTAGTCCGCGAGCAGCGCGGGCAGTGCCTGCTTGCGGCGGTAGATGTCGATCACGCGGCCGGTGAGCTCGACCTCGAGGTAGTAGCCCTTCGGCGCGAGCTTGATCGCGCGGCGATACTCGGCGACAGCCTCGTCGTCCTTGCCCATCCCCTCGAGCGCCTGACCGCGGCGCGACACGACCTCCACCTTGCGCGCGGGGTCCGAGCCGAGCAGCTTCTCGGCCGCGGCGTAGGACTCGAGCGCGATGTCCCGCTTGCCGGCGGTGAGCATCGCGTCGCCGCGCTCGATCCACAGCTGCGCGTTGTTCGGATCGAGATCGAGGAACTGCTTGAAGTACTGGTTGGCGCCGTCGTTGTCGCCGGTCGCGAGCGCGAGGTCGGCGAGCGCGCGCAGCGCCTTCTTCTTCATGTCCTTCGCGGATGCGTGCGCGAGCGCCTTGTCGTAGGCCGCGCGCGCGTCCTTGTTCTTGCCGCCGGCCTTCTGCGTCTCGCCGATCAGGAGCCACGTCGTCGCGTCGGAGTCCTTGATGCCGACGGCCTTGCTCCACATCTCGAGCGCGCGCGCCTCGTCGCCGGTCGCCTTGTTGAGACGGCCGAGCACGATCAGCGCCGAGGTGTCGTTCGCGTTCTTCGCGAGGAGC
>JAEUJX010000262.1 GCA_016794545.1 Myxococcales bacterium
TTAACGAAACCGTCCGGCTGCTCGATGGGCCCTCCGCCGAGTGGTCACCTGACGACCTTGGGCAGAGTTTGGGCAGAGCGACCGAGCCGAAAACGAAAAAGGCAGCAATCGCTGCCTCTTAAGTGGTGGAGATAAGGGGGATCGAACCCCTGACCTCGTGAATGCCATTCACGCGCTCTCCCAGCTGAGCTATATCCCCGGGTTGGGGCTGCTTTCTACCGGCGAGCCCCCGGGGTGTCAAGCGAACCCTGAGACTCGGTGGGATCGTCGCGTAAGTGCTCGGCCTGATGGGGCCGGCCCGGCTAGGTTCGCGGCATGGAACTGGATGCCTCCTGGGCCTCGCGCGCCGTGACGGCGGCCGAGGCAATCGCGCAGGTGCCCTCCGGGGCGCGCGTGTTCGTCCACGGTGCGGCCGCGACGCCGACCCCGCTCGTCGATGCGCTCGTCGCGCGCGCCGACCTCGAGGGCGTGCGGCTCTATCACCTGCACACCGGCGGACCGGCGCCGTTCGCGGCGCCCGACGTCGCGGAGCGGATCCGCAGCGTGTCGTTCTTCGTGGGGCCGCACGTGCGGGCCGCGGTGGCGGAGGGGCGCGCGGACTTCATGCCGGTGTTCCTGTCGGACATCCCGGAGCTGTTCACGTCGCGGACGATCCCGCTCGATGTCGCGATCGTGCAGCTCGCGCCGCCGGATCGCCATGGGCTGTGCTCGCTCGGCACGTCGGTGGACGCCGCGCGGGCGGCGGTCGACAGCGCGCGGATCGTGATCGCGGAGATCAACGACCAGATGCCGAGGACGCACGGCAACACGGCCGTGCCGCTGGCGCGCGTGCACGCGTTCGTGCGGACGAACCGGCCGCTCCACGCGGCGCCGCCGCCGGAGGCGACGGAGATCGATCGCCGGATCGGCGAGCTGGTCGCGGAGCTCGTCGAGGACGGCGCCACGCTGCAGGCGGGCATCGGCGCGATCCCCGATGCGGTGCTCGCGCGGCTCGGCAACCGGCTGGAGCTCGGCGTCCACACCGAGATGTTCTCCGACGGGATGATCGATCTGATCGAGGCCGGCGTCGTGACGAACCGCGCGAAGGCCGTCCACCCCGGGCGCTCGGTGACGGCCTTCGTGTCGGGGAGCCAGCGGCTGTTCGACCTCGTGCACGACAACCCGCTCGTCGAGTTCCACGGCTGCGATCGCACGAACGACACGGCGCTGATCCGCAAGAACGACAAGGTCACCGCGATCAACTCCGCGCTCGAGATCGATCTGAGCGGGCAGGTGTGCGCCGACTCGATCGGATCGGCGATCTACTCCGGCATCGGCGGGCAGATGGACTTCCTGCGCGGCGCGGCGCTGTCGCGCGGCGGCAAGCCGATCATCGCGCTGCCGGCGACGGCCGCGGGTGGCAAGGTGTCGCGGATCGCCGGCCAGCTGAAGTCGGGCGCCGGCGTCGTCACGACGCGCGGCCACGTCCACTGGGTCGTGACCGAGTACGGCGCGCGCAACCTCCATGGCCTGACGCTGCGCGAGCGCGGCGAGGCGCTGATCTCGCTGGCTCATCCCGACGTGCGCGGCGAGCTGCGCCGCGGCCTGTTCGAGCTGCGGCACTACGACCTCGGCGCTCACTGACGCTCGGGGAACGCGAGCACGCGATCGCCGCCCGAGAGGCGCGAGAGCGGGAGCGAGCCGCCGGTGACGGGGCTGCCGTCGAGCGTGATCCCCGCGCCCGGGCCGCGCGTGATCGTCAGCGTCGAGCCATCGCGGAGCCGCACGCGCGCGCGCGGGAACAGCGGTGCCGCGAGCGCGAGGTCGGCCTTGCCCGGCAGATCGGGGTACAGCCCGAGCGCGGCCCACACGTACCAGGACGACAGCGCACCGAGATCGTCGTTGCCGGGGAGGCCGGAGGGCAGGCCGGTGAACGCGCGGTCGCGGATCCGCGCGACCACGGCGGCCGTGCGCTCGACGGCGCCGAGCCGCGCGTAGAGGAACGGCGTCGCGAACTGCGGCTCGTTGCCGATGTAGAAGTGCGGCTGCCGGATCCCGACGTTGAGCTTCTCGAACAGCGCGTCGAGCCGCGCGAACGTCGCCGCGGTGCCGCCGAGCGCACGCGCGAGGCCCTCGGGATCGTGCGGCACGAAGAACGTGTACTGCGCGGCGTTGCCCTCGACGAAGCCGCGCTGGTGCGTCGGCGTGAACGGGGTCTTCCACGCGCCATCGCGGTGGCGCGGGCGGATGAAGCCGGTCGACGGGTCGAACAGGTTCTTCCAGCGCGACGCCTTCGCCGCGAGGGCGGCCGCGAGCGCACCGTCGCCGAGCGCGCGCGCGAGCTCGGACAGCGCGGCGTCGGCGACCGCGTACTCGAGCGTCAGGGCCGCGGAGCCCCACAGCGGCGGCTCCTCGGGCACGTAGCCGAGCGCATCGGCGAGCAGCTCGGACGGGCGCACGACCCACCGGTTGCAGCGCGCGGCGGGCCGCGTCGCGATCGCGAGGGCGGCCGCGGCGTCGAACCGCGCGCCGAACGCATGCGCGTTCGCGACGATCAGCGCGCCCGGATCGCCGACCATCACGCCGGTCTCGTCGGAGGCGAGCGACCAGCGCGGCATGCCGCCGCACTCGCGCGCGCGCGGCACGAACCACCGGCGGAGGTCGTCGGCCACGCGCGGGTGGAGCAGGGAGACGAGCATGATACCCGAGCGGGGGAAGTCCCCG
>JAEUJX010000294.1 GCA_016794545.1 Myxococcales bacterium
CTCAACGCACAAGGTCGGAACCCGAAGCTTCCACGGGAGAAGCGCGCGAATCGCGCGACGCGCGACCCCAGGACGCATGCGAACCGTCCGGCACACGCCGGACAGCTTTGTACGCTGCTCGGACATGACCGTGCAGAAGCCATCAAACCGGCGTTTGTCCGGATTACAGCGAGATCACTGAACAAGAAACCAGTGTCATACCGATCCCTTAGGGTCTGTCAAGAACAACGGTTTCTGGCGAGACCTGAAACACACCGCGATCCATGTCGCGGTTGCCGACGAGGCGCCGAGCAAATGGGACATGGCGCTCGACTCGCTCAAGGAGAGCGTCAAGCAGTTGCCCGACAACCTCGCGAAGGGCGCCGAGGTCGTCGCGAGCAAGGTCGCGAGCGTCGCGGGTGACGTCGCCGAAGGTGCCGGCAAGATCGTCAACCAAGGCGCGAAGGGTCTGTTCTCTGGTATCGGGACCCCGCTGATCGTCGCGGGCGGACTCGTCGGCGCGTTCCTTCTCTTGCGTCGCGACAAATCGCCGAAGGAGTGAGCCATGGCGTCGGACAGCACGTTCCCTCTCATCGTCGGTGTCGGAGCAGGCGCTGCCGCGCTGTACTTCTGGCAACGGCAGAAGAGCGCGCACGCGTCGCCGCGTCCGCAGCAGGCATCGGCACCGCCTGCCCGTCCTGTCGATCCGTGGGTCGATCCCAAGCCGGTGACGCCGAGCCCGCCGACGCCGAGCGTTCCGCCGATGCCGCCGACACAGCCCAAGCCGAACGCCCCAACCGCGCCGCCGAAGCCGACTCCGCCGAGCCCGACGCCCGGCGCGCCGCCGCCGAAGCCCGCGCTACAACCACAACCGAAGCCCGCGCCACAACCGCCAGCACCGCCCAAGCCGAGTCCGACAACTCCGCCGCAGTCCGTGACGCCACCACAACCTGTAGCGCCTCCGCCGCAGCTTCGCGGCCGTTGGGTGTGGCCGGTTCCGATGTGGAACGGACGCAAGCCCGTCATCTCTTCGGGCTGGGGCTCACCACGCAAGCACGGTCCGCACCGCGGCGCGGACATCATGTTCAAGCGCGAGAAGGGCGATCCGTTTCCGGATCGCACGCCGAACGGATCGAAGTGGCACGTGATGCCGGATGACGTCGTCGCGGTCGCCGCGTCGGACGGCATCGTGTGGTCGGCCGGATGGACGTCTGGCGGTTTCGCAGTCGTGATCGATCACGGACCGCAGAAGGTCGCAACGTTCTACACGCACATGTCCACGGTGCTCGGCGCGCCAACCGATCGCGCGAAGTCCGGACAGCGCGTCTATGCGGGACAGCCGATCGGGATCATCGACTTCGATCCGCGAGACGGTCAGCGGCTCAAGCACCTCCACTTCGAGCTTTGGCTCGGTGGGCCGAAGGACGCCGTCGATGTCGCTCCGATCATCAAGTCGTGGGAGTACATCAAGGACCCGCGGCCGACGAGCTCGCCGCCGCCGAAGACGATGACCGCGCCCGGACCGATGGTCGCGCGCAACGCGAGTCTCCAGTACAGGAGCATCGGCGAACGCGGAGAGAACTATCCCGACTGGGTGCGCGCGCTGGACGGCAAGTCGGGCGTGTACGTCATCCGCGAGATCGACGCGAACGGTACGCCCGAGGTCGTCTACGTCGGCTCGAGTCAGGGCCGTCTCTACGACACGCTCACGCGGCACTTCCAGATCGTGCGCCATGAAGCGCAGGAGGCTCCGATGACCTAAGAACGTCATCCTCGTCCGGCTCGGACCGGATGGAGAAGGGGGCCGTGAACGTCGTCGAGGAATGGATCGACGGCCTGCAAAAGCCGAACGGCCTTAAGTGCCAGCCTCGGGCTGGCTACCGCAGGTGCAACGGTGAATCAGCGAGGACAAATGTCAACGCACGATGAAGTTGGTGTTGGAACCCTCTGTACGGAAGTGACACCACCCGCAAGGGTGGACGCAGCCAGAGCCTGGTCGACGCAGCTTGAGCGACTGGGTGTGACGACTATGCGTCACGCCGTCGGCCTGATCCGAGTTGGCCGATGGTCCGCGCTGCCAGGGGCAAAGCCAGCCACCTACCGCACCACGGGAACCTCCTGTGAACATGGGAACCTCGATCGGAGCGCAGAGCCTGCGAAGCTCTGCAAGCTGCCACGTCCAGCGACGTCTCCGACGAGGGGCAGAGCCTTCGTAGTAGTCGGAGCGCGGGAAAGCCGCGCACATGGCGAAGGGAGGCAGTGAGGTGCGTGCGACGACCAAACCGCAGGGGAAGCGGCCCGTGTATGCGGCGCCCCGGTCCGACAAGGACTGGCTCCTGAGCGTGCAGCGGAAGTTGTACACGCGAAGCATGAAGAATCTCGACTACGTGTTCTGCAAACTGTGGGGTCTGGTGACAGACGAACGCAACTTGCGGATCGCTGTCGCGCGAGTCACCCGAAATCGGGGGAGTCGCACGGCCGGCGTAGACGGGCTCACGATGAGGAAGGTCTTGATCAACGGAGTCGATGCATTCGTCGCCGATGCGCGCGCAGAACTTCGATCTGGCGCCTACCGGCCCAGTCCGGTCCGACGCGTGCTGATCCCGAAGACTGGACGACCGGGGGAGTTTCGCGCCCTCGGTATCCCCACCGTGAGGGACAGGGTTGTGCAGGCAGCGCTGAAGAACATCCTCGAGCCGGTGTTCGAGGCGGATTTCTATCCGACCTCGTACGGCTTCCGGCCCGGCAGAAGCGCTCACGGAGCGTTGGAGCATCTTCGATGTCTCCTGCGTCCCCGCGAGGCTGGACCGGAGGACCAACGCCGGCTCACGTACCAATGGGCCATCGAGGGCGACATCAAAGCGTGCTTCGACAACATCGACCATCACGCGCTGATGGTGCGGCTGCGCCGTCGGGTTGGTGATCCGAAGGTCAGTCGACTTGTCTTGGCATTCCTGAAGTCCGGCATTCTCTCCGAGGAGCAGTTCACTCGGAGCGAAGCTGGAACGCCTCAAGGTGGGATCCTCTCGCCGCTGCTCTCCAACATCGCCCTCGGGGTGTTGGACGAGCGGTACTCGCGTCACGTGTGGCCGCGCCGGGAGCGTTATCCGAACCGGAACGGCTGGACGAAGACGTTGACGTCGGCAGAGAAGATCGCGGCCCGGGCCGTTCACACACGGAAGGACGATCTTTCCGTGCGACGCGTCCCGATCGCCGTCCCCATCCGGTACGCGGATGACTTCATCATCCTCATCGCAGCGCCGACCGGACCCGAGCAGTACGAGCAGGCCCGCGAGGTGGCGATGAGGGAGAAGGAGGAACTGGCGGCACTCTTGAAGAGCGAGCTCGGGCTGGAGCTTTCGGAGACGAAGACGCTCGTCACACCGGTGACGGAGCCGATGCGTTTCCTCGGGCACCATGTCCGAGTGCGGCCCCACCCCGTGAAGGGGATCATGGTGGTCGCGACGCTCGTCCCGAGGGACGCCAGCCACAAACTGCGCGAGAGGATCAAGGACCTGTTCCGAAACGTCACCTTCGGAAAGAGCCTCGCTGATCGCCTGCAGAAACTAAACCCGCTGTTGAAGGGATGGAGCAACTTCTACTGCCATGCGTGGGGCGCGAAGCGCGTGTTCGCCTCGCTTGATCACTACGTCTGGTGGACGATCTTGAGGTGGCTCCGGAAGAAGCATCGTCATGTGAACATGGCGACGCTCGTACGACGCTATGGGAAGAGGTCGCCGACCGGCGGCCTGTATTGGCGGGATGGAGAGGTCGAGCCGTTCTACATGGCTCGACGGCGCGTGCAGCCTTTCCAGTTGGGTTGGATGAAGACCCCTGGCTTCGCGACAAGCACCAGCGGAGAGCCCGATGCGTAACGAAAGACGCACGTCGGGTTCGGGAATGGGGGCAGCGGAAACGAGCGCGGGATAACCGCGCCACCGCGCCGCTGCCCCACTTTCATTGGCGCCGCTACAAAGGATTCTGGAAGGGCCAGTACGCCGAGGGTCACGACCCCGGGCTCACCTACGACCGTCACCGCGTCGACGTCGCCGTACGCATCACGTCGCCGGGCGACGCACTCGACGAAGAAGCGCGCCTGATCGCGCGGCTTCGCCCACGCGACAACTTGCTCGGACAACCCGACGAAGAGGCAGTTCCGTTCTGACCACCACGAGGAGCACTACCATGGACGATTTGATCGAAACGATCCGCGTCGCGTGTGCGAGCGACGCAACCGACGACATCAAAGAGCGCGGCGCGCAAGCATGCCGCACGATCCTGACCGCACTCGATGCGAAGGCCGGCGAGCCCCTCGCCGCGCCGCCGCCGCCGACCGAAGCCGCTGCGACCGCTGAAAGCGTACCGACGGGTGCGCAGATCGCGGCGCTCGTCGGCGCGCTCAAAGGACTGCCGCCCGAACAGTTGCTCGACATGGCGATCGCGCGGCTGCGAGCCGCACTGCCGAAGGACACGCCCGCGCCGGCCGTCGCGCCGCTCAGGTTCCAGATCATCCCGATCGCGCCGATCGCGGCAACGGTGCGCTCCACGGAGGCGAGCAAGCCATGAGGGACTTCTACGAGTACGACGATCCGAACGGCGAGCTGATGCGTCGCCTCGAACGAGATGACGAGAAGGAGCCGCGTCCGCGTTTCAGCCCGCCGCCGAGACGGAAGCAGTTCCGCTACTGGTCCGGCTTCATGTTCCGTCCGACTCAGCCGACTGCGGATGGAGTCGCGCCATGATCGTCGAGTTGCGCATCGACAAGGCATGGCAACCGTACGCGCTCGCGTGGCGTGACGACGACGCACCGATCGCCCTAGCGCGCGTGCTCGGTGAGGTCGCGGCGGACCTGTGGCTTGCCGACAAGGTGACCTTGACGCCAGACCACGTTGTGGCCACAATGTCGCCCGATGCCGAAGCCGCGCCCGACCAAGACGGAGATGATCAAGCTGCGGGTGACGGCAGCGGACGCCAAGAGGTGGCGTGAAGCTGCGGTCATCGATGACCTCCCGCTCTCTGACTGGATTCGACGCCGCTGTGATGGCCGCATGGCGACCGCCCCCGCTCCCAAGAAGGTGACCCGATGATCCCGATCGCGATCTACGCACGCTATTCGACCGACAAGCAGGACGCTCGCTCGATCGATGACCAGCTCCGCCGCTGCCGCGAGTACGCCGAGCGTAACGGCTACGAGGTCGTCGCCGAGTTCACCGATGCCGCGACCTCGGGCGCGCACACGGAGCGCGCGAACCTGCGCCGCATGCTCGACGTCGCGACCGCGACCAAGCGTCCGCCGTTCAAGGCGGTGATCGTCGATGACCTCTCGCGCCTCTCGCGCGACCTCGGCGACACGTGGCGGATCATCTTCACCGATCTCGCAGCGGTCGACATCAAGGTGATCGACGCGAGCACGGGCATGGCGAGCGACGCCTCGGGCGCGCGCACGATGTTCGCCGCGATGGCGATGGTCAACGACACGTTCCTCCAGCTCGTGCGCCACGAGACGCACCGCGGACTTCAGGGCCGCGCGATCGCCGGCTTCAGCACGGGTGGCTCGCTGTTCGGCTTCAAGACGTACAGCGAGCCGAACCCGAGCGATCGCGAACATCCGCGCAAGCTGTGGGCCATCGATGAGGACACCGCGCCGATCGTCCGTCGCATCTTCGACATGTTCGATCAGGGCGGCTACAGCTACCGTGCGATCGCCGACCGGCTCAATCGCGAGCACGTGCCAGCACCACGGAACAACGGGCGCGGCGGCAAGCACGGCAACGGGTGGAGTCACGTCAGCGTTCGCGCGATCCTGACGAACGAGAAGTATGCCGGGCGCTGGCGCTGGAACACGAGCAAGTGGATCCGCGTGCCCGGCAAGAAGGCCCGTCGCCAGCTCGCCCGGCCGGAATCGGAGCACGTCGTTCGCGAGTATCCCGAGCTGGCCATCATCGACATGACGACGTGGGACCGCGTGCAGAGCCGCATGCGCAAGCACAAGCGCGGCGAAGGCACGATCATCCGCCAGAGTCAGCGCCAGTACCTGGTGAGTGGTCTGCTTCGTTGCGGTCTGTGTGGTGGCCCGATGTCCATCGTGAGCCAGAAGACGAAGAACGAAGTGCGCTACGCCAACTTTGGGTGCAGCGCGTACCACTCGCGCGGCAAAGCCATCTGCGCCAACTCCGCCAGCATCAGCGAGAAGAAGATCACCGAGGCACTGCTCGATGCGCTTCGAGACACGCTCCGGGTCCCGGTGATCGCCGAGGCGTTCGCGGCGGCGTTCGAGAAGCGCATCGGCGATCGGGCGCAGCTCGGGACTGGCGATCTCGAGAAGCTGCTCCGTGCCGCTGAGACCCGGGTGACGAACGCGACGCGGCTGATCGTCGAGATGCCGGACGACCTCGATCTAAGGAGGCAGCGAGCCGCCGATCAGGAGGAGGTCCGCCGCCTCAAATCGGAGATCGCGGCCCAGGGTGCTGCTGGGACTGCGGCCGTTCCCGATCGCAAGAGCATCGCCGCCGCCACGGGCCGGCTCCTGACCGCCATCGCGGAGGAGGCTCCGGAGCGCGGCCGGGCGATCCTGGCCGAGGTCATGGGTCCGCTGACCCTGACCCCGAAAGAAGAAAGACCCGAACGCTTTATTGAAGCGTCCGGGTCCGTCGACCTCGCAAAGGTCGCAGCAGTCTTTGCGAATGGTAGTAGCGGGGGCAGGATTTGAACCTGCGACCTTCGGGTTATGAGCCCGACGAGCTACCAGGCTGCTCCACCCCGCATCAAGTTGTCAGTCGAGGGACCTTTTGCCACGCGGCATATCCCCCGTCAAGGCCTCATGGATAGGTCTGCGATTCGTTCCACTCCGCGTACTCCGCCTGGCCCGTGAGCGGCCCGCTGGTGTTGAACACGTCGAGGGCGGGCTGGAGGTTCCAGGTCTGCTTGCCGTCCTCGGAGAACAGCTCGACGCTGCCGACGCACAGGCCGCCGCCGCCCGAGGACACGCCGAGGCGCGACTTCGTGGTGGCCGGGTTCGGCGTGGCGAGCGTGTACGTGTAGCCGGGCTCGACGGGATCATCGACGAAGCCGACGGTGAACTTGTACTCCGAGAGCGGCGTCGGCGCCGGGGTGCAGTCGTTGTCGGTCTGGGTGACCGAGAACGTCCAGGTGCCGACGGGCCAGCAGCCGTTGATGTCGGGCTTGCCGTCACCAGGCGGATCCCCCGTGTCGTTGTTGACCTTGTCGGGCGACGGCATCCCGAGCGCGAACTGCCCGGCGACCGTGAAGTGCGCCTGGCAGACCCGTGGCTCCGGAGTCGTGGGCGGGCCGTCGTCTCCGACGCCGCAGCCGGCGCCGAGCAGGAGGAGCGGGACGAACGCCAGGAACCGCATGCGACCGATGGTACGGCAGCTCGCGGCGGATCGGGCCTGACAACCGCTGGGTTGCACGACTCGGCCGAAACCGTGGCAAAACCGCACACATGGGTGCTACCCCGACGATGCCCGTGCGCGCATCATGGGGGCGGCAAGGTGGGGCGCATGAAGCTCGCGACGCTGCGATACCTGGACGGGGCCTGGTCGGAGCCGTTCCCGGATCTGGATGCGGAGAAGACGCTGGTCGTGGCGTTCGCCGCGCCCGCGTACGGCGACCGGCCGGAGCTGTTCGCGGAGCTCGTCGCGGCGTATCCGCGGGCCGCGGTGATCGGGTGCTCGACGAGCGGCGAGATCGACCAGACGCGGATCCGCGACGGATCGATCTGCGTGGCCGTGATCCGGTTCGAGCACACGCGCGTGCGTTACGCGAGGGCGGACCTGCGCGGCGCGGACCGGTCGTTCGCCGCCGGCGGTGCGCTCGCCGATCAGCTCGCCGGTCCGGGGCTGCGCTCGGTGCTCGTGCTCTCGCGCGGGCATGACGTGAACGGCAGCGAGCTGATCCGCGGCCTCAACGCGAAGCTCTCGCCCGAGGTCGTGGTGACCGGCGGGCTGGCCGGCGACGGCGACCGGTTCGGCAAGACGTACGTGATCGGCGAGGGCATCCCCCTGCGCGACGCGGTCGTCGCGGTCGGGCTCTACGGCGACCGCGTGCGTGTCGGGCACGGCTCGAAGGGTGGTTGGGACACGTTCGGGCTCGAGCGCGTGGTGACCGCCTCGCGGGGGAACGTGCTCTACACCCTCGACGACCGCCCTGCCCTCGCGCTCTACAAGGAGTACCTCGGCGAGCGCGCGGCGGGACTGCCGGGCTCGGCGCTGCTGTTCCCGCTGTCGCTGCGCGCGTCGCGGGATGCGACCGAGGGCGTGGTGCGGACCGTGCTCGGGGTCGACGAGGCGACGCAGTCGATGGTGTTCGCCGGCGACATCCCGACCGGGTCGTACGCGAAGCTGATGCGCGCGAACTTCGACCGCCTCATCCTCGGCGCGCAGGACGCCGGGCACGCAGCCCTGCGCGACCATCCGCTGCCGGCGCTGTGCATCGCGATCTCGTGCGTCGGGCGACGGCTCGTGCTCGGGGAGCGGACCGAGGAGGAGACCGAGGCGGCGCTGGAGGCGCTCCCGCGCGGCGTCGAGCAGATCGGCTTCTACTCGTACGGTGAGATCTCCCCGCACGCCGCCGGCCGGTGCGATCTTCACAACCAGACGATGACCCTCACCGTGATCAGCGAGGCATGAGCGCGAGCGGCGACACGCACCCGTTGCTGTCGCGGCTCCTGCGCAAGGTCGGTGCGAGCGCCGCCGAGGCTCCCGATCTCCAGAGGTGGCGCGCGCTGCTCGCGCTCGTCGCGCGGACGTACCAGGACGCGGATCAGGACCGCTACACGCTCGAGCGGTCGATCGACATCTCGAGCCGGGAGATGCAGGGCCTGTATCAGGACCTGAAGCGGCGGACCGACGAGAAGCTCGCCGAGAGCCATGCCGTCCTCCGCGCGACGCTGGAGAGCGCGTCCGAGGGCATCATCGTCGTCGACGCGACGCGCTCGGTCGTCGCGATCAACCGGCGCTACGCCGAGATGATGCGCGTGAGCGAGGACGCGATCGCCTCGCGCGACCACCACCGGATCATCGCCGAGTCGATGACCCAGATCGTCGACGCCGAGGCGGTGCGCGCGACGATCGAGGAGATCCACGCCAGCCGCGACGTGTTCCACGACGAGCTCGAGCTGCGAGACGGGCGCCTCGTCGATCGCTACAGCGCGCCGGTGACGCTGCCGGATGGCACCCATGCCGGGCGCGTCACGTTCTTCCGCGATATCACCGCCGAGCGCACCGCGAACCAGGAGCTGCGGGCCGCGTGGGCCGCGGCCGAGGCGGCGAGCACGGCGAAGAGCCTGTTCCTCGCGAACATGAGCCACGAGCTCCGGACTCCGCTGAACGCGGTGATCGGGCTCGCGGACCTGCTCCTGCTCGAGACCGGCGATCCGATCACCAAGCGCCAGCGCGAGTACCTCGACGGCATCGCGCAGAGCGGCCGCCACCTGCTCGCGCTGGTCAACGACGTGCTCGACCTCGCGAAGATCGAGGCGGGCAAGCACGACCTCGCGCTCGAGCCGGTGGTCTTGCAGGACGCGATCGAGGAGGCGCTGACCGGGCTCGTACCGCTCGCGCACCACCGCGGCGTCTCGATCTCCGTGCAGGTGCCGCGCGCCGTGCGCCCGGCCCGCGCCGACCGCCTCCGGCTGCGGCAGATCCTCTACAACCTGATGTCGAACGCGCTCAAGTTCACGGACCGCGGCGGGAGCGTCACGGTCAGCGCGCGCGACGACGGCGAGCAGATCCGGATCGCGGTCGCGGACACCGGCATCGGCATCGCCGAGGCCGACCTCCCCCGTCTGTTCCAGGCGTTCGAGCAGCTGGTCACGCCGTCGGGCGACCGGCCGACCGGCACCGGCCTGGGCCTCGCGCTGACCCGGCGGCTGGTCGACATGCACGGCGGCACGATCGAGGTGGAATCTGCCCTCGGCAGCGGCACCACGTTCACGGTAAGAATCCCGGCGGGATAACCATGGCGAAGATCCTGGTGGTCGAGGACGACGTGTGGAGCCGGCGGCTCGTGATCGATCTGCTCGAGATGCGCGGGCACGACGTGCTCGCCGCCGGCGACATCCCGCGAGCGCGCGCGATGTTGCAGCAGGGCCCCGAGGTCGTGCTGCTCGACCTTCACGTGCCGGGGGGTGGCGGGCAGGCGCTGCTCGCCGAGATCCGCGCGGACGCCGCGCTGCGCGAGCTGCCGGTGATCGCGTTCACCGCGTCCGCCATGACCGGCGACCGCGAGCGCTTCCTCCGGCTCGGCTTCACGTCGTATCTCTCCAAGCCGATCGACGTGAGGGAGTTCGGACCGGTGATCGAGAGCTACGTGGGCGGTCCGCCTGCATGAAGGATCGCGTGCTCGTCGTCGACGACTCGCCGCAGAACCGGCTGGTCGCGGTCGGCCACCTCGAGGCCGCCGGCTACGAGGTCGCCGGAGTCGGCAGCGGCGACGAGGCGCTGTCGTACCTGCGCGCGAACCGCACCGACCTCGTGATCCTCGACGTGCTGATGCCCGGCATGGGCGGGTTCGAGGTCTGTAAGCGGATCCGCGCCAACCCGCAGCTCGCAGGCATCCCGGTGATGTTCCTGACCGCGCTCGGCGATCGCGAGGCCACCCAGCCCGCGCTCGACGCCGGCGGCGACGACCTCCTGCCCAAGCCGTTCCAGCGCGCGGAGCTGCTGCTGCGCGTGCGCTCGCTGATCCGCCAGCGGCACCAGGCGATGGAGCTGGCCGCCCAGAACGAGCGGCTGAAGAAGCTCGAACAGGACAAGCGACGGATCACGCAGCTGATCGTCCACGACCTCAAGGGCCCGGCGACCGCGCTGCTCGCGAATGCCGAGCTGCTCAAGGCGGGCACGCTCCCCGCGGAGCTCGCGGACGTCGTCGACGACATCGAGATCGCGGTCGGCCACCTCGAGCGCACCGTGAAGAACCTCCTCGACCTGTCGCGCGCCGACGACGTCGGCCTGGCCGTGCTCCTCGAGCCGTTCGACCTGCGCGCGCTGGTCGCGGAGTCCACCGGCAACCTGCGCGGCCTCGCGCGCCTCCACCGCGTGCAGGTCGTGCCGCACGTCGACGCCGACAGCGTCACCGGCGACCGCGAGCTGCTCCGCCGGATGCTCGCGAACCTCCTCCACAACGCGATCCGCCACTCGCCGCCCGACAGCGAGGTCCGGGTCGTCGCGTCGCGCGACGGCAGCACCGTCGTCCTCGAGGTCTCGGATCGCGGTCCGGGCGTCACCGCCGAGGAGGCCGAGCGGATCTTCGATCCCTACGTGTCGAAGACCGGCGCCGGCCACGGCCTCGGCCTCGTGTTCTGCCGGCTCGCGGCCGAGGCTCACCGTGGCACCATCGAGGTGGTGCCGCGCGCCGAGGGCGGAGCGACGTTCCGCGTGCGCCTACCGCAACCCTGACGATGGCCGACGCGCGCACCCGCAACGTCCCCCTGCTCACGGCGATCGCCGCGACGGCGGTGGCGCTGGTGCTCGCGCTGGTCCACGCGAAGGTCGCCGCGCTGCCCGGCATCGGCAAGCTCGAGGGCCTCTCGATCGACGCGCGGTTCAAGCTGCGCGGCGCCCGCGATCCGGCGACCGACCGGATCGTGATCGTCGCGATCGACGACAAGCTCCGCGCCGAGGCGCCCGAGGTCCTCCAGACGCGCCGCGGGTACGCACGGCTGCTGGACGCGCTGACCGGGTACGACCCGAAGGTCCTCGCGCTCGACATGTTCTTCGATGCGCCCGAGGTGATCCTCCAGCCGGCGCTCGCCGAGCGCGTGAAGGCGCTGAACGCGGCGCTCGCCGCGGAGCCCGACGGCGAGACCAAGGCCGTGATCGCCGCGATCGTCGACGAGCTGCGCGGCGACGAGGTGCTCGCGCAGGCCGTCGCGCGCAGCAAGCGGATCTTCCTCGCGGCGCACTTCCTGATCGGGCCGCGCGTCTCGGGCGTCACCGAGCCGGTCGGGCTCGACCTCGCGCGCCTCGGCGAGGTCGCGGATGCGGCCGGCGGCGGCGAGCGCCGGCCGATCGATGCGCAGGCGGTGACGGTGACCATGCCCCAGGTGGCCGCGGGCGCCGTCGGCGCGGGCGCGGTGAACACGTTCCGGGACGAGGACGGCGTCACGCGCCGGGTGCCGCTCGCGCTCGGCTACGGCGGCCGGTTCTACCTGCCGCTCGGCCTCGCGGTCGCGCTCGCCGAGCTGGGCAAGCCCGGCGACACGAAGTACCTGGTCGGCGACTCGGTCCTGACCGCCGGCGGCATCGCGCTGCCGGTGTCGCGCGGCGCCTCGATCGTGCTCGACGTCCTCGGCC
>JAEUJX010000300.1 GCA_016794545.1 Myxococcales bacterium
GGGCCTATGCCCTCATGCTTGCCGCGACCGTCTACCCGACGGTGGGCAGCGCCAATGTCGAGATCGGCGGGATGGCGGGCGTGCACGTGTTCAGCGAGGACAGCGAGCTCGGCGTGGATGACCTTCCGGAGTCACACAGCCCGAGCAACTCGGTGTTGCTCGTGTGAGCCGGTTCGTTCCGCTGCGGTCGAAGCGCGCGTAGCCGTGCGCTTCCGATCAACGCACTCTCACGGGAGCTGGCAACCCGGCGGTCGCTTCGCGATCACCGGCCCCATCGCAAGCCACGGCTCGGCCGTCGCACCCGGAACCTCGTGCAACGAACCATCGGCGATCAGCGTCCGCAGAGGACGCACGATCTTCTCGGGTGCGAGGCCGAGGCCTGCGCTCAGCTTTCGAAACGGGACCGACGGATCATGCTCGAGGGCCTCGCCGAGGAATCGCATGATCGCGCCGCGCAGCTTGTGCGTCCGCGGATCATGCTCGCGCGGATCGTGATGACCGCCGCCATGGCCTGGCACGACCGTACCACCCGGCGTGGTTCCACCGGGCGCGGTGCCACTGGGCGCGGTGCCACCGGGCGTGGTGCCGCCGGGCGTGGTGCCGCCGGGCGTGGTGCCGCCCGGTATCACGCCCATGCCCGGTGTCGTCGCGGCGGGGCACTTGCAGTTGCACCATGGAGGCCCGGTGATACCCGCGATGGCAGCCGCAACGATCTGCCACGCGTTCATCCCCAGGTATGGCCCCGGCGTCGTTGCCGCACCGACCGCGGGCGGTGGGGTCGGCGGAGGTGGTGCGGGATCCTCGTCGATCGCCGTATGAGTCGTGCCGCCGATCGCGACGTTGGTAGCACCAGCCACGGCCGGCTCGCCGCCGCTCCCTGGTGAAAACAGGTTGAGCCCGGCGCGGACGCCCGCTGGGACCACGTCGTCGAACCAGCCCACCGACTCGATCTGAACCAGTAGATCGACGCAGATGCCGGTCGCCCACAATAGATCGCACACCTCGACGGCAGTGTCGCCACCGAGGCTGTGTCCCACGACGATCACGGGTTGACACGGATTGATGGCGAGCGCGCTGGTGATCGCTGCGACGGCGGCTCCGTGATCGGTCCACGTCAGCGCGGTGCTGCCACCTCGAACCGCCAACCCGATTGCGGGGCTCGCCGCCATACCCGCCGTACCCGGCACAGTGCCCGCCGAGGTTCCCGAGAACCCAGAGATGAAGACCGCCACCATGAATCGACGATAGGGCCGCTCGAGAGCGACAACAACCACAAAGAGGAACGACATGACGAAGCGCGATCGAGCATGCAACCGATCGCTACACCCCTCCGAGTATCGATGCGGGTGCTCCAGCGATACGCTCGCTCTCCATTCAAGGGGGGAGGTCACATGACAAGGGACGAAGCGCTCAAGGGACTCGAAGCGATCCGCCGTCATCTCGATTCGACCGCGAGCGATCACGACTGTGACTGCGGTAAATCGCGAGTCGAGCGCGTGAAGGACGACGATGGACCAGGGAGGGATGGACCGGCGCTCGCACGTCTGTCCCGCGCGATCAGCAAGGCGTTCAGCGAGGGAGTCGACTTCGGGAATGCCGCGGGGATACGCGACCACGCGGGTCGGGCGCTACTCGAGCTCGGGGTCGCACTCGAGTCCTTTCGCGACGACATCGTGGTCGCAGGCGCCGACGGCGGTGGCGCCCGCGCCCAGTTCGGGTACCGGATCGCCGAGGTCTTGAGCCCGGCGGTCGAGGCCGTCCTCGGCGCCGGGCGCGGCGCCCTCGACGAACCAGGTGGCGATCACGAGGCGCTCGCCCGGACCATCGCCAGCTCGCTCACCAAATCGGCTGACGTCTTCGCGAAAGCGCGGCTCGAGGACGCGCTCGTGGAGACCTTCCACGAGCATGCCTCCTTCCTCGGAGGTCTGGCCGGCCCGATCGGCGACCTCGTGACCCGCGTGCCGGCGACGCTCGACGCGGTTGTGCCTGCGGAGCTCGTGCTTCAGTACGCGAGCACCACGGTGGCGCTGCGCGGCTTGGCGGCAGCGCTGTACGTGCCACGCGCCGGGGAGAGCATTGTCGAAGGCACCGATCAAGATTGCCCGCCGAACTGCCCGTACAAAGGGTGCACGACGTACTGCAAGGACTTCTACGAGACGATCCTCAGCCACACGCCCGCGTGGTGGCAGCGCGTAGTCGGCGGAGTTGGCGGTCCCAGCGGCGTCTACCATCTCACATGCCGCTGGCAGGTAAGACAGCGCAAGAAGGTCGTGTGCGCCTGCTATCCGAGCCGCTGGTCGCGCTTCTGGGCCACGTCGGCATGCAATCAGTGGGTGTTCGTTACCGAGAGCACGCGGATCCAGACGTACAACCACGTGACGGTGTCGCTCGGAGTACCGTCGGCCCTGCCCGCACCATTCTGGCTCTGGTGCTAGAGAGGACGAGAGGGCTCAGCTCGCCGCTGCTGCCTCAACATCAACCCCGAACCGTCCGGTCGCGCCCCGCCACCATGCCTCAGGTGTCGAGCTCGACGCCGAGGAAGCAGCTCGCCCACGGCACGATCCAGTCGAGGAACGACAGCGGTTCGACGTCGCCGCCGCCGTCGTAGAGGGCGCGGGTCTCGGGCGCGTCGAGCTCTCCGGTACGCCACATGCGCCCCGGCTGCTCTCCGCTCACGACGATGACCGAGAAGTCGTTGCCGCCGTTGCCCGCGAGCGTGAGGCAGCCGTCGGGATCACCGGACCGCTGCAGCGCCATCACCGCGCGATCGGCAAGAGGGCCACCGGGACCGGCGGCGGCGATCGCGGCGAGGATCGCGTCGGCGTCGGCCGCGCCGTACCAGAACGGCCGCGTCAGATCGACGCCGCCGGCGAAGTCGCGCAGCGCGTACAGCTGCGGCTCGCCACCCAAGGAGATGCCCTCGGCGACCTCGAGCAGGAAGCGGCGGTACTCGAGCGGCAAGGTGATGCCGTACCGGGCCTCGAAGCCCGCGACGTCGGCCTCGCTTGTCGGTGGCAGCACCTCGAGCTCGGTCGCGGCCGCGAGGGAGGCGCGCAGGCGCGCGAGCCGGTTGTCCATGGACGCGAATGTAGCGCTCACTCCGAGATCAGCGACCGCCATAGGTGCTGCCGCCGTAGCCATTTCCACCGAACGAGTCGCTGGCCACGCGATGCTCGAGGCACGTGGTGTACAGCCAGCCGTCGATGTTGACGAGGAGCGCGCCGCGATCGCGGATCACAGGTCGCGACTCGGAGGCGAGCCCTCGGGCGGGCGCGCGAACTGTTGCGTGCTCGGGATCTGGGGCTCCACGAACCGGATCTGCTCTCGGCTCCCGAGCCTGCTCGATACGGAGCCTGCGAGCAGGCGGATCAGGTCGCCACGCGGCGTCGCGGGGACCACCCGCTGGAAGATGGTCGTCGAGACGGTCGGCGGTTGCGGTGGCGGTGCCGGGCGCGGGATCGGCCGGCGGCAGTCCGGAACATCCACGCGGCGCTCGCATGGCAGGCTCGTCGATCGGAGGGCGTGGAGCCTCCGATCGCTTCGTGAGATTCGATCGTTCGGCGCCGAGTAGCGCGTTTCGGGCGCGACGCGTTGGACCAGGGATCCCGATCGCGGATACTCGTTACAAGATGGGTCGAACCTGGGCCTATGCCCTCATGCTTGCCGCGACCGTCTACCCGACGGTGGGCAGCGCCAATGTCGAGATCGGCGGGATGGCGGGCGTGCACGTGTTCAGCGAGGACAGCGAGCTCGGCGTGGATGACCTTCCGGAGTCACA
>JAEUJX010000269.1 GCA_016794545.1 Myxococcales bacterium
ACAAGACGACGAACTGGGTCGTGCAGCTCGAGACCGAGCACGCCGACCTCCGCCGCCAGGTCAACGAGCAGCGCGAGCGCGTCGAGGCGCTCGCCGACTCGGTGTTCCGCGCGCAGATCGACGCGAGCCAGAAGCTGGCCGAGCGCGGAGGCCGGCTCTCCGTCGTCGATCCCGCGTTCAAGCCGGTGAAGCCGACGGGCCCGGGCAGGACGATCTTCCTGCTCGCCGGCATGGTGCTGTTCCTCTCGCTCGGCACCGCCCTCGCGGTCGGTATGGCGGTCATCGACGACCGGCTGTACCGCCGCTACGACATCGACCAGCTCGGGTTCCGCGTCCTCGCGGTGATCCCGAAGGCGACGGCGGCGCCCGCGCGCCGCTCCGCCGCGCGCAAGGAGGCCTCGTGAGCGCGACGAAACCACCGAAGGGTCGCTTCGGCGACGCCCCCGCTGCCGGCGAACGCCGCGGTGCCCCGCTGCCGCTGGTGACCCAGCCGATGGTCCCGCTCGAGGATCACGACCGCCCGGAGCCGACGCGCGTCGATAACCCGCTCGCCTCGCTGAAGCCCGAGACCGCCTCGGTGCTGTTCGGCAAGGCGACCGTGTCGATGGTCCCGCAGAGCAAGGTCACGCCGGCGCCGGCGCACTACCACCCTGCGGTGGAGCCTCCGAAGATCGCGTTCACGGAACACCACCTCCCCGACGAGCGGCCCGACAGCCGGCTCACCCTGCTGATCGATCCGGACTCGGAGCGCGCCGCCGCGTTCCGCGTGCTGCGCCATCACCTGCTCGAGGTCGGCCGGCCGCAGGTCGTCGTCGTCTCCTCGCCGCGTCCCGGTGACGGGAAGACCACCGTCGCGCTCAACCTCGCGCTCGCGCTCGCGGAGTGCGGCCGCGCGAAGGTCCTCCTGTGCGAGACGCACCTGCGGCGCCCCCAGCTCGCCGCCGCGCTCAAGCTCGTCCCGCCGTGGTGCTTCGCGGAGCAGCTCGCGGCGCACCGCCACCAGCCGACGTTGGAGTGGTCACTCGTCCGCATCCCGTCGCTGTGGCTGGACGTCGCGGCGATCAACCCGCGCGTGGAGAAGACGCAGCTGCTCGACGGCCCCGCGTTCGCGATCGCGATGGAGCGCCTCCGCCTCGGCGGCTACGATCACATCGTGATCGACGCGCCGCCGGTGCTCGGCTCCGCCGACGTGAACCTCATGGCCGACGCCGCCGACGCGGTGGTGCTCGTGCTGCGCGCCCGCGTGACGACCACCCGCGACATGCGCAAGGCGATCGATCAGATCGGCGCCGCGAAGGTCGCGGGCACGGTCCTCGTCGAGTAGGGCGAGCTCGTAACCCCGCGTCGGCAAAGCCCGCGAGCGCAGCACCTGCGTCGATCCCGGCCGCGTGCGCACGGGGTGCGCGCATCGCTGTTGCCAGCGCCGGGATCCACTGGCGCACCAGGTGCAATAGTCCCGGCGGAATGCGCTCTCTGTGGCCCCGCGAGCACGGCGCGTACGCGCAGCTCGGCGTCCCGCTCGCCGCCGCGCTCGTGCTGACGCCGTCCGTCCCCGGCGCGCTGCTCGCGACCGGCGCCGCGTGCGCGTTCTTCGCCAACGAGCCGCTGGTCGTGCTGCTCGGCCACCGCGGCAAGCGCGCGAAGGCCGAGCTCGGCGGCCGCGCGAAGGTCCGGCTCGCGGTGCTCGCGACGCTCGCGCTGATCGCCGGCGGTGCCGGCCTCGTGCTCGCGCCGGCCGTGCTGCCGGTCGCCGGCCTCGTCGCGGTGCCCGCGGTCGCCGTGCTCGCGCTCGCGGTGCGGAAGCAGGCGCACTCGGAGGCCGGCGAGCTCGCGGTCGCCGTCGCACTGCCGGGCGCGGCGGCCCCGGTCGCCATGGCCGGCGGCGCGTCGCTCGCGGTGGCGCTGCTCGCGTGGGCGGCGTGGGCCGCGGGCTTCTGCGCGAGTGTCGCCGCGGTACACCGCGTGCTCGACAAGCAGCGCGCGCTGATCCTCGCGGCCGTGATGATGGCCGCCGCGGTGGCCGCGGTCGTTCACGCCGCGCCGCCGCTGTACGCCGCGGTGCCGCTGCTCGTGCTCGCGGCCGGCATCGCCGCCAGACCACCGCACCCGCGCAAGCTGCGTGCGGTCGGGGTGGCATTCCTCGTCGCGGCGCTCGCCGGTGGGACGGTCTACGGCTTCGCGCAGGAGGCGACCTGGAGCAGCTCGCGGCGCGCGAGCTCCCAGGCGGAGTCGTCGGTCGGCCACGCCGGATCGCCCCTCCTCGGCGCGTCGCCGAGCGCCGACGGCACCATGCGCGCCGCGATCGCCTCGGCCTTCGCGGCGTCGCACGCGGCGGCCTGCGCGAGCAGCTGGCGGTCCTGAAGGCCGCGGTACAGCGCGACGAGGCGCAGCGTCGGCTGGCAGTCGCCGGTGGTCGGGTGGCGCACCGCGAGCACGCCGTCGAGGTTGCCGTGGTCCTCGCGGTTCTCGAAGCTCGTCGGATCGACGCGCGGATCGAGCGCCTTCGGCGGCTGATCCTTGCGGTTGTGGCGGTCGTGCCAGTACAGCGCGTCCCACACGTACCAGACCGGGATCGCCCAGCGGTGCGCGATCCAGCCCCACGTCCGCGTGCCGGGCGTCAGCGCGTCGAGCACCATCGAGCCCGCGCGGGGCGGAGCACCGTTGTACGTCCACTGCGTGCCGCCGTGCGACTTCGGGACCTTCAGCGAGATGTAGAGATCGATGAGGTCGCCGTACTCGGGGCGCGGCTCGTCGGTGACGGCGAGCCGGAACGTCGTCGGTCCGCCGCCGGCCGCGCGCACCGCCTTCGCGAGCTCCACGAGCTTCGCCCGGGCCTCGTCGGTGCTCGGCTCGTCGATCGGGATCGCGAACGGCACGTAGCCGCTGTCCTTGGTCGCGGCGATCCACGCCTTCACCGCCTCGCCGGCCTGCGCCGGGTCGGTCGGGATCACGACGGGCAGATCCTTCAGGGTGCTGGTCTTCGGCGGCTTGCGCGCAGGCCACCACTCGATCCGCAGGTCCGGCATCAGCGTCACCCCGTACTCCGCGAACACCTCGGCGCACTCCTTCTCCGCGTCGCTCGGCGTCGCCGATGGGGGCCCCAGGGACCACGCGAGCTCCCGCGGATCGCCGTATGCCCACACCGGCATCTGCGGCTTGCCCAGCACGAGCGGCAGGATCGTCAGGGTCACCGGAAATGCCCGGGCGGTCTTCAGCATCGGATCGCCGACGACGAGCTCGCCGCTGTACGCGCCCGGCTCCGCGTACGCGGAGACGTCGATCTCGAAGTACGCCGGCCTCGTCAGCGGCAGGTTGGTGCGCGACAGCGCGTCGGCGAACGTGCCCTCGCGGCCGCCGCCGTACATCTCGGTCGACGGCCGCGTCACCTTGAAGCCCTCGACGCCATAGCCGCGGACGAGCACGCTCTTCGCGATGATCGTCAGCGTCACCGGCCCCTGCGTGCGGTGCAGCACCTGGAAGCCGAGCTTCTCGCCGCGCGCCGCGATCAGCTGCACCTTGCCGTCGACCAGCCACGGCGTCGCCGCGGGGTGCGGATCCTCGAGGCG
Source organism: Myxococcales bacterium (assembly GCA_016794545.1). Taxonomy (GTDB): domain Bacteria; phylum Myxococcota_A; class Polyangia; order Haliangiales; family Haliangiaceae; genus JABFXX01. Next base: position 3,567 of record JAEUJX010000269.1, read on the forward strand.
CACGCGCGCCGAGTCGCTGACGATCTGGACGTCGGGCCCCGGGTCGGCGGGCTTCCCACCGCCGCCCTTTCCGCATCCGAGCGGGAACGCACATGTGGCGACCAGGCACGCTACGCGTACCGCCTCGCGGGCTCGACGAGCTCTTGCTCTCACGTTGACCGCACCATGCCATCGCCAGCAGCCGGCTTTCCAGCGTTGTATCGTCAGCTCTCGTGTCGCTCACCCCGATCGTCGCCTTCGCCAAGGACTGGCACGAGGATCCCACCTCGAACCACCACGTCCTGCGCGAGCTCGCGAAGACGCGGCGCGTGCTCTGGCTCAACTCGCTCGCCACGCGCACGCCGAAGCTGTCCTCGGGCCGCGACCTCGGCAAGATCAAGCGCAAGCTCCGCGAGTTCGCCGCGGGCCCGCAGAACGTCGAGAACGACCTCTGGGTGATGTCGCCGCTCGTCCTCCCCCTGCCCCACTCCGCCGCCGCGCGCGCGATCAACCGCCAGGTCCTCCGCGCGACGATCCGCGGCCTCCGCCTGCGCCTCGGCATCACGGACTTCCAGCTGTGGACGTTCCTGCCGAACACCGCCGACTACATCGGCACGCTCGGCGAGCAGCTCGCCGTCTACTACTGCGTCGACGAGTGGTCGATGTTCAGCTACCTCGACAAGGCGCAGACCCAGGCCGCCGAGCAGAGGCTGCTCCAGCGCGTCGACGCCGTGTTCGCGATCAACCACGCGCTCGCCGACTCCAAGCGCGCGACGAACCGCGCGACCTACGTCTCGCCGCACGGCGTGGACCATGCGCTGTTCTCTCGCGCGCTCGACGACACCACGGTCGTCCCCGCCGACATCGCCTCGCTGCCCCACCCGCGCATCGGGTTCTACGGCACGCTCCAGGACTGGGTCGACTTCGAGCTGATCGCCCACGTCGCCCGCCAGCGCCCGTCGTGGCAGATCGTGCTGATCGGCCAGCAGCTCGCCGACGTCTCCGCGCTCCGCGAGCTGCCGAACGTCCACCTGATCGGCCAACGCAAGCACCACGAGCTGCCCGCGTACTGCAAGGGCTTCGACGTCGGCATCATCCCCTACAAGATCGACGAGCGCATGACGTTCGTGAACCCGCTGAAGATGCGCGAGTACCTGTCCGCCGGCCTGCCCGTCGTCTCGACGCCGGTGCCCGAGGTGAAGCGCTACGCGCAGCTGTGCGCGATCGCGGGCACGCCCGACGAGTTCATCGCGGCCATCGAGCGCTCGCTGAAGGAGACCGGCCCCGCCGCGCGCGGCGCGCGCTCCACCGCCATGAAGAACGAGACCTGGGCCGCGCGCGTCGCCGATGTCACGCGCACCGTCGACCAGATCGCGCAGAAGAAGGCCGGCCGATGATCCTCGTCACCGGCGCTTCGGGCAACCTCGGCCGGGCCGTGATCGCCCGCCTGCGCGAGCAGGGCCGTGCGGTGCGCGGGTTCTCGCGGCGCGCCGCCGCGGAGACGCGACCCGGGTTCGAGACCGCCGCCGGCGACCTCGCCGATGCCGCCGCGGTCGACGCCGCCGTCGCCGGCACCGAGATCGTGATCCACTGCGGCGCGGTCATGAAGGGCACCTGGGACGAGCACCGCGCCGGCACCGTCGTCGGCACGCAGAACGTCATCGATGCCTGCCGGAAGCACGGAGTGAAGCAGCTCGTCCACATCTCGTCGATGTCGGTCGTCGACTGGGCCGGCAGCGCGGGCAAGGGTCCCGTCACCGAGCAGGCCGCCACCGAGCCGCGCCCCGACGAGCGCGGCGCCTACACGCGCGCGAAGCTCGAGGCCGAGCAGCTCGTCCGCACCGCCGCGAAGGCGGGCCTGCCCGCCGTGATCCTGCGCCCCGGGCAGATCTTCGGCGGTGGCATCCCGCTCATCACCGGCGCCGTCGCGCGTCAGGCCGCCGGGCGCTGGGTCGTGCTCGGCGACGGCAAGCTCGAGCTGCCGCTGGTCTACATCGACGACGTCGTCGACGCGATCGTCGCCGCCGTCGACAACAAGCTCGTCCGCGGCGAGGTCTTCCAGATCATCGACCCCGAGCACCTCACCCAGGACGACGTGCTGTCGCTGGCGGGTGGCTCGAAGTCGGTCATCCGGGTGCCGCGCGCGCTCGTCTTCGCGCTCGGCAAGCTCAGCGAGCTGCCGCTGCGCCTCGTCGGCAAGCAGAGCCCGATCGCGTCCTATCGCCTCGCGTCCGCGCTCGCCCGCCTCCACTACGCGAGCGACCACGCCGAGCGCGGCCTCGGCTGGAAGCCGCGCGTCGGCGTACGAGAGGGCATCCGCCGCGTCACCACCTGAACCGGTGTTAGGATGGCGGGATGTGGCGCATGGTGGTGCTCCTGGTGTGCGTGCTCGGTCTGCGCGCTGCGCACGCCGACACGACGGTGACGGTCACGCTCTCCAACGAGGGCCAGATGCTCGCGCAGGCGATGGGCGTCTCCCCCGCCGAGCTCGCGATGCAGGTGAAGTCGAAGATCGACGAGGCCTACCAGACCGCGCGCATCAACTCCTTCCTGAAGGAGTTCACGAACGCGACCTCGTTCTCGCAGCGCGGCATCGGCGTCGACTACTCCTCCGCTCCGACCGGCTTCATGGTCGGGATGGCGGCGAACCTCGCGGTCGCGGGCAACCCCGACATCCACGACAAGCAGCACATCACCGGCGGCCTCGCGGCCAACTTCAGCCTCATGCTCGGCATGAACCTCTCGGAGTGGGGCCACAAGAAGTGGACCGTGTTCGCGAACGGCTTCTACCAGGAGGCGAGCCTCGGCGACCTCGAGGGCAGCATCACGAGCGCGGGCGCCCACGTGCAGTACAACGTGCTCCAGCCCGCGGCGAGCGG
>JAEUJX010000362.1 GCA_016794545.1 Myxococcales bacterium
GCACCGTCGGAGCGAACACGACCGACACGGTGCACGTCGCGCCGGCCGCGAGCGCGGTGCCGCTACACGTGTCGCCGCCGGCGACGATCTCGTACTCGCCCGCGGCCCCGCCGCCGATCGTGGCGGCGAGCGGGCCGGTCGACGCCGTGCCGTTGTTGCGGATCGTGAACTGCTGGGCGGCCGAGAGCGCGCCGACGTTCGTGTTCGCGAACTGCTTGGCCGACGGCGTGATCGCGAGGCCGGTCGCCGCGACGCCGGTACCGACGAGCGTGGTCACCACCGAACCGCCGGGACCGCCGAGGATCGTCAGGAACCCGGTCTTCGGCCCGGTCGTCGTCGGGCGCAGCTCGATCGCGACCGTGCAGGTCGTGCGGCCGGCGAGCAGCGCGCCGTTGCACGTGGTGCTGGTCGCGGCGAAGCCGTCTCCGGTCACCGACTGCGTCAGCATCCCCGTCGGCTGGTCGCCGAGGTTCGCGATCGTCACCGTGACCGACGGGCTCGCCGCCCCGACGGCGACCGAGCCGAGCTCGACCTGGAGCGGCACCGCGCGCAGGCTCGCGGGCGCGAGCGCAGTGCCGGTCACCGCGCCGCTGACGTTGCCGCCCGGTGAACCGATGACCTGGTACAGCGCACCCTTCGCGCCCGCGGTCCGCGGCGCGTGGCGCACCTCGAACGTGCACGACGCCGCCGGGGCGAGCGTCACGCCGGAGCACATGTCCATGCTCTTCGCGAAGTCGGACGGATCGCTGCCCGCCGGGATCACCGACAGCGTGCCGGTGGGCGCGGTCCCGGTGTTGGTCGCCGTGAACGTCGACAGGATCGTGCCGGTCTGGCCGACGACGACGCTGCCGAGCGCGGTCTGCGTCGACGTGAGCGTGAGGGCTCCCAGGCCGGTGCCTTCGCCGTCGAGCGCGGCCGTCACCATGCCGCCCGGCGTCGCCGCGACGGCCAGCGTGGCCGACTTCGCGCCGAGGCTGGTCGGTGCGAACGTGACCTCGACGGTGCACGTCGCCGCGGGCGGCAGCGTCGCGCTGCACGTGCTCGCGCCGAGCGCGAAGCTGCCGGCGTCGGCGCCGGAGAGCGCGGGCGCGAGGACGCCGGTGACGGCGCCGCCGCTGTTGGTGATCGTGAACGTCGTCGGCGAGCTCGTCGTGCCCGTCATGATCGATCCGAACGACGCCGTCGCTCGATCGATCGTGAGCATCCCGACCGCACCCGGCGTATCGGGCAACGGAGGTGCATCGGCGAGGTGATGGACACCATCATCACCACCGCAGCTCGCCAGCATCCCCACGAGCCCCACCACGCACGCGACCACATCGAATCGCCAGTTCTTCTTCACGACTGCACCCTTGTACGTTTTGCGGCCCGGAAGTTTGCACGGAATGAGCCACAACCCACGAGTAACAACTGTGGGGTAGCCGCCCAAAACGGCGTTCGGTTCGCGCACCCGTACCGCGACGCCGGACGCGGCCGCGAACTGCCTGGTCGAACTGTGTGGACAGGTGCCGCGGGGCCCTGACCCGATCGTCTCCCGCGGTAGGCGACCCGGGTCCCCGCGTCTCGCGATCGCCGGCCGAACCCCGCGGGATCCCGATCCGCCGGCGGTGGCATGACCGCTGCTCGAGCCCTGGATCGCCACCACCCAGGACGCCCCCATGTCGAAGCCCACGCCTCCCACCGATCCCGCGCCTCTCCCCTCGATCGACGCCGCCGCGCTCGCGCAGGTCACCGGCGGCAGGTCGGATCCGAACGGCCTGATCAGCGCGCTCGACGGCCTCCTCGACTCGGTCAAGCAGATCAAGGCGACGAGCCAGGCGAACGGCATCAACCCGCAGGAGATGATGCTGTTCATGATGCTGATGCAGCGCCAGCGCGAGTCCTCGGCCGTCACGGTCGCCGCGGCACCGCCGTGGTGGTCGAACGGCTCCTGGTACGTGCGCTGACGCAACGACCGCGCGCCGCCCTTCATCTCATCCCGGTGCCCGAGGACCTGGACGAGCTCACCGGTGGGCTCCGGCGGATGTGGTCGACGGCGAGCCTGACCAGCAAGCTCGGCGTGAAGGCGGCATCGCGCGTGCTGTTCAAGAAGCAGCGGCGCGACGACGAGGAGGTCGACCTCGACGAGGCGACGAGGAGCACCGAGGCCGCGATCGCGACCGCGCGCGAGCTCGTCACGCGCATGGGTCACCTGAAGGGCCTCGTGATGAAGGCCGGCCAGATCGCGAGCTACATGCCGGGCACGCTGCCGCCGGCCGCGCAGCAGGTGATGGCCGAGCTCCAGGCGCAGTCGACGCCGATGTCGTGGGCGAAGCTCGAGGAGGTGCTGCGCGCGGAGCTCGGGGCGCCGCCCGCGCAGCTGTTCGATTCGATCGAGGAGCGCCCGTGCGCGGCGGCATCGATCGGGCAGGTGCATCGCGCGGTGCACCGAGGTACGCCGGTCGCGGTCAAGATCCAGTATCCGGGCATCGAGGACGCGATCCGCAGCGACCTGAAGATGGTCGGCGTGATCGCGCGGCTGTCGTCGGTGGGCTCGCCGCTCGACGGCGGCGCCCTGGCGGCCGAGCTGCGCGAGCGGCTGCTCGAGGAGTGCGACTACGAGCGCGAGGCGGCATCGCAGGCGCTGTTCGGCAAGCTGCTCGCCTCGGTGCCCGGTGCCCACGTCCCCGGCGTCGCGAGCGAGCGGACGTCCCGGCGTGTCCTCACGACCGTGTTCGTGGAAGGCCACCGGCTCGCCGACGCGCCGCGCGAGATCGCCGACCGCGCGGGACACATCATCTTCCGCGCCTGCTTCGAGCTGTTGTTCAAGCGCTGCATCTACAACGCGGATCCGCACCCGGGGAACTACCTGGTCGCCCGTGACGGCGACGTCACGTTCCTCGACTTCGGCTGCGTCCGCCGCTTCGATCCCGCGATGATCGCGACGTGGAAGCGGATGGCGCGCGCGATCCTCGACGAGGATCAGGCCGGCTTCCAGGAGGGCTTCCGCGCACTCGGCTTCGTCGGGAAGGAGAAGAAGTTCGACTGGGACTACCAGTACCGCGCGATGCGGCACCTCTACCGCCCCTACCTCGAGCCGTCGTTCCAGTACACCGCCGGCTTCGTCGCCGAGACGTTCGGCATCCTGATGTTCGACAACCCGAACCGGATGAAGATCGCGATGCCGCCCGAGTGGCTGTTCCTCAACCGCCTCCAGTGGGGCCTCAACGCGGTGCTCGCGCAGCTCGGCGCGGCCGGCGCATGGCGCGACACGATCGAGGAGCTGCTCGTGACCCCGCTCGCCCCGATGTGATCGCGCACCCGTGAGGCGAATCACGCTGGACGGCCGGCGGCCAGTCGTGGTGAAACCCACCGATGCGCTCGTCCCTGCTCCTCGCTTGTCTGCTCGTTCCGGCCCTCGTCGCGTGTGGTGACGATGGTGGCGCCGCGCCCGACGCGTTCATCGTCAACGCCGACGCGCCGATCGACAACCCGCCGCCGCCTCCTGGCTGCGACTACGGCGAGCTGCGCGATGCGACGAACGACGACGACGGCACGCCGTCGGGCGGCTCGCCCGAGGACACGATGGTCGCGTTCAGCGCGAGCACGGTGCTGTGCGGCAAGCTCGACAGCTCGCACTTCGACGCGACCTCCGGGAAGGTCGACGCCGATGCGTTCATGTTCAACCTCCCCGCCGCGGGCGTCCTCTACCTCCAGATGTACGGCACCGGCCTCGAGGGGGTCGACGAGGTGCGGGTCGCGATCTACGGCGGCACCGGCTTCACGAGCCTCCAGATGTCGGGCGTGTTCGCGGTCAACCATGCCGCGCTGACCGTGCCGCTCGAGTCGGGCACGTACGAGGTCTACATCCAGGCGTACAATCCGACGGCCCTCACCGCGGACGTCTCGTACAAGGTGAAGCTCACCCCGGACACGACGCAGACGGACTGCGCGCTCGTCACCACTGGCGGCTACGCCGAGGCGCGCGATGCCGCGACGAACAACCTCGGTAACGACATGATCGTCGTCGACCTCGATGCGGACGGCCCGGTGTTCACGGCGGCGTCGTCGGACCAGCCCGAGCCGAGCGCGCTGACGATCGCCACGACGGGCTCGTCGCGGTTCACGGGCACCGCGGAGGTCACGGCCCCGACCACCGTCGACAGCTACAAGGATCGCGACACGTTCGAGATCAGGACCGGCCCGACGACGAACGAGATCTCGATCCGGACCACGTGGACCGCGGCCGTGGCGGACCTCGACCTGACCGTGTTCGAGAAGCCCGACGTCGCGGCGACGAGCCCGTTCGAGCTCGCGAGCTCCGCCGCGGCGGCGGACGGACCGAGCGAGGAGCTCGTCACCCTGGCGGTGAAGCCCGACACGTCGTACTGGGTCTGGATCGGCAACTGGAACGAGTCGACCGGAGCGGCCGCGTACTCGACGACGATCTGCGGCAAGAGCTACACGCCGCCGGCGAACTGAGCTCCCATGGGGCTACGACTCGCCGATGACACTCCCGCTGCTCCGCCGGAACGAGCTGTGGATCGAGATCGTCCGAGCGCGCGTGCGGTATACCCGCGCGCATGCTGAAGAGAACGAGCACTGCAGTCTGGCGCGGCACCGGTCCCAAGGGCACGGGCGAGATCTCGACGCTGTCGGGCGCGCTGAAAGATCAACCCTACGGCGCGAGCCAGCGCTTCGCCTCCGAGGATGGCAAGGCCGGAACGAACCCGGAGGAGCTGATCGCGGCGGCCCACGCGAGCTGCTTCACGATGGCCACGGCGTTCCAGATCACGAACGCCGGCAAGGAGCCGACGAAGCTCGAGACCACCGCGACCGTGGCGATGGAGAAGCAGGACATCGGCTGGACGATCGTGTCGATCCACCTCGAGCTCTCCGGCGAGGTCCCCGGCGTCTCCGCCGACGAGTTCAAGACGTTCGCCGAGAACGCGAAGAAGGGCTGCCCGATCTCTCGCGCGCTCGCGGCCGTGTCGACGATCACGATGAACGCGACGCTCGCGTAGCTCCGAGAGACGCTGATCGCGCTGGCATGGGCGATGCTCCTCGATCGGGGCAGGAGAACAAACCCATGCGTCGAATCCTGATCCCGTTCCTCATGGTCGCCGCGACCGCGTGCGCGGGCCGCGCGACCTACACCGCCAGCGGCACGTATGCGTACGCCGAGCCGGAGCTCGTCTATGCCGAGCCCGGCGTCCAGGTGACGTACGACTCGGCGGAGCCGATCTTCTACTCGGACAACTACTACTGGCGGTACAACGACGGCCGCTGGTACCGGTCGTCGCACTGGAGCTCGGGCTTCGTCGTCGCGACGCCGACGGTGAGCGTGGCGCGCCTCCAGTCGCCGTATCGCTACCGTCACTACCGCCCGCACGGCTACGTGTCGCGCCGCCACGACGCGCGGGGCCGCGAGGTCTACCGCGACGGCCGCGGCCGTCACTACCGCCGCTAGAGTCGGCGCGCGTGGTAACGAAGGCCATGCGCTCGGCGCTGGCCTTCGCGACCATCCTCACCGCGTGTAGCTCGCCTCGGCCCAAGCTCGCCCTGACGACGACGGCCGAGGCGTCGCAGTACGTTCGCACCGGCCGGTACGACGAGGCGGTGCGGCTGTGCCGCGACTTCGCGCGCGTTCACGACGGCGTGACGTGCGAGCGGATCGGCCTCAGCGGGGAGGGTCGCGACATCGTCGCGCTCGCGATCGCGAAGCGGAAGAACCTGCCGGTGATCTACCTCCAGGCCGGGATCCACGCCGGCGAGATCGAGGGCAAGGACGCGGGCTTCTGGTTCCTGCGCGACCTGCTCGACGGCAAGATCCTCCCGGGTGCCCTCGACAAGGTGTCGGTCGTGTTCGTCCCGGTGATGAACCCCGACGGGCACGAGCGGTTTCGCGCGAACAACCGCCCGAACCAGCGCGGCCCCGAGGAGATGGGCTGGCGCACGAACGCGACGCGGCTCAACCTCAATCGCGACTTCGTGAAGGCCGACGCACCGGAGACGCAGGCGGTGCTGAGCCTGATCGACGACTACAAGCCGGTGCTGCTCGTCGATCTGCACTGCACCGATGGCGCGAAGTTCGAGCAAGACCTCAGCGTGACCGTCACGCCGGTCGCGCCGCGCGGCGACCAGCTCGACGAGACCGCCGGCGCGCTGAGCAAGGCGCTGATGGCGCGCCTGACCCAGCTCGGCCACCTGCCGGTCTGGTTCTATCCGTCGTTCGTCGACGACGAGGACCCGATGTCGGGCTTCGCCGTCGGCGAGGCTCCGCCGCGCTTCACGCACTTCTACATGGCGGCGCGGAGCCGGCTCGCTGTCCTCGTCGAGGCGCACTCGTGGCGCACCTACCGGGAGCGCGCGCAGAGCACGTACCACACGCTCCAGGCGATCTTCGAGAACGCCGTCACCCACGCCGAGACCTGGCGCGAGGTCGAGCGCGCGGCCGATGCCGCCGACGCGAGGCTCGCGGGCACCGCCGTCACGCTGGGCTGGACCAACGGCCCCGGCAAGCACGAGCTGGACTTTCGCGGCTACGCGTTCGAGAAGCGGACGAGCGACCTCACGGGCGGCTCGTGGCTGGTCTACGACGAGACCAGGCCGCAGATCTGGAAGGTGCCGATCTACGACGAGCTCGTCCCGAAAGTGACCATCAAGGCGCCGGCGCGCGGCTACGTGATCGATGGTGGCTATGCGGCGAGCCTCGCGCCCTTGCTCGTCGCCCACGGGCTGCGCTGGGAGTATCTCGAGGCCGGCAAGCCCGAGCGGGTCGAGGTGTTCCGCGCGACCAAGGTCACGTTCGCGCCGACCACGTACGAGGGCCGCACGCGCGCGACGATCGAGGGCGCGTGGCAGCCCGAGACGCGCGCGTTCACCGAGGGCGCCGTGTTCGTCCCGATCGCTCAGCCCGGCGCGCGGCTCGTGATGCACCTGTTCGAGCCCTCGCTCCCCGATTCGCTCGTGACCTGGGGAGCGTTCAACACCGCGTTCGAGCGCAAGGAGTACATCGAGCCGTACGTGATCGAGGAGGAGGCGCGGAAGATGCTCGCCGCCGATCCGGCGCTGCGCGCGCAGTTCGACGCCGCGGTCGCCGCCGATCCCGAGCTCGCGAACAGCGTCGACGCGAAGCGCGACTGGTTCTACCGCCGCCACCCGTCGTGGGACGACCGCGTCGACCTCGTGCCCGTCTACCGCCGCTGATCAGCAGCGGAGGACGATCTTGCCGAACCCGGCGTTGCTCGCCATCCGCGCGTGCGCCGCGCCGGCCTGGTCGAGGTCCATGACGGTGTCGACCACCGGTGCGACGAGGCCGCGCGCGAGCAAGGGCACGACCTGCGCCTCGAACGCGCGCATCGCCGCGATCTTCTCCTCGAGCGGCCGCGCGCGCAGCACGGTGCCCAAAATGCGGAGCCGCTTCCGCAGCACGAGCGCGAGGTCGATCTCGTGGCGCGCGCCCGCGAGCAGGCCGACCAGCACGATCCGCCCGAGCGGCCTCGTACAGCGCAGATCCTCGTCGACGTAACCACCCCCGACCAGCTCGAGCACCACGGTCGCGCCGTCGGGCGCGTGCGCGCGCACGCCGTCGGCGAACTTGTTGGCATCGGCGACGACGCCCGCGTGCAGGCCGAGCGGCTTCGCGCGCTCGAGCTTGTCGGGCGTGCGCGCGGTGCCGACCACGAAGCAGCCGAGCGCCTTGCCGAGCTGCACGGCGGCGGTGCCCACGCCGCTGCCGACCGCGTGCACGAGCAGCGTGTCGCCGCCCGCGAGCTGGCCCTGCGCGACCATCGCGTCGTGGGCGGTGATGAACGCCTCGGGCACCGCCGCGGCCTGCTCGAATGGCAACCCGTCGGGGATCTTCGCGAGCGCGCGCTCGTGCGAGACGACCTGCTCCGCGTAGCCGCCGCCTCCGACGAGACCGAACACGCGGTCGCCGAGCTTCAGGCGCTCGACGCCGGGACCGACCGCGTCGACCTCGCCGGCGATCTCGAGACCCGGGATGTCGGGCGGCGAGTCGGCGGGCGCCGGATACGCGCCCATCCGTTGCAGGAGGTCCGCGCGGTTGATCGCGGTCGCGCGCACGCGGACGCGGACCTCGCCGCGCGACGGCTCGGGCGAGGGTCGCTCGACCACCGCGAGCACGTCGGGGCCACCGGGTTTCGTGATCGCGACCGCGCGCATCGTCATGCGCGGAGCTTCGCGCACCACGCGCGGGAGATCACCAGTAGCCGCGGCGAACGTACACGACGTTCGGCGCGGCGGCCGCCGGGCGGTTCGCCGCGAGCGCCGCGAACAGCAGCACCGTGTTGACGCCGCCGAACGCGCGCTGCGGCTGCTGCGCCGCGAGGTCCTTGATCGAGCTCTGGAGACCGGTCAGCTGGCTGACCAGCGCGCTGTTGGTTCCCGTCGGCGCCTTCTGCGCGGTGCCGCCGGTCACGGAGTCGAGGGAGGTCGGATCGAGGACGTCGGGGGTCGTCATGGGCAGGGCCTCGAGCAGGCCGCGTGCCACGGCTAACGTCCCGGGATGCTGGCCGTCCCGATCCGGTAGATCGCCGGGCGCGGGTTACAGATCGCCCCCTCGGGGAGACACTACTGGACCAGGAACCGCTGCTCGATCGTCGCCGCGATCGGGTGGCCGTCGTCGTCGAGCGCCGGGTCGTAGCGGAACCGCCAGATCTGGTCCTGCGCGACCTCGTCGCGCCGTCCGCCGAAACCGCGGAGCAGCCGCGCGCCGCTCACGTAGCCATCGCGATCCACCGTCACCCGCATCACGAACAGCTGGGCGTCGAGGGCCTCGCGCTGCCGGCTCGGGAAGATCAGCCGCGGGGGCCGCGCCTTCGAGGCCTTCGGGGGCGGCGGAGGAGGAGGAGGCGCGAGCTCGTCACCATGCTGCGCGATCGCGGCGCCCTCGCCGAACCCGATCCCGTTGCCCCGCCCCGAGCCCGTGCCCATCCCCGCATCACCCGCGCCGCGCGCATCACCCGCGCCGCGCGCATCGCCCGCGTCGCGCGCATCGCCCACGTCGAACGTGATCGATCCGCGCGGGTCCTCGAACGCCGCGACCTTCGCCGCTCCGCGCGCCGCGCTCCTCCTCGGAGCGCTGCCGCCGCCCGCCCGCGCCGGCGGCGCCGATGCGACCCGCACCGACGGCGGCGGCACGATCGCCGGCGCGGCGTGGGCGTCGACCAGCTCGACCCGGTTCGGGCTCGCGGGCGCCGGTGCCGGACGCGCGCGGTGGAAGACCAGCGCGAACAGGGCGGCGCCCAGCACCGCGTGCACCGCGAGCGACCCGACCAACCGCATGTCCTCGAGTATCGCGCGACCGGGCCGTGGCGGCGCCTCACGCGTGATCGCCGGCTGCGGCGAAGCGGCGTCGGCCGCGACACCGGCGCACACGCCTCGTCGGGGCGCGCCCACCGTGTCGTTCTCGCACGGGTAGACCCGCGAAAACCCCGCAGGAACCACGTGCACTCGATCTTGCAGTGGACGTGGCCCGTGCCGGCGACCGAGTCCGCCACCGTCGTACCCCTGAAGGGGGACCTGGTGCGCGGGCGCACGCGCCGGCTGTATCGCGACCTGCGCGCGGCGATGCGCCGGCGTGACGCGCGTCCGATCGTGCTCGACTTCGCCGAGGCCGGCCGCATCGACTCCGCGGGCCTCGCGCTGATCTCGCTGCTCGAGCGTCACCTCGAGACCGAGGACGCACGCTCGAGATGCGCAACGTGACGGAGCACCACCGCGCCGCGCTCGCGCTGTTGCCCGAGCAGGATCCGGCGCCGGTCGAGACCTCTCGGCCAGCTCGCCGCACCGGCGCAGCGAGCTCCGGCCACGGGCGACATCACCCTGGTCGTCGAGCCGCTCGCGACGGATCCGGCGTACGACGACGAGCGCATCGTCTACCGCGCCAATCCCTATCGCCTCGACTACTACCACTACCATCGGTGGAGCGCGGCGCAGGGCATGATGGTCGGCAACTACCTCGAGGAGGCCCTCGAGAAGAGCGGCCGGTTCCGCGCGGTGACCCGCGAGCTGACCGCGGACGCTCCGGTCGTGTTCGGCGGACGCGTCGTCGCGATCGAGGAGGTCGATCGCTCGCGCACGCTGTGGATCGGCCCCGGTGATCGCGGCTCGGGCGACCGAACGGGTCGCCCGGTTGAACGACGGTCGATAGGACCGGACACCGGGGTGGCTGATCGACTAGCCACGTGTCCGGTTAGCGCGCTGCGTCGTACGCCGGATTACGTCCAATCTGGCCAAAGTGCGGCGTAAGTTGCGGTCCGACCATTGGTCCAACGCTTGCAACGCACCGCGCCATGCGTATCGGCGTGCTTCTACTCCTGACTAGCTTTGGTTGCAACACGGATCTGATCGAGTCGCCCGACCCGGCGCCGACCTCCGTCCGCGAGCGGCTCGAGGACCGGACGCGCCTCCTGGTCGACGGTCCGCTGTCGGGCGGCGCGATCACGGCGCAGCGCCACGTCGCGGGCGGTGCATGGGAGGGCGGCGCCGTGGACCTTCACATCCGCAATGGCGAGGTCCTCGTGTCGTCCGATGCGTCGGACGCGCTGACCCTCGATGGCCTCCAGGTCTCGTTCGAGGATCTCCAGATCCCGCCCGGCATCTTCGGTAGCCGCGATGCGAAGCTCGTGAACGTGCGGCTCGATCTGCGGAACGAGCTCCGCGCGCCCGCGCAGTGGCTCTCGGACGACGAGGTCCACCTGCAGGCGAACCTCGACGTCTCGCTCACCTGGGAGCTGCTGCTCGATGGCGCCGCCGCGCCGCTCGGCTCGCCGAAGCTGCCGCTGGTCCCGGCCGAGCTCGTGCTGACCGGCACCGGCGAGCACGTCAACGCCGAGCTCAGCGTGCGCGCCGAGGGCGAGCTGTGGAGCTGGGCGAACCTCGTGAAGCTCAGCGAGCTCACGCTGACGCTCGACGCGAACCTCTGATCAGTCGACGAACGTGACGCCGAGCGCGAGCGGCTTGCCGCGGCGCTCGATGTCGATGGTCAGCGCCTTCGCCTCGCGCAGCCTGGTGTAGACCTCGAGCGCCTTGTCGGGCGAGCTGACGTCCATCCCGTTGACGCGGTTTATCGTGTCGCCATTGGCGAAACCAAGGCGCGCCCAGACCGACTTCGGGCGGACGGCGTAGAGCTTGAATCCGACGGCGACGCCGTTCTTCGTCGCCGGGATCACGCGCGCGCCCTTCGCGATCGCCATCGGGTTCGCGAGCATCCGATCCAGGAGCTCGCGCTTCAGGCTGACCTGGTTCTTCCCGAGCGACTTGATGCCGGCGTCGAGCTCGGCGTCGGAGAGGCCCGGATCGGCGGACGGCGGCACCGCCGTCTCGGCCACCGGCGCCGGCGGCGTGGTCGCGGCGACGACGTCGGGGCAGGTGCGCGGCATGTTCGGTCCGAGCGAGATCACGATCGTGTCGGGCTTCACCTTCACGACGAGTCCGGTCGCCTCGACGGCGTCGACGAACAGCGCGAGCGCCTGCTTCGCCGTCATCTTCTGCGGCGTGATGAGGGTGAGCTTCGTCGCGTGCTTCGCGACGCCGCCGTCGTAGACGACGTTCTTGCACGTGAACCCCGTGATCCACGTCGCGAGATCGAGCAGCGACGCATCGGGCTTGATGCTCACGGCGATCATCGCGTTCGCCGGCAGCGCCTTGCAGGTGTACAGCGAATCCTCGCGCTCGGCCGCGGCGGGCGCGGTCAACGATGCGAGCACGGCGAGAACGAGCAGCCAGCGCGTCATGCGCTCATCGTGACATGTCAGCGGCAGTCTTCACGGCTCGTGTAGGCGAAGCCGACATCGCGATCGAGCAGCTTCTCGAGCAGGTAGAACGCGAGCGGCTCGAGCTCGTAGTCCTTGCACACCATCTTGAACGCGCCGGCGCGGCCGCACCGCGCGCCGGGATAGCCGCACACGGCCTTGATCGGGAGCGCGAGCGCGATCAGCGCGGCGACCAGCAGCGTGATCCGCTTCCCGCGGCTCGTCATCTTGGGGTGGTTCACGGCCGCAGCACCGCGCAGGCGCCGGTGATGCAGCCGATGCCGACATCGACGGCGGTGAACGCGAACCCCGACGCGATCGCCCCGGCCGTCGACAGGTCGGTCGCCGCGCCGAGCACGACCGAGCTGACGACCAGGTCCGCGGCGACCGCGGCGGCGAAGATCGGCAGGGTGACCCTGTCCTTCTTCACGAACCCCGCCGTGGTCACGCAGCCCGCAGAGAGGGCCCCGCACGAGACCACCAGCAGGGCGCGCTTCATCCCCCGCATCGTATCCCGCGGGCGACGATCCGCCAGGTCGCGCGCGGGGTAACCCGCCGAAACGGCGGGCGGTCACCGCGGCACGTGCGCTGCAACCTCGACCGACATGCCCACCACCCCGCCCCTCTCCGACATCTCGGTGTTCGATCTCGCCACCGTCACCGGTGG
>JAEUJX010000376.1 GCA_016794545.1 Myxococcales bacterium
CGCTTCGTGGCCTCGGCCTCCGAGAAGCCGAGCCGATAGAGCAGGCCGGCCTGGGCCGCGAGCTCGGCGCACGCGACCTTCGCGCGCTGATCGGCGCCGGTCTTGCGCGGCGGGGTAGGGTCCAGCCAGGGGAACGACATGCGTCGAGTATACTGATCGGGTGAGGGTGCTGCTCGCGGCCGCGCTGCTGATCGCCGCGCTCGGGATCCCGCGCGAGGCGGGAGCGGACGGCACGGGTGTCATCGCGGTGTCGAGCGAGGGGCGCGCCGCGCTCGCGGATGCGATGGGGCAGGCGATGGCCGGGCGCGCGGGGCGCATGGTGCTCGACGCGGTCGGCGAGGGCCGCGCCGCGCTCGCCGCCGGCGCCGTTCCCGTCGAGACGCTCGCGCAGTTCAAGAAGGTCCGCGAGCAGATCGACGAGGGCTGGCGTGCGTACCTCCGCGTCGCCGCGCAGGCGGCGGCGTCGCGCCTGGTCGCCGCGCGTACCGCCGCCGAGCCGCTCGTCGGCCTGCCGGGAGGCGCCGAGCTCTACGCCGACGCCGCGCTCCGCCTCGGCGCGGTTCTCGGGCACCTCGGCCGCACCGCGGACGCGCAGGCGGTGCTCGCCCTCTCGGTCGCGCTCGACCCGGAGCGCGCGATCACGAAGGCCGAGTTCGCACCGGAGATCGTCGAGGCGGTCGACGCCGCGCGCGCCGCGCCGATCGCGCTCAAGACCGTGCGCGTGACGAGCGTGCCCGCCGGTGCCGCGATCGCGATCGACGGCAAGACCGTGGGCCGCGCTCCGCTCGACGTGCAGGTCACGCGCGGCCAGCACCTCATCGTCGCGCGCACACCGCTGTACCAGCCGACGGTCCAGGCGCTCGCACCCGACACCACCTCCGTCGAGGTCGTCCTCGATCGCGACGACGCCGCGCTCCGCCTCGCGGGCGGCGCCGAGCTCGGCCTCCCCGAGCGCGACGCCCAGCAGCTCGTCGACGCCGCGCTCCGCTACGCCGACCTCGACGAGGTCGTGCTCGCCGCCGAGACCATCCGCCGTGGCGGCCCCACGCTCCTCGTCCAGCGCTGCGCCGGTCTCCCCGCGCGCTGCAGCGCCGTCGTCGAGCTCGGCTACGGCGACCGCTCCGGTCTCGCGGCCGCAGCGCGCGCCGCCTGGGACGCGGCGCGCACGGGCGACCTGCGCTACCCGCCGACCGTGCTCGTCGAGCGCGAGGGCAAGGTCGCCGGCCGCGGCTGCCGCTGGTGTCGCAATCCGTGGGTGTGGACGGGCGTCGGCGCAGCGCTGGTCGCCGGCACCGTCATCGCGGTCGTCGTGCTGTCCGGCTCGCAGCCGCCGCCCGTCGTCGGCGTCGACGGCACCGACTTCCACCAGCCGTAGGCGCGCCGATATAAGGTCCGACCTAATTAATGCACGTCATGTGCAAACGAAGTGTCCGGGCCGGACAGCTACGGCTTCGTGAAGTCGGCGAAGCGCTTCTCGGTCGCGCCGTTGCCCAGGTCGACCTGGAACGTCTTCGTGCGCGGCGGATCTTCGCCCCCGAAGATCACCTCGATGGTGTGCTTGCCGGCGGTCAGCTTCAGGGTGGCCGGGGTGCGACCCGCCTTCTTGCCGTCGACGATGATGTCGCCCCAGGGCTCCGCGCCGATCTCGACGGTGCCGCTGCCCGCGGGGACCGGCACCGTCGCGTCGACGATCATGGGCCGCGCGCCCGCGTCGATCGGGACGGGACGTTCGCCCGCGTCGGTCGCCGGCGGGCGTGCGCCGCCGTCGATGATGGCGGGCCGCGGACCCGCATCGGCAAGGACCGGATTGCCGCCGGCATCGATGACCGCGGGCCCGGGGCCTGCATCGGACAGGGGAGCGTTCGCGGCGTCGTCGGCGGACATCGTCGCATCGCCCGCCGGGCGGGTGCTGGCAGCATCGGCTTGTCCGGCGCCGCCGGTCGACGCGTCGGGGAGCAGGTAGAACGGCGCGTCGAGCTTCGGCGCGGCGTCGGGCGTGGTGGCGGCGCCGCCGCGCATCTTCAGGAACACGAGCACCGCGGCGCCCGCGAGCGCGAGGCCGCCGAGGCCGAGCCACACCAGCGATTGCTGGCTCGGGGGCTGGCCGCCGCGGACGCCGGTGCGGATCCGCAGCGTCGAGTCGGGTCCGTCGGACGGCGGCGCGGCGCGTTCGCGCGTGTCGTCCTCGCGCTGGCTGCGCGAGCGCGGGATGGCCTTGGTCTCGATCCGCGGGGGCGTGTCGGCGAGATCGTCCTCGGAGTCGGGCCGGCCATCGGCGCGGTGGTCCGGCCCGGATCCAGCCCGAGCCGTGGAGTCGGGCCGCTCGGCGTCGGGCCCGGGCTCGGCGTCGGGCCCCGGCTCGGCGTCGGGCAGTGCGGTGTGCCCGAACAACGGCGTCGCGCGCTCGAGCATGTCCTTCATGTCGACGTGCGTCGCGAACGACTTGTGGCGGATCGGCTTGCCGCGCGGCTTGTCGGCGTCGCGCGGGATCACGGCGGTGGCGGGACCGGCGGCGCCTGGAGGCGGTGTGGCTTCGGTCGCGGGGCCCGAGGAGTCGGCGGCGTCGGAGATCGGTTCCACCGGCGATTCGAGGGCGTGGTGGTCGGCGTGCGTCGGCGTGCGGCGGGTCTCGGGCGGGCAGTACTTCGCGACGAGTGCGGCGACGTCGCGCGGGCCCGGCATCTGGTCGAGGCCGTAGAGGTAGCGCTGGAGCGCCGCGAGCAGCTCGCCCGCGCTGGCCCAGCGCGAGGTCTTGTCGCGCTCGAGTGCCTTCATCACGATCTCGTCGAGCCTCTCGGGCACCTCCGGACGCACGCTCGACGGGCGCGGGATCTCGCCCTCGGTGACGGCGAACAGCGTCGCGTCGGGGTCGGCCTTCGCGAACAGCCGCTGGCCGACCAGCATCTCCCATGCGAGCACGCCGACCGAGAACAGATCGGTCTGCCCGGTCAGCTGCTCCTTGCGGACCTGCTCGGGGGACATGTACGGGAACGAGCCGGTCGGCGCCGACTGCGCGCTGTCCTCCTCGCCCGCGTTGCCGAGCGTGACCGCGATGCCGAAGTCCACGAGCTTGACCTCGCCATCGCGGGACAGCATCACGTTGCGCGGCGACAGATCGCGATGGATGACGCCTTCGCCCTTGTGGTGCGCGTAGTCGAGGCCCTCGACGATGCGCGCGGTGATCCACGCCGCGATGGTCGGCGACATCACGGATTCCTTCCGCGCGAGCATCTCGGTGAGCCGGTACAGCGTCGGCCCGTCGATGTAGTCCATCGCGATGAAGTACGTGTCGTCGATGACGCCGAGCTCGTAGACCGGCACGATGTTGCCGTGGGCGAGCGTGACGAGGGTCTTGGCCTCGGCCACGAACAGGTCGACGAAGTGGCGCTGGCCGGTCAGCTTCGGGTGGATCTGTTTGATGACGAGCTGCTTCTCGAATCCCCCCGGGCCGACGAGCTTCGCGAGGTAGATCTCGGCCATGCCGCCGGTGGCGAGCTTCTCCGTCAAGAAGTACTTGCCGAACGTCGTCGGCAACTCCGGCATCGCGGCGAGAGTATCATGTAGGTGGTGGAGGCCCGCCGTGCCCTTCTCGTGGCGATCGCCGGCGCATCCGCGTGCGGCGAGCCGGCCGCGCGCGTCGGCCTCGAGCCGGTGGCGCTGCCCGCGAGCTGCGGCCGGCCGAGGAACGCGACCAGCATCCGCGTGATCGCGTACACCGAGGGCGGCGAGCAGATCCGCGCGGTGGGGCTCGACGAGGCCGTCGATCTCGACGGCTTCCCGGCGGAGACCGAGCAGCTCGGCGTGGAGGTCGCGACCGGCGGCGGTGCGCTCGGAGCGATCGGCAAGTCCGCGCCGCTCGACTTCGGCGAGCTCGAGGACCAGGCGCGGATCCCGATCGTGATGCTGCCGCCGGGCGGCTACTGCGAGACCGCTGGCTTCATGACCACGCCGCGCCGCGCACCGCTGCTCGCGCGCGCCGGCAGCGGCGTGCTCGTGGTCGGCGGGCGCGACGCCGCCGGCAACGAGCTCGGCTCCGCCGAGTTCTACGATCCCCGGACCGCGACGTTCACGCCGGTCGAGGTGTCCGACGTGCTCGGCGCGTCGGGGTTCGCCGGCGCCTCGCTCGCGACGCTCCCCGACGGCCGCGTCGCCGTCAGCGGCGGCCCGCAGCCGGTGATCACGATCTTCGACCCGGAGACGCGGACGTTCGGCGAGTCGGTGCTGATCGTGAGCCGCGCGTTCCACGCCTCGATCGCGCTCGGTGGCACGCAGCTCCTGCTCGCGGGCGGCTGCGCGGACGTCGCCGCCGGCACGTGCAGCGGCCTCGTGCGCAACAGCTCCGCGCTCTACGACGCCGACCGGATCGCGAGCGGCGTGCAGGGACCCGTGCTGCGCGCGGCGCGGATCGGCGCCGTGCCGTTCGACCTCGGCGTGCTCGACGACGGCAAGCACTGGTACGCCCTCGGCGGTGGAGAGGCGCAGCCGGGCGCCATGGATCCGTCGGCGATCGACCGGATCTCGCCCGACGAGAGCGACGCGGCGACGATCGCCGGCCTCCGCGCGCAGGTCGCGGCGCTCGACGGCGGGGCGCTCGTCAGCGCGTTCACGCCCGGCGACGCCGCCGTCGCGATGATCGCCGCGCCCGGCGCGAGCGCCGCGAAGGCGACCGCGCTCGCGCCGCCGCTCGTCGACGCTCGCCTCGTCACGCTCGAGGACGGCCGCGTGGCCGCGTTCGGCGGCGATCCGGCGGGCGGCATCCAGCTCTATGACCCGACGATCGATCGCTGGGTCGCGGCGACGCCGACGCCTCCGCCGAACCAGACCGCGCCCGCCTTCGTGGCCCCGGCGCTGCACCGGTTGCCGGATGGCAGCGTGTTCGTGATCGACGGCGGCGCCGCGAGCACCGTCGCGTACCTCTACCGGCCGTCGCTGGTCGGGCCGAGCGCGGGCTCGGTCACGGTCAATCCCGGCGGCGAGACCACCACCGTGCTCACACCCGTCGATCCCGAGACGATCCAGCGCGGGCAGCGCTGGGAGCTCGTCGCGACCCGCGGCGATCTCGCCCGCGCGCTGGTCGGCGGGCCGCGCATCGCGACCGGGTCGGTGCGCGCGGCGGTGCGCGTTGCGCAGGGCGGTCTCGCGCTGCTCGCGGATCAGACCGGGCCAGGGCAGGTGCTGGTGGGCGAGCTGGCGCCGGGGGCGAAGGCGCGGATCGTGCGCCGCGCGGGCGGCGAGCAGCGCGTGCTGTGCAGCGGCAAGCAGGTCGCCGACTTCGACCCGATGATCGCCGTCACGGCGCGCCTCGAGATCTCGGGGACGACCGCGCGCCTGTTCCGCGACGACGAGGAGGTCGCGAGCTGCGACGTCGGCGCGGTCGAGCGTGGCGCGTGGGGCGTGGCGGCGCTCGGCGACGGAGCGCGCGTCGCGGTCGAGACGGTCACCGTCGCGCGCTGAGCCCGGGGCGGAGGGCGCGGGCGTGATACCGTCGGCCAGATGCTCCGGCGCGTGTGCGTCACCGCGATCGTGCTCGCGATCGCCGCACCGGACGCCCACGCCTACGAGTTCTGGCTCCGCGCGAACACGATCGGGCAGGCGTACCAGCTGCGCCAGTATCGCCTCGTCGGCCCCGATCTGTTCCTCGGCCGCCGCCGGTACACGCAGACGCTCGCGCTGCGCATCACGGACATCGGCGGGCTCTCGGCGTCTCGCCGCACGGCGCGGTTGCCCGACCGGGGCCTCACGATCAGCTGGCAGAGCTACCTCCGCGTCGATCACGACTTCGGCAACTTCACGAGCGGCCGGATCAAGCTCTCGGAGTCCGTCCGCCGGGACGCGATCGACGTCATCCCGGAGCTCGCCGATGCGAGCGCGAGCCTCGACCTGCCGTACGGCTACGTCTCGCTCGACGGCCTGCTCGAGGACGCGCTGTCGGTCCAGCTCGGCCGCGTGCTGATCGACGACGGCTGGGGCAGCTCGGGTGTCGACGGCGCGACGGTGCGCTACGGGATCCCGGTCGCGCCGCTGGCGATCCGGGCGACGGCCGGCCTCCGCGTCCGCGAGGCGTCGCCGCTCGGGCTGTCATCGTTCGAGCTCGATGGCACCTCGGGCGCGGGCTGCCACGAGTACGTCGAGGGCCCGATGCCCGGCACCGGGAGCTGGAAGCTGATCGATCGCGACCGCATGATCGCGAACCGCAAGCTGTCGAGCGACTTCGAGCTCTGCCCGCAGCGCGAGATGCGGCAGCCGACGGTCGCCGTCGCCGTCTCGACCGACCGCACGCGCCGGTTCGGAGCCGAGCTCGGATACCGGCGGACGTGGTCCGACACGGTCGGCCTGATCGACGGCGCCGATCGGCTCGCGTTCCCCGATCTCGGCCTGTATCCGGACGAGTCGGGCCAGGCGCCCGCGAGCGGGGTGAACGAGGAGCGCCTGTACGCCCGCGTCCACGGCACCCTGAAGGCGGGTGTGGTCGGCGTGATGCCGTATGGCAACGTCCGCTACTCGCTGCTCCACGCGGCGATCGATCGCGCCGACGCAGGCGTGCGCCTCACGCGCGGTGACCACGTGCTCGAGCCGAGCGTGGACTACTTCCTGCCCACGTTCGACGGCGACTCGATCTTCAACGTGTTCTCGATCGAGCCGACCACCGACGCGCGGCTCGGCTACCAGTACAACGGCTCGGTGCGGATGCGCGCGAGCGCCTGGCTGCGCCGCTACGCGCCCGACACCGGCGGCACCTCGGTGTCGGGCGGCGGCGAGGCGGGTGTCGAGCACCCGTTCGGGGCGAAGGTCCGCGCGCGGCTCGACGCGCTCTACGATGACGGCTACGGCGGGCGGCGCGCGGGCGGCACCGGCGAGGTCGGCGTCCGCGCGCGCCGCGATCTGTGGCTGCGCGGCCGCGGCGTCGTGCTCGCGGTGCGGCGCGAGGATCGCTCGCGGTTCGTGACGGTGTCGGGCGTCGCGTCGGGCACGATGCAGATCGGCGACGGCATCGCCTTGCACGTCGTGGCCGAGCTGCACCACGACGACATCTACCGCCTCGCGACGCGCGTGTTCGGCGTGCTCGACTTCACCTTCATCCCGGAACTATGAAGACCCGCCTCGCGATCCTGTTCGTCCTCGCGGTCCTCGGCGCCGCGGTCTGGGGCGCCGTCGCCGTGGCGGACGGCACGAGCTGGTCGCCGGTGGTCTATCCCGAACAGCGGTTGCCGCTGACGTTCTCCCACGCGAGGCACCTCGCGCGCGGCTCGGCGTGCACGGCCTGTCACCCCACCGCGACCACCTCGCGTTCCGCGGTCGACAACCTGATCCCGACCGAGGCCGCGTGCCGCGCGTGTCACCCGATCGACCGCGCGGAGCCCACCAAGGTCGTGCCGAATGCGCCGACGGCGAGGTGCATCGACTGCCATCCGCGGTACGTCGCGGGCCAGCCGGTCGAGCGCGTCTACCTGACGCCGACGCCGCTCAAGTTCTCCCACGCCGCGCACGCGAAGACCGCGTGCGAGCGCTGCCACGGTGACCTGACGAAGGTCGACCTCGCGACGACG
>JAEUJX010000389.1 GCA_016794545.1 Myxococcales bacterium
ACCTGATCGTCACGCGGCGCTGCAACCTGTCGTGCGGCTACTGCTACGAGTACGACCAGGTCTCGCCGCCCGTGCCGCTCGACGTGCTGAAGGCGCGCGTCGATCACCTGGCGCGGCTGCGCGCGGTGTTCGTCACGCTCACCGGCGGCGAGTCGCTGCTCGTGCCGCACCTCGCGGAGGTCGTCGCGTACGTGCGCGAGCGGGGCATGGTCCCGTTCGTCAACACGAACGGCTACCTCCTCACGAAGCCGTGGATCGAGAAGCTCAACGCCGCCGGCCTCTACGGCCTGCAGATCAGCATCGACAACGTGAACCCGAACGACGTGACGAAGAAGTCGCTCAAGGTGCTGCGTCCAAAGCTGCGCCTGCTCGCGCGTCACGCCGAGTTCCGCGTCCGCATCAACACCGTCCTCGGGTCCGGACCGCCCGAAGAGGCGATCGAGGTCGTGAAGGCGTGCAAGCAGCTCGGCCTCGACGCATCGACGTCGCTGCTCCGCCATGGCTCGGGTGAGGCGGTGAAGCTCGACGAGCGCACGCGCGCCGTCTACGAGGAGATCCGTGCGATGGGCCGGCGCGCGCATCCGCTGATGAACGACGACTTCCAGGTCGCGCTCGCCGACGGCAAGGAGGCCGAGTGGAAGTGCCGCGCCGGCGCGCGCACGTTCCACGTGTGCGAGGACGGGCTCGTCCACCTGTGCGCGCCGAAGGTCGGCAGCCCGGGCACGCCGCTCGAGACCTACACGCTCGACGACATCAAGCGCGCGTTCTACATGCCGAAGCCGTGCGCGAAGAGCTGCCCGGTCGCGTACGCGCACCACGTGAGCAAGCTCGACCGGTTCCGCCGCCAGGATGGTCCGCCGCTGCTCCCCGCGGCTCCGGCGGCGGCGGATGGCAAGCGTCACTTGCCCGTGCTCGCGGCGTGAGGCGTACAATCGAGGCATGCGGATCGCCGCCGTGCTCGTCGTGGTGATCGCCGGCTGTGGCAGCGGCAAGCGGGGCGAGGTGCAGCCGCGCCCCGAGCTGATCGAGACGGTGCGCGTGCTCGCCGACAGCGCCTGCGCGTGCGAGACCGACAAGGAGTGCCTGAAGACGGTGCGCGCCGACTGGGACGCGCAGAAGGTCGATCTCCTCAAGCACGGTCTGACCGGCGATCAGGCCGCAGCGTTCGACGCCGAGGTCCTGCGCCTGCGCCACTGCGGCGACAAGGGCGGCCTGACGTTCTGGGTGCCGCCGCCCGCGCCGTAAGGGAGTACAATGGTCGCGATGAGGTCGTCCGGGCTCGTCCTCGCGATCGTGACGGGCTGCTACGCCCCGTCCGTTCCGCTCGGCAACCCGTGTGATCCGGCCGCGCCCGCGTGTCCCGCGGGGCAGGTCTGCACCCCGTCGGCCACCGGCTACAGCTGTTCGCACGGCGGCGGCGGTGGCCCCGACGCGCCGTTCGACGACGCCGGGCTCGACGCGGCGGCCGACGCGGTCACCGACGGATCGGTTGATGGGCCCACCGGCGACGCGAGCTCGCTGTGCTACGGCACGGGCATCGTCTCGAACCTGTGCCTGCCCGCGCCGCCGGGGAACACGCTCACGATCTCGTCGGCGGTCACCGTCGACACCGCGACGGTCGGCGGAGCGAGCTGCACGATGATCGCCGCGCAGGCCAGCGGGCCGTCGCTATGCGTGATCGCGGCGCGGCGGATCACGATCACCGCGGGGGGCACGCTGACCGCGCGCGGCCCGAACCCACTGGTGCTGCTCGCGGCCGAGACGATCGACGTGGCCGGCAAGGTCGAGGTGTCGAGTCACCGCCAGGGCGGGCTCGTCGGCGCCGGCGCACGCGCGACGTGCGGTGCCGGCGTCAACGGGACGGGCGCGGGCGCGCCTCCGCAGGGCGGCGGCGGCGGCGCGGGCGGGAGCGTTGCCGGCGGCGGCGCGGGCGGTGGGATGGGGCGCAACAGCATCGCGGGCGGCACGGCCGCGCCCGCCGCCGCGCCGACCGTGGTGGTCGGCGGGTGCCCCGGCGGGCGGGGCGGCGACGGCGCGGGCTCGGGCGGCTCCGGTGCGGGCGGCGCGGGCGGCGGCGCGGTGTACCTCGTCGCGCACGGTGCGATCACGATCGGCGGGTCGATCGCGGCCTCGGGCGCGGCGGGCTCGGCAGGCGGCGGCGGCAGCGACAGCGGCGGTGGCGGCGGTGGTGGCGGAGCCGGCGGCTTCGTCGGCCTCGATGCGCCGGCGATCACCGTCGGCGGGACGATCCACGCGAACGGGGGAGGGGGCGGCGGAGGCAACGGCGACTCGGTCAACAACAACGGCGAGCCCGGCGGCGAGCCGGTGGGCGCGACGCCGGCCGCGAGCGGAGGCGCCGGCGGCACCGGCGGCGGTGGTGCGGGCGGCCGGGGCTTCGCGGGCGGCATGCCGCCGGTGAGCGGCAGCAACGCCACCGAGGACTACTGCGGCGGCGGCGGCGGTGGCGGCGGCGCCGGGGCGGTGCGCGTGTTCGGCGTCCCCCCGTCGACGATCGGCGGCATGGTGTCGCCACCGCCGACCTGAGCGCTGGCCACCACGGATCCGTCGAGTCCTCGACGGTTTCGCCGCCGGTTGCCAGCGGGTGCCGCGGATGCGCCGCGGCACGCGCCTCGCACCATCGCGGGTGATGGCGGCGCGTTCTCCGAGGTACGTCGACTGGCTCCACCGGCACCGGCGCGCGGTGCTCGCCGCGTGGGCGGCGCTGCTCGCCGCCTCGGGCTGGCTCGTCGCGACGAGGCTGCCGCTGAAGGCGGACTTCGCGTACCTGTTGCCCGCCGATGCGCCGAGCGTCCAGGCGATGCACGCGATGGCGGCCCGGATGCCGGCGCGCGACACGACGCTGCTCCTCGTGACGGCGCCGGATCGGGCGACGCGCGAGGCGGCGGGGCGCGAGGCGATCGCCGGGCTGCACGCGATCGATCGGACCCTGATCGAGCGGATCGAGACCGACGACGAGGAGACGCGCGCGATGATCCGCGCGCACCGGCACCTGTACGTGCCCCTCGAGGATCTGACCGCGGTCCGCGATGCGCTCGCCGCCCGGATCGCGAAGGCGAAGCAGGCGGCCAATCCGCTCGTGGTCGACCTCGACGACGAGGAGCCGGCGAACGACGGACTCGACGGTCTGCGCGCGAAGCAGCGCGAGGCGGAGCAGCAGCTCGATAAGCCAGATCACGTGAGCGCCGACGGGCTCGTGCAGGTGATCGTCATCCGCACGGCGTTCGTCGCGAGTGATGTCGAGAAGGATCACGCTCTCGAGGATCGGATCGACGCGATCGTCGCGCGCGTCGAGGCGGCGCACCCCGGCGCGGAGCTCGGGCTCGCGGGCGGCGTGCCGACGAACGCCGCGGAGCACCGCGCGCTCGTGCAGGGCGTGCTGCTGTCGTCGCTGATCACGGCGGTGCTCGTCGCGCTCGTGCTGTTCGTCCACCTGAGGTCCGTGCGGCTCCTGCTCGTGCTCACGGTGAACATCGTGGTCGCGACGGTCGTCGCGTTCGGCGTCGCGGCGCTGACCGTCGGACACCTCAACGCGGCGACCGCGTTCCTCGGCGCGATCATCGCCGGCAACGGCGTCAACTACGGCATCCTGCTCGTCGCGCGCTATCACGAGGAGCGCCGCCGGTGGGCGCCGCGCGACGCGATGGTGATCGCGCTGCGCGGCACGCTCGTGCCCACGCTCGTCGCCTCGCTCGGCGCGGCGATCGCGTACGGCGCGCTCGGTGCGACGAGCTTCCGCGGCTTCGCCGACTTCGCGCTGATCGGCGGGCTCGGCATGCTGGTGTGCTGGATCGCGACGTTCGTGCTCCTCCCCGTGCTGGTCCTCCGGTGGGCGCACACGCCGCGGCGCGAGCCGTCGCGGCTGTTCGGCGCGGTCGTGCAGCGCGTGTTCGGGTTCCGCCGGCCGCAGGTCGCGTGCGCGGTCGCGGGCGCGGCCGTGCTCGTCACGTCGATCGTCGCGTGGCGCTACCTCGCGACCGATCCGTTCGAGTACGACATGACGCAGCTGCGCTCGCAGGCCGCGGATGCGCGGGAGGCGCGCCACTGGATGGACGTCTCCGACCGGGCGTTCGGGCGCGGGCTCGCGGGCATCGGCGGCCAGACGTTCGTCGCGGTCGCGCGGCCCGAGGAGGTCGCGCCGATGGTCGCCGACCTGCGCGCCGCCGCCGCGAAGGACGCCAGCATCGGCCCGGTGGTCTCGATCCTCGACGTGGTGCCTCCGGATCAGCAGGCGAAGCTCGCCGTGCTCGCCGAGATCCGCACGCAGCTCGACGCGATCGCGCCGGAGCTCGACGAGGCGGAGCGGACCGAGCTGCTCGCCCTGCGCCCGCCCGACGGCCTCCGCGCGATCACGCCGCGCGATCTGCCCCCGGCGCTCCGCGCGCGGCTGACGGAGCGCGACGGGACGATCGGGACGATCATCGCGGTCAAGCCGGGTCCCGCATTCAGCGAGTACGACGGCCAGGCGCTGATGCAGTTCGCGACCGCGCTGCGCGGCGCCTCCGACCGGCCGGCGACGATCGCGGGACCGGCGGTGCTGTTCGCCGACGTGTTCGCGCAGATCCGGAAGGACGGCCCCGTGGTCACGGTCGTCGCGAGCCTCGGGCTGCTCGTCCTGGTGCTGCTCGTCGTCGGGCCGAACCGGCGCGCAGCGTCGGTGCTGATCGCGACCGGCGCCGGCAGCATCGCGATGATCGCGGTGTGCGCGATCGCCGGCATCAAGATCACGTTCCTCGACTTCGTCGCGCTGCCGATCGCGCTCGGCCTGGGCATCGACTACGCGATCAACATGGCGGACCGCGCGACGCACGACGAGCCGGACGTCGCGCTGCGCTCGACCGGCGGCACCGTGCTCGTTTGCTCCCTGACCACCGTCATCGGCTACTCGTCGCTCCTCGTCAGCGACAACCTCGCGATCCGCGGCTTCGGTCTCGCGTCGCTGATCGGCGAGCTCACCTGCGTCGCGGCCGCGCTCGTGATCGTCCCGGCGATCCTCTCGTCCTCGCGCGCTACTTCGCCTTCACGGAGTTACAGATCGCTTCGAGCATCGCTCTCGTCTTCTCGTAGCTAGGCAGCTCGCCGTCGGTGGTCTGCACCGCCGAGCACTTGACCACCTTGGCGCCGACCTTCGTGAACGTCGCCGCCTCGACGCGGTGCTTGTCGGGCGCGGCGTCGGTCAGGGCGTAGCCACCGTCCGGGCGCTTCTCGGCGCGCACGAACGTCGCCTCGGAGACCCTCAGCGCGACGGAGAACTTCGCCGACTCGAGGTCATCAGGCATCGCGTCCGAGACGGTCGTGAACACGTGCGGGACGTGGTCGTACTCCTCCTTCGCGTTCGACCAGTCGCCCGGGTTGCGATCGTCCTTCGGCAGTCCCTCCGGAATCTCGATCGTGTACGTCACCCCGCCCTCGGTGACAGTCTCGACGTTGCGCTTCACGTCGCTGTAGTCGGTCCTGGTCTTGCTGCAGGCGGGGAGGGAGAGCAGACAAGCCATCAGGATCACGCGCTTCATGTTCGATGTCCTAACACGCCGATCCCCTGCGACTCTCGCGCAGCGGCAACGTCCGGACCGGCGTGAAAATGTCAGCCAAGCCGTGCCAGGCCGGTGTTAGGGTCCGCGGCGCCATGCGTTCCGCCCCGACCCTCCTGCTCCTCGCTGCCTGCTCCGCGAGCGCCCGTGCGCCCGTCGCGCCGGCCGCGGAGCCAGAGGCCGCGCCGGTCGTGGCGACTCCCGCGGCGCCGGCCCCGGGCCCGGCTCCCCAGCGGGTGACGGTCGAGGCCGCCGACGACGCGGCCGCCGTGAAGCCGGTCCGCACCTACGCGCTGCCGCCCTCGACCACCGCGGCGCTCGCGCGCGAGAAGGTGCGCGGCCAGGTCCTGGTCGCCGGCCCGCTGTTCCCGACCGATGCCGCCGCGCGGGGCATGGTCTCGACGATCGACGACGCCGCGCCGCCGGTCGCCATGAAGGTGGTCGCGGACCGCGGCAAGGTCGTGCAGGTCGCGACCACCGCCGCCGCCGACTGCGTCCCGTCCCCGACGCAGAGCTACGAGCTCACCGTCTACGTGCCGCGCAGCGCCCTCGTGCCGCGCACCACGGAGGCGATCGCGAAGCAGCTCTCCGACGGCACCGCGTTCGCGATCGATCGCGGCGCGCCCGTCCGCGTGACGACCGCGGGCGCGGCCTGGTTCGACGCGCTCCTCGACCAGACATCGGCCGCGCCGCCCGAGCGCCTCGCGTACTCGCTGACGCGGCCGTACGCGCCGGCGATCGTTCCCGGCTCGACCGGCGATCGCCTGGTCTGCGACGGCGCCCCGATGACGAAGACCGAGTGGACGCGGCGCCGCGACGAGGCGGCGCTGCGCGAGGCTGCGAAGACCAGCGCCGCGCTCAAGAAGGTCGCCGATGCCCGCGCCCAGGCCAAGGGCAAGTCCGACGCGGTCGACGGTCTGATGGACCTCGTCGTCAAGGACGGCGTCAAGCTCGAGTCCGCTCCCGACGAGCTGCCGTACTGCTCGGTCGCGCTGGAGGGCCGCGCGACCGACAAGGTGTTCCGCGCCGGCGATGCGTACGTCGCCGAGCTCCCTGCCACGTGCGCGCGCGTCCGCGTCGCCGTCGACGGCACCAAGGTCCGGGCGCCGGACGGCGGGGTCGCCGCGAAGGGCGCCGTGAAGCAGCAGAAGGCGTGGATCCCGAAGCCGGGCCCGGTGTTCTGGCCCGACGGCTCGAAAGCCGGCCGGTACACCGGCAAGGGCGAGCGGTTCACGCGCGTCACCGAGCGCGACAAGCTGATCTGCGTCGACGTCCGTGGCATCGCCAGCGAGGTGTGTCACCGCAAGGACGACGTCACCGTCGAGAAGTGACCCCGGCGGTCGCGCTGCGGCGTTCGCGCCCCCGATGGAAGGCGTTCGTCAGGTAGAGTCCGCGTGCATGCGCACGCTCGAGCCGACCGACCTCGCGTTCTTCGACACCGCTCCCAGGACGCTGCGCGTCTCGGCGACGATCGCGGCACGGCCCGACAAGGTGTTCGCGTCCTTCGCGGAGCCGGGGCAGTGGCCACGCTGGTTCCCGCTCATGCACAGGGCGGCGTGGACCAGCGGCTCGCACCAGGTCGGTGCCGAGCGCGAGGTCGCGCTGCGCCTGCTGGGGAAGTTCCGCGAGCGCATCCTCGCGTTCGATCCGGGCAAGCGGTTCGCGTTCACGATGATCGGCACCACGTCGCCGCTCGCCGATCAGCTGGCCGAGGACTACCGGCTCTCGCCCGACGGCACCGGCACGCGGATCGACTGGACGCTCGCCGCGCGGCCGTCGCGGATCGGCGGCCCGGCGTGGGTGCCGACGCGCATCCTGATGAAGCGGGTGTTCCTGCGCGGCGGCAAGCGACTCGAGAAGCTGCTCGCTTGACGGCGCCTTACCGGCGCGCGGCGAGCAGCGCGTGCGCGCTCGTCCGTGCCGCGCCGAGGATCTCCTCGCGCGCCTCGCCGCTCGCGAGGCCGCGCGCGACCATCACCGCGCCGACGCACATCGAGACCAGCGCGTGGGCGAGGGCGCGATCGGCGCCGAGCGCGGTCGCGAGCGTGGTCATCAGCTGATCCATGGCGTGCTCGTACGCGGCGCGCGTGGCGGGCGACGCGCGCGCGACCTCGGCGGCGAGGGCGGGGAGCAGGCAGCCGGCCTCGGGGTGCTCGACGTGCGCGAGCGAGAGGTACGCGTCGATCGCGCGGTGCGGATCGGCGTTCGCGAACCGGCGCTCGGTGGCCGCGAGCTCGCTCTCGATCATCGCGCGGAGCAGCCCGTCCTTGCCGTCGAAGTGCTTGTAGACGGCGCCGCTCGTCACGCCCGCCGCGGTGGCGAGCGCGTCGACGCCGCTCGCGGAGAACCCGGCGCGCTTCGCGACGCGCGCGCTCGCGCCGACGATCTTCGATCGGGTCCGGTCCTTGTGCGCGGCGGGGTATCGCATCCGTTCCCGGTAGGATAACGTTCGTTATCCCATGAGGCAAGCCGAGCAGAGCGCCTGCATCCTGTGCTCACGCAACTGCGGCATCGTCGTCGAGACCGACGGCGAGCGGCGGATCACCGGCGTGCGCGGCAACGAGCGCCACCCGATCTCGAAGGGCTACCTGTGCCAGAAGGCGGCGCGGCTCGCGCACTACCAGGATCACGCCGATCGGCTCGATTCGCCGCTGCGCCGCGAGCCGGACGGCTCGTTCACGCGCGTGTCGTGGGACGACGCGCTCGCCGACATCGCGGCGCGCCTGGTGGCGATCCGCGATCGCCACGGCGGCAAGGCGTTCGCGTTCTACGGCGGAGGTGGTCAGGGCAATCACCTCGGCGGTGCCTACAGCCGGCAGCTCGTGAAGGCGATGAAGAGCCGCTTCGTCTACAGCGCGCTCGCACAGGAGAAGACCGGCGACTTCTGGGTGAACGGCCGACTGTTCGGCGATCAGCGCTGCCACCTGACGGAGGACGTCGAGCACGCGGACTTCGTGCTGTTCATCGGCACGAACCCGTTCCAGGCGCACGGCATCCCGAACGCCCGTGATCTCCTGCGCGAGCTCAAGACCGATCCGGCGCGCACGATGGTCGTGATCGATCCGCGGCGCACCGAGACCGCGCGACTCGCCGACGTGCACCTGCAGCCCCGGCCGGGGACCGACGCGTTCCTGATGGCGGCGATCCTCGGCATCATCGTGCGCGAAGGGCTGCACGACGCGGCGTTCCTCGCGAGCCGGTGCACGGGCTTCGGCGCGCTCGAGGCCGAGCTGCGCGCCGTACCCGTCGAGGACTACGTGCGGCGCGCCGATGTTTCGCTCGCCGACGTCGAGCAGGTCGCGCGCGGGTTCGCGACCGCACGCGCGGCGTGCGTGCGGATCGATCTCGGCCTCCAGCAGAGCCTGCACAGCACGCTGAACTCGTACCTCGAGAAGCTCCTGTTCCTCGTCACTGGCAACTTCGGCGTTCCGGGTGGCAACACGTTCCACTCGACGTTCCTGCCGATCCTCGGCCACACCGACGAGCGCGGCGAGCGGAGGCTGATGCGCACCGCGCACCACGGCATGTTCCCGATCGCCGGGCTCTACCCGCCGAACATCCTGCCGAGCGAGATCCTGCACGACGGCGAGGACCGGGTGCGCGCCGTGGTCGTCGACAGCGCGAATCCGGTGCTGACCGGCGCGAACACGGCGGCGTACGAGCGCGCGTTCGGGAAGCTCGAGCTGCTGGTCGTCGTGGACGTCGCGCTCAGCGAGACCGCGCGGCTCGCGCACTACGTGCTGCCGGCGTCGTCGCAGTTCGAGAAGTGGGAGTGCACGGGGTTCAACCTCGACTTCCCGATGAACGCGTTCCACCTGCGGCACCCGCTGTTCCCGCCGCGCGCCGGGACGCTGCCCGAGCCGGAGATCTACACGCGGCTGCTCGTCGCCATGGGGGAGCTCCCCGACACGTTCCCCGTGCTCGAGCGCATCGCGCGGCGCGAGCCGGCCGCGACGCGCCACGGCGTGTTCCTCGGCGCGCTCGGCGCGGTCCTGGCCGCGAAGCCGCGCTGGCGCCCGTTCGCCGCCTCGATCGCCTACCGCACGCTCGGTCGCGCGCTGACCGCCGACCGGGCGCGGCCCGATCGCGTCCCGCCGGCCGCCGCCGCGCCGTTGCTCGCGCTCGCGTTCGACATCGCCGCGCGGGAGCCGGCCGCGGTGCGCGCCGCCGGTCACCGCGGGTCCAACCGGTTCACGCTCGGCGTCGCGCTGTTCCACGCGATCCTCGAGCGCGCCGAGGGCGTCCCGATCACGCGTCATGACTACGAGGCGACGTGGTCGTTCCTCCGTACGCCCGACCGGAAGATCCACCTCGCGATCCCCGAGATGCTCGCCGCGCTTCGCGAGCTCGCGAGCGAGCCCGCGCCCGCCGCGCCGTTCGTGCTGCTCGCCGGCGAGCGCCGCGCCTACAACGCGAACCAGATCTTCCGCGATCCGTCCTGGCGCAAGGTCGATCGCGAGGGCGCGATGCGGATGCACCCCGACGACGCGCGCACGCTCGGTCTGACCGACGGCGCCCGGGCGACCTGCACCTCGGCGACGGGGTCGATCGAGGTCACGATCGAGATCGACGACACGGTCCGCACCGGGATGGTGACGCTGCCGCACGGCTACGGGATGCGCTACCAGGGCGGCGCCCCCAACGGGCCGCAGATCAACCGGTTGACCGCGAGCGAGCACTGCGATCCGCTGGCCCGGACCCCGTACCACAAGCACGTGCCGGTGACGATCACGCCCCGCTGAGCGCGCGCCGGAGCGGACATGTGTCAGCCGCGCTCGCGTCGGAGGTGGTCCCACACGGCCGCTCTCGCGGCCTTAGGCCCGCACCCGGCTCGACGAGGTCGCCGCCGAGCTGGCCCGCACCGCGGCCGAGCCCGACCCCGAGCCGGTCGCTCCGATCGTCCTGGATCCGCTCGCCGACGTCCCGCCCGGCCTGCCGTGCATCGAGCTCCATCCCGTCCCCGTGCAGGCGTCGACCGAGGTCGCCGATCGCGCGGGCACGTGCGCCGTCTACGCGGTCCTGTGATCCATACCCGAGGCGAGCTGCTTCGCCGCGTAGCTG
>JAEUJX010000405.1 GCA_016794545.1 Myxococcales bacterium
ACCACCGGGTCCCGAGATCGTGCCGGCTCCCTCGCTCGAGCCGGCGCACGCCGTCGAGCTCTCCGCGGGCGCGCTCGAGCAGGCCGTCCGCACCGGCGGCGATCCACCGCGCCGCGAGGGTCCGCGCCGCCCACCGAAGCAGACCGAGACGCGGCCGCTGCCCCCCCCACCGCCGCCGCCGCCGCGCGGGACGTGCACCGACCCCGACCCGATGGCGTGCCGGCAATGACGAGCCGCCCTTGCGAGGAGCCGCGCCGTGCGTGATCGTCGACGCGTGATCCGGGTGGGCACCTTGCTCGCGTGCGTCCTCGTCGCGGCCCAGGCCGGTGCCGAGCCCCGGCCACCGACCGAGGCCGATCGGCTGTTCGAGGAGGGCCGCGCGCTCGCGAAGCGAGGGGACCACGCCGGCGCGTGCGCGAAGTTCGAGAAGAGCTTCGAGCTCGATTCCGGCATCGGCACCGAGCTGAACCTCGCCGACTGTCACGAGAAGCTCGGTCACCTGCGCCTCGCGTGGCGCCTGTTCCTCGCCGCGGCCGACGAATCGCAGCGCAGCGACGACGCCAAGCGCACCGCGTTCGCCCGCGGCCGCGCCGACGCGCTCGCCGCGAAGCTCGCGGAGGTGGTCGTCTCGATCGCCACGCCCACCGTGTCGGGCCTGGCGATCACGATCTCGGGCCATCCGATCGAGCCGGGCCCCGTCGTGCGCGATCGCACCGAGCCCGGCGAGATCGAGGTCGTCGCGACGGTGCCCGGGCGCCCGCCGTTCCGCACCACCGTGCACGGCGAGGCCGGAGCCACCGTCGAGGTCTCGGTGCCACCGTTCGGCCCTGCGATCGCCGAGCCTCCCCCTCCCCCGCCCGTCGTCCCCCGCGAGATCACGCAGCGCCGCAAGAGTCGCGTGCGGCTCGCGCTCGGGCTGGGCCTCGGCGCCGGCGGGCTCGCGGTGGCAAGCACCGTGCTCGTGCTGATCGGCCGCGACGACTATCGCGACGCCGTCGGCGGGGCGCACTGCGCGCAGGGACCGATGGGGCTCGCGTGCGATCCCACCGGGCAGGCCGCGATCGACACCGCGCAGCGCAAGGCCGACATCGGCACCGTACTCGCCGTGGGCTCCGGGCTGCTGCTCGTCGGCGCCGCCGCCGCGTACTTCACCGCGCCCCGCGATCGGGTGCTGCTCGCGCCCACCGCCGGCGCGGATCGCGTCGGCATCGCGGTGCACGGCGCGTTCTGACCCGGTCACCATGTCTTCGTGCCGTGGCACCCGTTCGCGAGGCCCGAGCACGCCTTCGTCGCGGGGTTGAAGGTCCCCTGGCTCATCACCACCTGCTTGACGCCGTCGACGTGCAGCCCCGCCGAGATGATCGCCGGCGCGCCGTCGACCACGGTGCGGTGACACGTCACGCACGCGTACCGCTTGTCGCGGATGTGCTTGTCGTGCTCGCCCGACATCGCCGTCGCGACCTGGCCCGGCGCGGGCGTTCGGTGGCACGAGTTGCAGTCGAGCGGTGTCGTCGAGGTCCACGTCGCGGTCCCCGCGCTCGTGCGGCCGTTGCCGTGGCAGTACAGCGACGCGCACGTCGCGTTCGCGGCGTTGAACGTGCCCGACGGGTTGAGCGCGCCGTACCTGACCTCCGCCTGCACGACACCACCGGTGCCGTCGATGTGGCCCGGCGTCAGCGCGTTGGACGGCTTCGTGTGGCACATCGTGCAATCCCACTGCCCGTGCATCGCGGTCGCGCGGAGGTGGACGGCGTGCGCACCGACCGTCTTGTCCGTCGCGGCCGTCGCGCCGAGCACGCCCTGCGGCGGCGCTCCGTTGCCCGCGGGCACGGTGATGTCGCCGTGGCAGAACGTGCACTGCGTCTGCCACGTGAACCCCGCGCCGACCTTGTCGTGGCAGCCGGTCACCGTCGCGCACGACGGACCGCCCGTCGTGCCGCCGGTCAGCGTCACGCCGTGACAGCCCGACGTCGCGCACGAGCTGGTGCCGCGCTTGTCGACGTCGAAGCCGTGCATGGTCATCTGCTCGTAGCCCGCAGGGTGATTCGCGCCGGCCGTGACCTGCAGCGTGCCGTCGATGTGCTGCGCCGCGTTCGTGATCGTGTGGTTCGCGCCCGCGTTCGGGTGGCAGTTCTGACAGTTCGTGTCCTGCGGGTGCGGCGCGGGCGGCGGCAGGCCGTGACACGACTGGCACTGCGCCTGGGTGCCATCGACCTTCGTCCACAGTGGTGCGGTCGCGGCGCCCCCGGCGAGCGTCGCGCCGTGGCAGTACGACGCGCACGTGCTGCCGTTCCACGTCGACCCGGCGGCGATGCCGGTGAACGCCAGCTCCGCGGGCAGTGGCGTGTCCAGGTGGCCGACCGTGTTGACCGCGCCGGGGACGCGGTGGCAGCTCGCGCACGCCACGGTGGCGTGCCACGTCGAGCCGGTGGCGACGTGCGCCTGGTGAGCGCCGACCCCGCGCAGCGTGGTCGTGGTCCCTCCGCTCGTGTCGTTCGGGGGCGCGTCGTTCGCGGCGCTGCCGTGACAGCTGTTGCAGGCCTGGTTGGTCGTCACGTCGAGCACGCCGTCGACGTGGCGCGCCGCATCCGCGAACGTGGTGTTCGAGCCGGCCTGGACGTCGTCGTGACACGCGCCGCAGTCGCTGTTCTGAGGATGAGGCGCCGGCGGCGGGAAGCCGTGGCACGACTGACACTGGCGCTGCGATCCATCGACCTTCGACCACTGCGGCGTCGTCGCCGTGCCACCCGCCCCGCCGCCGCCGCTGGTCAGCGTCGAGCCGTGACAGTAGACGTTCGCGCACACCGCGCCGTTCCACGCGGGCGACGTCCCCGCGCGCGCGCCGAACCGCACCTCCGCGGGGAGCGCGGTGTCGATGTGACCGAGGGCGGTGACCGTGGCCGGGACCGTGTGGCAGTCGGTGCACGCGATCGCCTTGAACCGCGTCCCCATCGGCGCGAGGTGGCTCTGGTGCGCGCCCACGCCGCGCGTGTTCGTCGCGGTGTTCCCGAGCGTGTCTTTCGGCGGTGCATTGTTCGCGGCCGTGCCGTGACACGTGTTGCACGCCTGCTGCGTGTTGACGTCGAGGTTGCCGTCGATGTGACGCAGCGGATCCGCGATCACCAGGCCGGGGCCCGGCATCATCGTGTCGTGGCACGTGCTGCAGCTCGCGTCCTGCGGGTGCGGCGACGGCGGCGGCGTGCCATGGCACGAGCCGCACTGGCTCTGCGAGCCGTCGACGACCGTCCACACGGGCCGGGTCGCGGTGCCGCCCGCCGGTGCGCCGCCGCTCTTCAGCGTCGCGCCGTGACAGTACACGTTGCTGCACGTGGAGCCGTTCCACGACGCGGCGCTGCCCGCGATCGCGCCGAACGTGATCTCGGCGGGCAGCGCGGAGTCGGTGTGACCGAGCGACGTCACGCTGGTCGGCACGCGGTGACACGCCGCACAGGCGATCGGCGCACGCCAGCTCGAGCTGGTCGCTCCGACGTGGCTGCGGTGCGCGCCGATCGACCGGAGGTTCGTCGCCGTGGCTCCGGTGGTGTCCTTCGGCGGCGCCGCGTTGCCGCCGGAGCCATGGCACGTGTCGCACGGTTGATCACTCGTGACGTCGACGTTGCCGTCGATGTGCTTCGCCGGATACGCGATCGTCGTGTTCATCCCGGCGACCATCGTCGGGTGACAGCTGCCGCAGCTCGCGTTCTGCGGGTGCGGGGCCGGCGGCGGCGCGCCGTGACACGAGCCGCAGCGGCTCTGCGTGCCGTCGACGCGGGTCCACAGCGGCGTCATCGCGGTGCCGCCCTTCAGCGGGCTCGCGCCTCCGCCGTGGCAGTACGTGCTCGAGCACGTGTGCGCCGTCCGGTCGTACGTCGCGCCGGTGACCTGGAGCAGACCGCCCGTGCCCGCGGCCGGATCGAGCATCACGTCGCGCACGGAGTTGACGTGCGTCTGATCCGTGGTGCTGCCGGGTACGGTGTGGCACTCGTTGCACGCGACCACGGCGTGCCACGTCGAGGTCTGCGTCAGGTGCTGCGCGTGCGCGCCGACCCCGGGCGCGGTGGTCGCGACGTTGCCGCCGACGTCGCGCGGCGGCGCGGCCTGCCCCGCTCCACCGTGGCAGCTGTCGCACGCGCGCGTCGAGACGACCTCGACCTTGCCGTTGATGTGGCGCTCCGGGTAGGAGATCTTGCCGGCCGCGAAGGCACCGGGGTTCATCGACGTGTGGCACAGGCCGCAGTCGGACTCGCGCGGGTGCGGCGCCGGAGGCGGCGTGCCGTGGCACGCGCCGCACGCGCTCTGCGTGCCGTCGACCTGCGTCCACACCGGCTTCGTCGCGGTGCCGCCGGCGCCGAC
>JAEUJX010000410.1 GCA_016794545.1 Myxococcales bacterium
TGGCCGGCGGAATCGAGCCCGAGGATGTCCCGCGCAAGGGGCTGCGGATGGACCTGGCGAAGCACCTGCCCGCGCTCGATCCCGCGCTGCGCGCCGTGCTCGTCGAGATGACCGATCCGGATCCCGACAAGCGGCCGCAGCGCGCGCGCGACGTGGTCGCGCTGCTCGCGAAGTCGAAGCCCCCTGCGGACCTGCCGGGCCGCGAGGAGCAGCGCGCGCTCGCGAAGCAGGAGCGCGCCCTGCCCGCGCGGCGCGTGATGTTCTCCGACATGCCCGAGCCGCTCGGCACGCTGCTGCGCCTCGGCGTGCTCGGCTTCGGCGCCGGCGGCTGGCTCGCGATGGCGAGCGTGCGGCTCTCGCTGCTGATCACGGTCGGCGTGTTCGCGCTGCTCGCGCTCCCGGCGAAGCCCGTTCGCCAGCGCGTGACCGGCGTCGGCAAGGAGATCGACGCCATGCTCTCCGAGGGCCAGGGCGGGTTCACCGATCTGATGCGCGGCGCGATGGCGCGGCGCCGCTGATCGCGTACCGTTCCGGCCATGAAGCACCTCGCCTCTCTGGCCCTCGTGCTGGCCTGTGCGTGCAGCGGCAGCTCGACGTCGTCGCCCGGCCCCGCCTCGGGCAGCTCGTCGCCGACGCCGCCGTCGCCCCCGCCGCCCGATCCGACGACGGAGCCCGGCGCAGGTCAGCTGGACATCACGAAGCTCGGCCAGCCGTGTGGCGAGGGCGGCACCTGCTCGCCGGGCACGGAGTGCGTGAAGTACTACGGCATCGCCGGCCCGCGCGGTCCGCAGTTCTCGAGCTGCGAGATCCCGTGCGGCGACAAGACCGCGTGCCCGACCGGCACGCACTGCGCGACGGTCGCCGACGGTCCCGGTGCGGTGTGCCGGCCACACTGATCACGATCCCGTTCTCGCACTACTGCGAGAAGGCGCGGTGGGCGCTCGAGCGCTGCGGCGTGCGCTACGAGGAAGACGGCCACCTCCCGCTCTATCACTACCTCGCGAACCGCCGCGTCGGCGCGGGCCGCACGGTCCCCGTCCTGCGCGACGGCGCCACGCTGCTGACGGACTCGAGCGACATCGTCGCGTGGGCCGACGCGCAGAAGCCGGGCTCGCTCCTCCCGACCGGACCGACGCGCGCCGAGGCGCTCGCGCTCGAGGACCAGTTCGATCGCCAGCTCGGTCCCGCGACGCGGCGCTGGGCGTACTTCCACCTGCTGCCTCGCAAGGACCTCGACTACCTCGTCACCCGCGGCGTCCCGCCCTGGCAGGCCGCCTCGCTCAAGCTGACGCGCCCGATCGCCATCGCCCTGCTGAAGCGCGGCCTCAAGATCGACGCGGCCGGCGCCGCGCGCTCGAAGCAGAAGATCGACGAGCAATTCGCCGACGTCGCGCAGCGCCTCGCCGACGGCCGCCGCTACCTGCTCGGCGATCGCTTCACGATCGCCGACCTGACGTTCGCCGCGCTCGCCGCCCCGGTCCTCGTCCCACGCGAGCACCCGTTCGGCCTGCCGCAGCCCGAGGAGCTGCCGACCGCGCGCGATCAGATCGAGGCGTGGCGCGCCACGAAGGCCGGCCAGTTCGCGCTGCGATCTACGCCGACCACCGCGTGGTGTAGGTCGGACAGGCCAATGGGGGCCCGTCCCCCATTTTCTTGTCCGGGCACGCGCGAGCACCCGTTCGGCCTGCCGCAGCCCGAGGAGCTGCCGACCCCGCGCGATCAGATCGAGGCGTGGCGCGCGACGAAGGCCGGCCAGCTCGCGCTGCGGATCTACGCCGACCACCGCGTGGTCTAGGTCGGACAGGCCAACGGGGGCCCGTCCCCCATTTTCTTGTCCGGCCTCAGAAGCCGCTTCCAATGCCGAAGACGAAGCGCGCGGGGCCGCCGTCCATCGGGATGCCCCAGTCGAAGCGCAAGGGGCCGATCGGCGAGCGCCAGAGCAGACCAAAGCCGTAGGACACGCCGGCCGATCCGGCGCCGCTGCGGTCGAAGATGCCGCCGCCGTCGAGGAACGTGACGGCGGAGATGCCGGCCGAGCGGATCAGCGGCACCTCGAGCTCGGCGCGCACCGTGTACATGAGCGTGCCGCCGTTCGCGGGCCCGATCGAGCCCGGCGCGTAGCCGCGCACGAGCGCACTCGACTCGAGGAACAGGCGCTCCGAGCGCGGGACGCCGCCGGGGTCCCGGCTCGCGATCGCGGTGCCGGTCGCCGACAGGTGGAGGATCGCGGGCCCGAGCGGCTGGTGAATGCTCGACCAGAGCTGCGCCTTCGCGAGCGTGACGTCGGAGCCCCAGCGCGGATCGGCGAGCTCGATCGAGGCGCCGAACGCGCGGCCCGTGGTCGGCAGCAGCGGATCGTCGAGCGTCGAGTACGCCAGGCCGGCGCGCAGCGAGGCGATCGTGATCGAGTCGTTGCCGGGCAACGCGATCGTGCGCGCGATGACGTCGTCGGTGTCCTCCGCCTCGACCTGCTCGAGGCGAAAGCCGACGAAGCCGTGCAGGTGCTCGCCGAACGGCGCGACGAGCGAGGCCGTGCCGCCGGCGGCCTTGCGGCGGAAGCCCGGCAGGAGCTGGTCCTTCGCGTAGAGCTGCGTGCGCAGCTCTACCCCACCGCCGAGCGGCACGTCGTAGCCGAGCAGGAACAGCTGCCGCTTCGCCGAGATCTGGGCGGTCAGGGACAGCCGCTGGCCGGTGCGGAACAGGTCGTCCTGGGCGATCGTGGCCTGCGCGATGAAGCTCTCGTCGGAGGAGAACCCGGCGCCGATCTGGAACCGCCCGGTCGGCGTGCGCTTCGGCGGGGCCGTCGCGCCCGGTGTGGGCGGGGCCTGGTCCTCCTCGTCACGATCCTCGTCACGGACCTCACCCTGACGCTGCACGGGCTCGGCGTCGTCGGGCTCCGCGTATGCGGGCACCGGCGAGACCACACCGAGCGACAGCGCCACGAGCGAGGCAGACCGTCTCGTCTGCGTCGCAGTCATG
The DNA here is from genome assembly GCA_016794545.1 of Myxococcales bacterium. GTDB lineage: Bacteria > Myxococcota_A > Polyangia > Haliangiales > Haliangiaceae > JABFXX01. Next base: position 2,980 of record JAEUJX010000410.1, read on the forward strand.
TCGCTTCCTACGACCGCTTCACCACAATGGCGGTTGCCCGCGCGGCTGCGAGGAGTACGGTGATCCCATGAAGACCCCGCGCCTCCTCCCCCTCGTGTTCGCCGCTGCGTGCGCGGGTCCCGGGCAGCAGCGCCTCTCCGAGACCCCGACCGGGACCACGAAGGCCACGCCGACCGAGGCGCCCGCGCCGGCGGGCACCGCCGATGCGGACCGCCAGCGCGTGATCCAGCAGTTCGACGACATGCGCGATGCGCAGCAGGCCCACCGGGAGGCCGCGAGCACGCCCGAGGCCACGCCGCCGAAGACGCCGGTGCCCCCGCCTCCGCCCGGCCCGCCCGGCACGCAGGTGCCGCCCGCGCCGGAGCCCGCTGCGCCCGATCGGCGCTAGGCACGCGCGCGCCCCGAGGCGCGTGCGAGGACGATCAGCCCGAGCGGCTGCGCGACCAGGACGAACAGCGCGACCTGCGTTCCGGCGTGGTCGGCGATCGCGCCGATCAGGTATGGCAGGGCGAGGCCGAGCGGCGTGAACAGGTGGCTCGCCGCGAGGACGGCCCCGGACTCCGCGGGGCGCTGCGCGTACGCGCGAGCGGCGACCAGCGGATAGAGCGGCGTGGACGTCGCGCCCACGGGCACGATCAACACGAGGCTCGCCCACACGTTCGGCGCGAGCACCCACGCGACGAACGAGGCAGCGCACGCGACACAGAACGCGACGAGCAGGCGCCGCTCGTCGTGCCCGCGTGCGAGGAGCCGCTCGAGCACGACCAGGCCGAGCGCGCCCGACGCGATGCAGGCGGCCACCACCGCGCTCTGCGCGAGCGTGCCGCCGCCGAGCTCGGTCTTGACGTGGATCGTCGCGAACACGACGAGGATCTCGTCGAGCAGGTCGCACAGCGCGAGGCCGAACAGCCACGCGACGAGCGTGCGATCGGCCAGCGCGTCCCGGAGCGACGCGAGCACGCTCTTCGCCGGCGCCTTCGGCTCGGCCCCCGCCTCGTCGGAGAGCGCCGCACCGAACGGCGTGGCGAACGCGACGATCGTCCACACCGCGATCAGCGCGCCGACGATCACGTACGCCGTGCGCCAGGTCAGGCCCGCGATCGACAGCGCGGCGAGGAGCACGGGCGCGCAGAGGTCACCGGCGAGCGAGAGCAGCGTCCACCGCGCCATCGTGCGCGCGCGCTGATCCGGCGCGGCATCGATCAACGTCGCCTGCGCGAGTGCGCTCGCGCAGCCGGTCGCGATCCAGCACACGCTGGTCGCGAGGCCGAGCGTCCACGGGCCGGGCGCGAGGCCGCACGCGATCGTCGCGATCGACAGGACCGCGAGCCCGCCGCGCACGAAGTACGCACGCGGGTAGCGATCCGCGTAGAGAAAGATCACGGGCTCGACGACGAGCGCGCCGATCCCCGGTCCCACGAACGAGAGCAGCGCGAACGCGGCGTGGCTCGACACGAACGCGCGCTCGATGTCGGGCGCGGCGACGCTGGACACACCACTCGCGAGCTCGTCGAACAGCGCGACGGCGAGGAGGACGTACGTGGTGCGGACGAGCCGCCGGAGGGCGCGAAGCCCCGCGGCGGCGCGGTCACGGGATCAGATCCGCTCGGTCTCGTGCCTGGGCATCGTGCTCCTGGTACCGGACCAGCCGCCCGGAACCTTCCCGGGCTTCCCTACCCGGCGGCGCGGACCGAGTCCTCCCGGTCCGCGCAGCGCAGGGTGATCACCGCGCACTCCGCGTGGGTGCCCTCGCCGAACCGGCGGGTGATCCCCGAGAAGCCGACGCCGGGAGTCACGTACAGCTGCGCCTTCGCGGCGCCGTCGCCGACCTCGTAGAACCCGCGGCGGAAGTTGAGACCGACCTTCCGCATCAGGCGATCCGTGATGCCCTTCACGTACATCTGCCCGCCGTGCGTGTGGCCGCTCATCACGAGCTCGGCTCCGCGCGCGGCGATCTTCGGCGCGCGGTCGGGCGCGTGGCACAGCACGACGCGCGGGACTCCGGCCGGCGCACCGGCGAAGGACGCATCGAGATCGTCGTGGCGCGTGACCGGATCGTCGACGCCGACCAGCGCGAGCGGCGCGCCGCGCAGGTTCGCGACGGTGGTCTGGTTGCGCAGCACCTCGTAGCCGTTGCGCTCGAGCGCCGACCGCACGCCGGCGCCCCAGACGAAGTAGTCGTGGTTGCCGAGCACCGCGAGGACGCGCGAGGCCCGGAGGCCGGCCAGCTGCTCCTCGGCCTGGGCGACCTCGCTGCGCTTCCAGCACACGTAGTCTCCGGTCAGGAGAATAAGGTCGGCCGCCGCGTTGTTGGCAGCTTGAATGGCAGCCCGGATGTGCGAGGCGGGGGTGAGGTTGCCGACGTGGATGTCGGAGAGCTGCGCGATCCGCACGCCGTCGTGGCGGGGATCGAGGCCGGCGATCCGAACCTCGTGCTCGGTGACGCGCGGCGGAGCTGGTCCGGCCATGCGAGGCACTGTGAGGCGAGCGCGACCGGTTGGCAAGGCAAGGCCCGGGTTTGCCGGGCCGCGCAGCACCGCGGAGCGGTGTGCAGGGAGACGCCACATGTCCTACGCACCGAGCCGGGCGACGCGACGCGGCCTTTGCATCCACCCCGATCTCCTGACAGCATGAACACCATGGCCTCGGTGGGAAAATCCTCTCCTGCGGACGCGCGCTCGCTGTGCCCACAGTGCGGCGGCTTCGTTCACCCGATCGCGGGCAAGTGCAAGCACTGCAAGGCCGACCTCGCCGCGGCCCGCGGCGCCCGGCCGGCCGCGGCGGCCGTGCTGCCGGCGCTGGCAAACGGCGGTACGAACAAGCCGCTCGTCAAGCGCGACGAGCCCCCGCTGCCGACCACGCTCGCGAACGCCGCGGCGGCCGCGGAGTCGGGCCATCACCTGATCCTCCCGCAGCGCCACACCGGCGGCATGTCCGCCCAGCACCCGCCCAGCCGCTCGCTGCTGAAGAACTGGCCCGTGCTCGTCATCATCCTCGCCGGCATCGCGATCGCGGCCGCCGTCGTCCTCATGGTGCTCCCCGAGAGCAAGGACGCGAAGGCCGACACGCGCATCCCGCCGCCGCCCGCGCCCGAGCGCATGGACACGAACCCGCTGCCGCCGCAGGGCTCGATGATCACGCCGCCGTCGCCGGCGGCGCCATCGCCCGATCCGTGGTCGCAGCCGGCGCCTCCCGATCCGCAGGCGCAGATCGATCCAGACGATCCGACGAAGGACCCGTTCGCGAACCCCAACGCCCGGCGCGCCGATCCGCTCAGCGGCCTCGGCTTCAACTCGCGCGGCAGCGCGGTGATGGTGGGCGTGTTCCAGCACGCGTGCTCGCGCCTCGCGGCGTGCGGCAACGCGAGCGCCGGCCTCATGTGCTCGTCCATGACGCAGCTGTTCGGCAACACGCAGGTGCCGACGTGCGCGAGCGCGCAGCGCTGCTTCGACCAGATCGATCAGCTCGACTGCGGTAAGGATCTGAGCTCGCAGTCCGACGTCCTGTCCGCGATGACCACGGTCAAGGACTGCGTCGAAGCGATGACCAGCTGCTGAGCAGCGTCTCGCGGATGACGCCGTTTCAGGACGGCACCGGCGCAACCACCCGCCGCCGGCGCGCTACATTGCGCGGGTGAGCTCATCAGGCCTCGCACGATCGGCCACGATCCCGTTCGAAGTGATCCGCGATCCGGCCGCGATGCGCGCGAAGGCCGAGGACCTCCGGCGCGACGGCAAGAAGATCGCCGTCGTGCCGACGATGGGCGCGCTGCACGAAGGTCACCTCGCCCTCGTACGCCACGCGCGCGCGCGCGCCGACGTGGTGATCCTGACGATCTTCGTGAACCCGACGCAGTTCGGCCCGAAGGAGGACCTCTCGCGCTACCCGCGCGACGAGGAGGGCGATCTCGTGAAGGCGCGGCCCGCCGGGATCGATCTCGCGTTCTGTCCGTCCGCCGAGGCGATGTACCCGCCGGGCGCGCAGACCTTCGTCGAGGTGCGCGAGCTCCAGAAGCCGCTGTGCGGCGCGAGCCGGCCCGGTCACTTCGCCGGTGTCGCGAGCGTCGTCACGAAGCTGTTCCACATCACCAAGCCACACCTCGCGGTGTTCGGCGAGAAGGACTACCAGCAGCTCGCGATCATCCGCCGCATGACGCGCGACCTCGATTTCGGGATCGAGATCCAGGGCGTGCCGATCGTCCGCGAGGCGGACGGCCTCGCCCTGTCCTCGCGCAACGCGTACCTCTCGCCCGAGCAGCGCCTCGCCGCACTCTCGCTGTCGAAGGGCCTCGCCGCCGCCGAGGCCGCGTACAAAGGAGGCGAGCGCGACGCGAAGGCGCTCGTCGCCGCCGCTCGCGCACCGCTCGCGGCGGAGCCCCTCGCGCGGATCGACTACGTCGAGCTGCGCGACGCGGACGAGCTCTCGGAGCTCGAGCGCGCCGACCAGAAGGCCGTGCTCGCGATCGCGGCATTTGTCGGCACGACGCGCCTGATCGACAACCGCGTCCTCGGCGGATGACCACCGACGCCGGCGCGGCTGCTCGCGCTCTACGCGGCGGGCGCGTCGCTGCCACGTGGATCGACTTCGGCGCCAAGGACGTCCACTGGGAGGTCTTCGACCTGTATGTCGACGCGGACCGCGTCACGGGCTCCCTTGCGGACGACGTGCTCGATGTCTGCGTGACGTCCGCCGTGGATTGACGCTGTGAGATGGCTCGCAGACGCAGCATGCGATCGATGCCCTTCGTGCGCTCCACCGCGCATGCAAAGCGGCACCGTGATCCGTCACGAGCTGTTCTGACAGTCGCTGCCAGCAGCTGGCACCTGACACCGGAATGCAACCGACCCTTGGGCGGGTCTGTCGTAGCATCACCACGATGACGGCACGGCGCAGGATCGGGTTGCTGGTGGCAGTGGCGTTGGCTCTCACGGCCGTCCTCGTGTGGCGGTGCACGGGCGGAGGAGGCGGCGGCTCGAGCGCGTCGGCGGGCACGGACGAGGGCGCGGACAAGGCGACCGCGGTCTCCGTCGGGGTCTCGCCGGAGGTCGGGCGCGAGGTGAAGAAGCAGCCGGATCCGCAGACCCAGGCACGCGGATCGATCGCCGGCACGGTGAAGGACGAGAGCGGCGCGCCGATCGCGGGCGCGCGCGTGTGCGTCGATCCGTCGTCGAACGAGCTGCCCGCGGAGCTCCAGCGCGATCCGCTCTGCAAGCTCACCGATGCGGCCGGCGCGTACGCGTTCGAGAAGCTCTACGCCGCGAAGTACCGCGCGACCGCGGGCGCCGAGGGCTTCCGTCCCGAGACGTTCCATCCCCGGGGCGATCGCCACAAGAGCATGTTCGAGCTCGCCGCCGGCGAGGCGAAGACTGGCATCGACTTCGTGCTGCGCGCCGGCGGCGCGAAGCTGGTCGGCACGATCAGCGACATCTCCGGCGGACCGATCGCACACGCGCAGGTGCGCGCGACGTCGGGCATGTGGGGCGAGGGCCAGGGCTCGCCGATGGTCGAGACCGACGAGACGGGCAGCTACACGCTGTGGGTCGCACCCGGCACCGTGCGCGTGTGGGCGAGCGCGGATGGCTACGCGGCCGCCTCGCAGACCGGCCGCGCACCCGGCACGATCGACGTGCTGCTGACGCCGGAGTCGGGGCTGTCGGGCACCGTCGTCGACGGCACGACGGGCCAGCCGGTCGAGGGCGCCGACGTCACCGTCGAGGCGACGCAGTGGAGCTGGGAGGGCCGCGAGGCCGACCGCACCGACGCGAAGGGCACGTTCAAGGTGCGGCGCCTGCCGCCGGGCCGCTACGTCGTCACCGCCCGCACCGATCGCGGGTACGGCCGCACCGAAGGCAGCGAGCTCGTCGGGCTCGGCCAGCAGGTCGACGGCGTCGTGGTGAAGCTCTATCCGGCGGCGCGGGTCGTCGGCAAGGTGATGATCGAGGGCACGCCGCCGCAGCTGTGCGTCGAGGGCTACCTGTCGCTGCGCGACGAGGTGCACGACCGCTGGGTCGGCGCGACGACCGAGCCCGATGGCACCGTGCACGCGGACGGCGTGCTGCCCGGCACGTACGCGCCCCAGGTGTGGTGCGAGGGCTACCGCTCGAAGGACAAGTACGAGCCGATCGTCGTCGCGGGCAAGGACGTCGTCGATCTGACGTGGACGGTGGAGGCCGGCGCGACGGTGAAGGGCCGCGTGCTGACGAAGGCGGGCCTGCCGATCGCGGACGCGCGCCTCTCCGCGCGCACGACCGGCGGCGACGCGCGCGCGAAGATGGACTGGGCCGGCGACACGTCGCAGGTCGACGGCAGCTACGAGCTGCGCGCGCTCAAGCCGAGCGCGTACCGGATCGAGGTCGACACGCAGAAGGCGGTCGCGGCGCGCGAGGGCTACCCGGTCGACGTGCCGGCCGGCGGCACGGTCACCAAGGACCTGGTGCTCGACGACGGCGGCACGATCAAGGGCATCGTCGTCGACGACAAGGGCAAGCCGGTCGACGACGTGATCGTCGACGCGCGGCCGCTGTCCGAGCGGTTCTGGTGGACGCGCGACCCGATCAAGAGCGGCGCGGACGGCACGTTCTCGATCGACGGCGTGCGTGCCGGCGACTACCGCGTGCTCGCCCGCCGCGGCTGGAGCGACGAGCTGCGCAAGCCCGGCACGAACGACGACGCCGAGCAGGGGGAGAAGGTGAAGGTCGAGGTCGGCAAGACCGTCGAGGTCAAGCTGGTCGTCGAGTCGCAGAGCGGCATCATCAAGGGCACCGTGGTCGACGCGAGCGGCCAGCCCGTCGCGGACGCGTTCATCGCGCACGCACGCGAGTCCGACGCCGCCGGTGCCACCACCACGGCGCACGAGACGCGCGGCTGGGGCTGGGGCGACGACGACAAGCCGGTGCTGACCGGTGTCGACGGCGCGTTCACGGTGACGAAGCTGGCGCCCGGCAAGTACACGCTGCGCGCCTATCGCAAGGGCGGCGGCGAGGCGATCGCCGAGCACGTCGCGGTCGGTGGCGTGGCGAGGCTCCAGATCCGCCACACCGGCTCGATCAGCGGGCTCGCGAAGAAGAAGCAGGGCCCGATGCCCGACGAGCTCACCGTGTCGATCGCCGATCTCAAGACCGGCTTCGATCGCACCGAGTCGTTCTACCGCACCGGCGGGCAGTTCACGCTGAAGGACCTGCCCGCCGGCCACTTCACGCTGACGGTGCGCGCCGAGGGCGGGCAGCAGAAGACCGAGGTCGACCTCGCCGAGGGCCAGGATAAGACCGGCGTCGAGCTCGTGCTCGAGGACCTCGTGGATCTCACGGGCCGCGTCGTCGACCTCGCGACCAAGCAGCCGGTGCCCGGGATGATGGTGTTCGCGAAGCCCGCGCTCGGAGGTGACGGCATCTCGTTCACCTGGGGCGACGAGGACACGAGCCACATCACCGACGCGAAGGGCCAGTTCACGGTCAAGCGCGCGCCGAAGGGCAAGCTCGCGATCCAGGGCATGGCGAAGGACTGGAAGGACAGCGACTACTCGTGGTTCCGGATCGTCCGCGAGGTCACCGGCAGCGGCACGATCGATCTCGGCGACGTCGGCGTGCTGAAGAAGCGGATCAAGGACGGCGAGACCGCGGGCAAGCTGGGCCTGCACTTCAAGCAGCAGCCGCCCGAGACGCCGCCCGATCAGGGCAAGCTCGAGGTCAGCTTCATCGAGCCCACCGGCCCGTGCGCCGGCCTCGACATCAAGCCGGGCGACGTGATCACGACGATCGACGGCATCGACGTCACCGGTGCGAACACGATGCAGTCGTGGGTGCTGATCAACGCGCCGGTCGGGACGAAGCTCGTGCTCGGCCTCGCCCGCGGCACGACGATCTCTGTCACGCTCGCGGCTCCATGACGAACGCCGGACGACAGCGCGCGGTCATCGCCGTCGTGATCGCCGCGGTGCTCGGCGTCGTCGTGTGGCGCTGCCGCGGCGGCTCGAGCGACGCGCCCGCGGTGCCGGGCTCCGCCACGGGCTCGGCGCGCAGCGGCTCGGCGCTCGCGGTCGCGCCCGTGACCGTGTCCCAGCCGCGGCCGGATCCGGCGCGCGTCTCGCGTGGCTCGATCGCCGGGCGGATCACCGCCGACGAGACGAAGCAGCCGGTCGCGGGCGCGCGCGTGTGCGCGAACGGCGAGTCGCGCGACTACGCGTCCGAGGCGCTGCGCGAGCCGGCGTGCGCGGTGTCCGACGCGACCGGCGCATACGTGATCGCGAACCTCCTGCCCGCCGAGTACGAGGTCAGCGCGGCGGGCAAGCCCTACCGCCCGGAGGTGTTCCATCCCGGCGGCAACAAGCGCATCACGACGTTCCCGCTGCGCGCCGGCGAGGCGAGGACCGGCATCGACCTCGCGCTGCGCGGCGGCGGCGTCGAGATCGTCGGCACCGTCTCGGATCTCACCGGCGGGCCGATCGCGAAGGCACGCGTGTGGAGTCACCGGCCGTACGTCGCGACGGAGACCGACGAGAAGGGTCAGTTCACGCTGTGGGTCGCGAAGGGCCAGACCAGCGTCAGCGCGGCCGCCGACGGGTACGCCGACGGCGACGAGTACCTGCACGCGCCGGGCAAGGTGGACATCCTGCTCACGCCCGAGTCATCGCTCGCGGGCACGGTCATCGACGGCGCGAGCGGCAAGCCTGTCGAGGGCGCGCGCGTGATGCTCGGCGACTGGAGCGAGGCCGAGACCACGTTCTCCGACGCGGCCGGCGCGTTCCGCATCGCGCGGATCAACCCGGGCCGCCAGACGATCACCGCGCGCACCGATCGCGGCTACGGCCGCACCGAGGGCAGCGTGCTCGTCGGGCTCGGCCAGCACGTCGACGGCGTCGTCGTGAAGCTGTACCCCGCCGCGCGGTTCGAGGCGAAGATCGTGATCGCGGGGCCGGAGCCGAGGAAGGTGTGCGAGCACCCGCGCGCGTCGCTCCGCGAGGAGGCGGCGCAGCGCTGGGTGCAGCTGCGCGCCGAGCCCGACGGCCTGCTGTGGGCCGAGGGCCTGCTCCCCGGCGAGTACAAGCCGTCGATCGGCTGCGACGGCTACCAGACGCGCGAGACGTACGACGCGATCACCGTCGCCGATGCGCCGGTCACAGGCGTCGTGTGGGAGGTCGATGCGGGCGCGGTGATCAAGGGCAAGGTCCTGACCCGGAGCGGGGAGCCCGTCGAGGGCGCCGACGTGTGGGCACGCACGACCGGCGGCGCGGCGCGCACGAAGGTCGGCTGGGGCGGCGACGAGAGCGGCCGCGACGGCAGCTACGAGCTCGCGGGCCTCAAGCCCGGCACGTATCGCCTCGAGGTGTCGAGCACGAAGGGCGCCGCGCCGAAGGACGGCTACAAGGCCGAGGTCGTCGCGGGCGGCGTGACCACGAAGGACCTCGTGCTCGAGGACGTCGGCACGCTGTCCGGCACGGTCGTCGACGAGAAGGGGGTGCCCGTCGCCGGCATCGAGATCTCGACGCGGCTGCTCAGCGGCGGCCGCAACGGCTGGGGCGGCGACCGCTCGACCGACGACGCGGGCAACTTCACGATCGAGGGCCTGCGGGCCGGCGACTACCGCGTGCTCGCCCAGCGCGGCTGGAGCGACACGCTGCGGAAGCCCGGCACCACCGACGACGCGAAGCAGGGCGAGCGCGTCACCGTGCGCGCGAACCAGGTCGCCACCGTCAAGCTGGTCGTCGAGTCGCAGACCGGGACGATCAAGGGCACGGTCGTCGACCTCGACGGACAGCCGGTCGGAGACGCGTTCGTCTCCGCGGCGCGCGAGTCCGACGCCGCCGGCGCGCAGCGCACGAACGTGCAGGACACGCGGTGGAGCTGGATGGACAAGCCGGTGCTGACCGGCACCGACGGCACGTTCACGCTGACGAAGCTCTCGCCCGGCACCTACACGCTGCGCGCGTTCCGCAAGGGCGGCGGCGAGGCGATCGCCGAGCACATCGAGGTCGGCGGTACGGCGGAGCTCCAGATCAAGCCGACCGGATCGATCACCGGCGTCGCGACCGGTCCCGGCGGCGCGCCGATCGAGCTGTCGATCGCGATGAGCGATCCGGCGACCGGGTTCTGGCGCAGCGAGGACTACTACCGCACCGATGGCCGCTTCACGCTGCGGGACCTGCCGAAGGGCCACTTCCGCATCACCGCGGAGAGCGCGGGCATCACGAAGCAGATCGAGCTCGATCTCGCCGAGGGCGAGCACAAGACCGGCGTCACGATCACGCTCGAATCGCTGATCACGCTGACCGGCCGCGTGGTCGACGCGGCCACGAACAAGCCCGTGCCCGGCGTCCACATGAGCGCCTCGAACGCCAACGGCGAGGGCGGCTGGTCGTTCTCGTCGATGGACGAGGAGAACGTCAGCGACGAGACCGGCGCGTTCACGCTGAAGCGCGCGCCGAAGGGCCGCGTGCTCCTCCGCGGTATGCCGAAGGACTGGCGCGACTCCGACTACGCGATGCTCTCGCTCACGCGGGCCGTGCCCGGCGACGGTCCGGTCGTCGACATCGGCACGGTGCCGATCATCAGGAAGCGGGTGAAGCCCGGCGATCCGGTCGGCGAGCTCGGCGTCAACTTCGCCGAGCAACCTCCCGGCACGCCGCCCGACAAGCACGAGTACAAGGTCAGCTGGATCGATCCCAAGGGGCCCGCCGCGCAGACCGACCTGAAGGTCGGCGACGTCATCACCACGATCGACGGCACCGACGTCAACGGCGGCGCCTCGCAGGCTGGCTGGGTGCTGATGCGCGCCGCGCCCGGCACGAAGATCGTCCTCGGCCTCGCGCGCGGCGCGAGCGTCGCGGTCACGCTCGCGCCGCCTAATTAGGTCCGACCGAATTGTTGCGCAATTCGTGCAACACGGCGCGTCCGGCCGGACATCGCGTATCGTCGGGCCGTGACGGCGCGCGTGCTCGGCCTTGTCGCGGTGGTGGTCGCCGCTGCCGCGATCGTGCTCCTCGTGTTCGCGCGCGACCGCGGCGGCGCGCCCGCACCGCGCTCGTCGTCCGCGTCGTCGGGATCGTCCGGGTCGTCGCGATCCACGGGCGAAGCCACCCCCGCGGCGCCACCGGGGCACGCGGTCGCGACGCGGCCGCCGGCCCTGTCCGCGCCACCGGCGCTGCTGCCGATTCCCGGCGCCGGCGTGGTGGTGCGCGGCACGGTGCGCGACCTCGAGAGCCGGCCCGTCGCCGGCGCTCGGATCGCCACGCGCTACGGGCGCGCGGAGACCGATCGTGCGGGCGCGTTCGAGGTGAGGCTCGCCGCGGGACGATCGACGATGAAGATCGAGGCCGATGGCTTCGCCATCGCGGAGCGCTGGGTCCTCGCGCCGTCCGACGTCGCGATCGTGCTCGTCCCCGAGGGAGCGATCGCGGGGCGCGTGGTCGACGAGGCGGGCGCGCCGGTCGCCGGCGCGCGCGTGACGTTCGATCGCGAGCGCACGCTGGTCGAGAGCGGCCCCGACGGCGCGTTCGCGTTCGCGCGGGTACCGCCGGGGCGCTACACGCTGACCGCGCTCACGCCGCACGGGCTCGCCACGTCGTTCGAGCTGCCGCTCGGCGTCGGCCAGCGGATCGGTGGCATCGAGCTGCGCCTGCGGCCCGCCCACCAGATCACCGTGCGCGGCGCGGCAGGATGCGAGGTGGCGCTGCACCAGGGGAGCCTGCAGGTGGGCTCGGCATGGCCGGACGGCGCGGATCTGCGGATCGATGGCGTGCCGGCCGGGCACCATCTCCTCGCCGCGCGCTGCGGCGACACCGCGTGGACCCGGCAGCCGATCGACGTGGCGGGGGATCGCGACGTCGTCCTCGAGCGCCCCGCGCCGAGCGGCATCGTGCGCGGCCGCGTGATCGCACCGGGGCGCGGCGACGCGCAGCTCAAGGTCTACGCGACGGGCGTGGCAGGCGCGGATGCCAGCGTCGAGCCCGATGGCACGTATCAGCTCTCGCTCCGCCCCGGCGAGTACACGCTGCGCGCCGGCGAGCGAGGTCCCGAGAGCGACCTGGTCAAGGTCACCATCGCCGCGAACACCACGGTCGAGCGACCGCTCGCGCTGCCGCCGGTGCCAGACGGCCGCGTCGTCGTCCAGGTCGTCGACCGCGCCGGTACCCCCGTGCCCTACGCGCGGGTGGAGCTCGCGGGGCCGACCAGCCAGCGCGTGACCACGAACCGCGACGGCGTCGAGACGATCCGGATCGCGCCCGGCACGTACGCCGCGCGCGCGAACGGAGGCAGCGCGCAGGTGATCGTCGCCGCAGGCATCGAGCGCGTGCTCCGCATCGTCACCGCCGCGGATCCGGTGGTGCGTGGCACCGTCGTGGACGAGCGGGGCGCGCCGGTCGCCGGCGCGTACGTCGCGTTCGACACCGACGCGCGGGGCTCGATCACCGATGCCGCGGGCGCGTTCGCGCTCGTCGGCGGTTCGCCCGGCTACTACGTTCCCCTCGTCGCGTACCGGCCTGGCGATCCGGCGCGGGCCTCGGGTTATGGCGCGCCCGACACCGCCGCGAAGCTCGTGCTCGGCGGAGCGGCCTCGATCGCGGGCACGGTGCGGCGCGCCGATGGCTCGGTGCCCGATCGCTTCGACGTGATCCTCCGATCCGTCGACAGCTACGAGCCCCGCACCTTCGTGCAGACCGGCGGCGCCTTCCAGCGCGCGGGCCTCGTCGCGGGGCGTTACCAGCTCGGCGCCGCGCTCGACGGCGTCGCGACGTGGACCGACCTCGTGCTGGAGCCGGGCGAGCGACGCGCGGACCTCCAGCTCGTGTTGCCGCCGCTCGGCTCGATCTCCGGCGTCGTGGTCGATGCCGCCACCGGGGCTCCGATCGCGGCCGCACACGTCGGCCTGCGCTGCGATCGCGACGGCGCGCCGCGCGCGTTCGTCCACCCCGATCAGCTCTCCGCCGCGGATGGCCGCTTCGAGGTGCGCGAGCTCCCGATCGGCACGTGCACGCTGATGGTGAAGCCGCCCGAGGGATGGGTGAAGGACAACCGCGAGGTCTCGGTCCCCGGCGACCTCGGCGAGCTCCGCCTCGCGCGCGCGCGTTAGGCGGCGCGGGCGCAGGTCGCGAGCTTCTCGGCGAGCGGCAGCCGGTAGAACCGGCGCAGCTCCGCGAGCATCTCCGGGATCTTGCGGCGCGCGACGAACGCCTCCTCGAGGAACGCGGCGTAGCGCTGGGCGTTGTCGTTCGCGGCGCGGTAGCGGTGCTGCTCGTCGTGGTCGAGGTCGGGCTCGTACTCGGCGTCGCCGAACAGCCGGCGGCGCAGCATCTCGCTCGCGGCGTGCGAGGCATCGGCCTGGAGCAGGCACGTCGTGTACTTGTCGACCTCGGCCTGGAGCTCGAGCTCGAGCTGGGAGAGCCTGCGCTCGGCCTTCGCGCAGCAGATCGCGTAGATGAAGTGCGAGACGCCCTCGACGGCGAGCAGGAAGTCGCCGAGGTTCCGATCGTCGAGCCGGCGGCCCGGATCGTTCGCGTGGAGGTTCGCGAGCACGCCGGGGCAGATGTAGAGCGCCATGCTCACCTCGCCCCCGCCTTCGTCGATCACCAGCAGCTGCTCGCGCGGGCGGCGCTCGCGGACCAGCTCGTCGCGGAGCTCCGCGCCGACCACGAAGTCCTCCACCTCGACACCCGTCTCGACGCGGTAGAGCGACTCGAGCCCGCGCTGGACGCGGGACAGGGTCTTCACTACTGGACGCCCTTGCCCAGATCGACCAGGAGGCCCGCCGCCTTCAGCTTCTTCTCGACCCACTCGTCGCGGGTGCGCAGCCAGATCTCGTAGAGCTTGCCGACGTCGGTGGTCTGGTTCAGCTCCGCGAGGTGCGTGCGCTTGCGGACCTCGGCGAGCACGTCGACGAAGCGCGGGAACTTGTCGGCGAGCTCCTCGTAGACCTCGCCCATCGACTTCGAGGCCGCGAGCGAGCGCGCGAGCTGCGCGTAGGCGCTCTGGCCGAGCCCCACGTAGTAGTCGACGTCGACCAGCGACCGCGACAGGGACTCCGCGAAGAACCCGGCCACATAGAGCGACGTGTCGCCCACCTGCTTGAGGTTCCGCACCCGCTCGCCCGCGTCCTCGGCGGGAGCGGCGAGCTTGAGGCCGAGCGGCTCGTCGGTCAGACGGGCCTTGGTGAAATCCCCTAAGAGGCCCACGAGGTACCAGCTCGCGGGTTGGGAGGCTTCGAGGTCGACCGCACTCAGCGCGTCGGTCACCACCTCGTGGAAGAACTCATCCACCGAAGCAGCCAACGTGACGTCCATGATTCGATCTTCTGCGAGTCCGGGGCCAGCGCAAGAACCCTGCGACTCCGCACCGTTGCAAACCGGGAGGCGACGGGTGGCTTGGAGGGGGTTCACGGACCGGGCTCGGGCGCACGCCCCTACCGGAATGCCCGAGCGAAATCCGGCCGGTAGCCCCTTGCGCGCGGCCGCCACAGCGCTTACGAAGGCGCCCGTTAGCAGTCGGTCGGGCCGGCTGCTAACAAAATCCGCAATCTGCTGGAAACATCACGTCAAGGAGCCCTGCGATGAACGTCCGTCCCCTTCAGGATCGCATCCTGCTTCGCCGCGTCGAGGAGGTCGAGAAGACCCGCGGCGGCATCATCATCCCCGACTCGGCCAAGGAGCGTCCGCTCGAGGGTCAGGTCATCGCGGTCGGCTCGGGCAAGCGCCTGGAGGACGGCACGCTCGTGAAGCTGGACGTCAAGGCGGGTGACCGCGTGCTGTTCGGCAAGTACGCCGGGACCGAGATCAAGGTCGACGGCGTGGAGCACATCATCATCCGCGAGGACGAAGTCCTCGGCGTCATCGAGTCGTAAGGAGCGAGTGTCATGGGAGCCAAGGACATCATTTTCGACGAGAAGGCCCGGAACCGCGTCCTTCACGGCGTGGACACGCTGGCGAACGCGGTGAAGGTCACCCTCGGCCCGCGCGGCCGCAACGTGGTGATCGAGAAGTCGTGGGGCGCGCCGACGGTCACCAAGGACGGCGTGACCGTCGCCAAGGAGATCGAGCTCGAGAACAAGTTCGAGAACATGGGCGCGCAGATGGTCAAGGAGGTCGCCTCGAAGACCTCCGATAACGCCGGCGACGGCACGACCACCGCGACGGTGCTCGCGCAGTCGATCTACCGCGAGGGCTCGAAGCTCGTGGCCGCGGGTCACAACCCGATGGAGCTGAAGCGCGGCATCGACACCGCGGTCTCCGCGATCATCGAGTCGCTGAAGAAGCTCTCGACCCCGACCAAGGGCAAGGACGACATCGCGCAGGTCGGCACGATCAGCGCCAACGGTGATGCCGAGATCGGCAACATGATCGCCGAGGCGATGAAGAAGGTCGGCAAGGAGGGCGTAATCACGGTCGAGGAGGCCAAGACGATGAGCTCCGAGCTCGACGTCGTCGAGGGCATGCAGTTCGACCGCGGCTACCTCTCGCCGTACTTCGTGACCGACACGGAGCGCATGGAGGTCGTCCTCAACGACGCCTACGTGCTGACGCACGAGAAGAAGATCTCGAACATGAAGGAGCTCCTCCCGGTGCTCGAGCAGGTTGCCAAGCAGGGTAAGCCGCTCCTGATCATCGCCGAGGACGTCGACGGCGAGGCGCTCGCCACGCTCGTCGTGAACAAGCTCCGCGGCACGCTGCAGATCTGCGCGGTCAAGGCGCCGGGCTTCGGCGACCGCCGCAAGGAGATGCTGAAGGACATCGCGACGCTCACGGGCGGCCAGGCGGTGACGGAGGACCTCGGCCTCAAGCTCGAGAGCCTCACGCTGAACGACCTCGGCACCGCGAAGCGCGTGACGGTCGACAAGGACAACACGACGATCGTCGACGGCGCCGGCCAGAAGGCCGACATCGACGCGCGCGTGAAGCAGATCCGCAACCAGATCGAGGAGACGACCTCGGACTACGACCGCGAGAAGCTCCAGGAGCGCCTCGCCAAGCTGGTCGGCGGCGTCGCCGTGATCAAGGTCGGCGCTGCGACCGAGGTCGAGATGAAGGAGAAGAAGGCCCGCGTCGAGGACGCGCTGCACGCCACGCGCGCGGCCGTCGAAGAGGGCGTGGTCCCTGGCGGCGGCGTCGCGCTGATCCGCGCGCAGTCCGCCCTCGACGGCATCAAGCTCTCCCACGAGCAGGCCTTCGGTGTCTCGATCGTGCGCCGCGCGATCGAGGAGCCGCTCCGCCAGATCTCGAGCAACGCGGGCGTCGACGGCTCGATCGTGGTCTCGAAGGTCAAGGACGGCCAGGGCGCGTTCGGCTTCAACGCCGCGACGCTCGAGTACGGCGACCTCGTGAAGGCCGGCGTCATCGACCCGACCAAGGTCGTCCGCACGGCGCTCCAGAACGCGGCCTCGGTCGCGGCGCTCCTCCTGACGACCGAGGCGATGATCGCCGAGCGTCCGAAGAAGGACGCCCCGGCGCCCGCCGGCGGTGGCGGCGGCGGCATGGGCGGCATGGGCGGCATGGGCGGCATGGACTTCTAGTCCGCCGCTCGTCCACACCTCGCTCTTACGAAGGGAGCCCGCCGGACGGCGGGCTTCCGTCATTTCGGACGTCCCGCACGACCACCGTCGCGCGCGGCAGGCCCTTGTCGCGGGCGACGATGTTCGCCTCGGTCTCCCACGCTGACAGCACAATGCCGAGCACGACCTCGGCGACCCACCACGCCGCGATGCCGAGCGCGGTGACGAGCGCGAGCCCGTGCGCGCGCGGCCACCCCGGCGACAGGCTGAACCAGATGATCGGGGCGACCGCCACCCCGGCGGCGATCGCGACCGTCCGCCGGTAGCGCTCCAGCCAGCGGATCCGGGCGTCGAGCCGGGACAGGCGCTCTTCGCCGTCGGTCACGTCTCCAGTCTAGCCGACGACCACCATGAACCACCACCGTAGCGGCTGGACCACGGTCCAGCGCCCGAGCGTGGTGCGTCTTTCACGCACGGCCTTCGCGAGAACCTGCTTTCCATCGAGGACCGCGCGCAAGTACGCGTCCACTGGTCGGATCGACGTGGCCATGCCGGGTTGCGAGGCAAACCGCACGCCAGCGCGGGCGCGGCCCGGCGATCCCCGTGCGAACGGCTCTCGCCCGGCGCCTGCATGTCGGCAGGCGCGCACAGGCCGCGAGCCGGCGCTCAGCTCACTCGACGCACTTCTTGACGGCGTCGGCGGTCTTCGCCTCGATCATGCAGTCGATCTGCTCGTCGTTGTTCGCCGACGAGCACTGGCTGACGCACATGTCGACGCCGTTCTCGAGCTGCGAGCTGAACTCCGCCAGCTTCTTCTTCTTCAGCGCCTCGCGCTTGTCCTCGGGCGCGGCCGCGACTTCCTTGTCGACGACGTCCCAGTACATCAGCGTCCCGTAGTTGCGGCACGCCTGCTCGCACTTCTGCCGGTCGCCCTTGCAGGCGGCGAGGAGCAGACCGGCCGAGACGAGCGCGATGCGGAGCATCCGCGGTGCGTACCACGAAAGGGATGCGATACGCTGCGTCCGTGCGTCGCGCCCAGGTGGTCGCCGCGGTCGTGCTGCTGCTGGGTGGCGGGACCGCGCACGGGGCACCGTGGAACGTGACCTTCGAGGCCGGCGCGGAGGAGGACACCAACGTCCAGCGCGTCGAGACCGGGCCCGGGCTCGACACCGAGCGCGTGGCGTCGGGCGTCGTGCGCGTCGGCGGCAAGCTCGACCGGCGCGGGCGGCTGGTCGGGGGCACGTACGCGATCCTCGGCTCGGCGCTCGCGCGCATGGTCGGTTCCTCGGTGGCGTCGAGCGAGAACGTGATGCTGTTCACGGGGGAGGGTCGCTACCTCCACCCGATCGAGCAGCGGCCGGTGTCGATCGGGTTGGCCCTCGCCGGCGTCAACGCGGTGCCGCTGACCGACGAGATCGGCGCGCGCACGTTCGTGAACCTCGGCGCCGACTCGCTGCTCGTGCTCGACGGCGGCGCCGACCGCCACCTGACGATCGGGTTTGGCTGGCGCGACTTCACGTACAAGGAGAACCGCGACTTCGACTGGGATGGCCCCTCCGCCAGCGCGCGGCTCGACCTCGAGCTGTGGTCGCCGCCGCAGGGGACGAGATCGGTGGAGCTCGCGGCGTTCGTCGCGGCCGAGTCGCGCACGTACAACTCGTACGCGCTCGCCGACGCGTGCTCGCCCGGCTCGCCGCCGAGCGATACGTGCTCGGCGCCGACCTCGCACACGCGGCGCGACCGATCGACGCGCATCGGCGCGGAGGTCACGTACACCGGCCGCGTGATCGCGTCGCTCGGCTACCAGCTCACGGTGATCGACTCGAACAGCTTCGGCCAGTCGCTGATCCGGCACCGCACGACGGTGTCGGCGACGCGCGGGCTGCCGAAGGGCTTCCAGGGCACGGTGCTCGCGATCCTGCAGATCGACCAGTACATCGACGGCCTCGTCGTGAAGAAGGACCTCCAGCGCTCGGAGTTCACCAGCCTCGACGACGAGAACCGCAGCTCGCTGCAGCTGCGGCTCGGCAAGCCGGTGTCCTCGTCGTGGACCGTCGAGACCCGCGGCGCGATCTGGCGCGACCTCGGTGGTCAGATGGACTCGACGTTCCGCCGCGCCTCGATCTACGCCGGCATCATCTACACGCGCTGATCGGTAGAGCTCCCGGCATGCCGCGGGGCGAAGCCGCGTCGCTAACCGAGACCGCTGACTCCCGGTTGCATCGCTCGCAAGAACTGTAAGGCAACCCCCACGGTCGGACCACGTTCACCGTCGGGTATTGACCAAAGTTCAATTAGTGATTGACGCACGGGGCCGTGGAGGCGCATACACGTTGCCGTTAACGAACAGGGGGGACCTGTGCGGCACTCAGCATGCGCGTTCATCGGACTGGCAGCACTCCTCGGAGGCTGCACGGAACTGACTCTCGATCCGCAGCCGAAGTTGATCCATGCGCGCTTCGATCCCGACGAGCGCGTGATCCCGATGCCCACGGACGTGCTCCGCGACAAGGACGCGAAGCTCCTCGCGCTGCCCAACGACACCGAGAAGGAGCGCGCGAAGCTCACGGCCGCCGAGGCCGAGTTCTTCGACTACCTCGAGACGCTCGACGGGTGGTCGTCGCTGATGTCGGCGACCGTCGAGTTCACCGGGGCGATCGACGACAAGACCGTCACCGACGGGACCGTGCAGGTGTGGCACTGGGGGCTCGTCCCGCAGCGCGTCACCGACGTGCGCCTCTCCGTCTCGAAGGACGGCAAGAAGATCACGATCGATCCGCCGCGCACCGGGTGGAAGCGCGGCGAGCGCTACGTCGCCGTCGTCCGCGGCGGCGGCAAGGGCGTCGTCGGGCGCGAGGGCGAGAAGGTCGAGTGCGATGCCGCGTTCTACTTCCTGCGCCAGCAGACACAGCTCGACACGCCGGAGCACGAGCACGCGTTTCCGGGCGTGAACCAGGCCGAGCGCCAGGACAACGCCCGGAAGCTCGAGGACATCCGCACCGACCTCGCGTCGGCGTTCGACTTCTTCGCGACGCCGGCCATGGCGATCCCGCGCGAGGAGGTCGCCGCGCTGTGGGCGTTCACCGTCACCACGCGCACCGAGCTCGCGATGGATCAGCCGTCGCAGCGCATGCCGCTGCCGATCGATCTGATGATCGATCCGACGACCGGCAAGATCGACGCGCCGGCCGCGCCGTGGGACTCCGAGGTCGAGGCCGAGGCGAAGGGCCGGCTGTCGGAGTTCGACGGCTTCGGCCTGTCGTCGTCGCAGCTGTTCGAGTTCACCGGACCGATGAACCCGAACAACATCAGCGAGTCGACCGTGAAGGTCTACGACATCAGCGGCGGCACGCCGACGCTGATCCCCGCGACCGTCGAGCTGCTCGCCGACAAGCAGCACCTCCAGATCACGCCGAAGCAGGGCCGGCTCGCCGAGAAGACGCGCTACGCGCTGGTCGTCACCGACGCGGTCCGCGACGCCGACGGCCTGGCGCCGACGGTCATGCCGATCGGCCACTTCCTGAAGGCGAAGGCGCCGATCCTGGTCGACGGCGAGAGCCAGATCCCCGCGATCGACAACGCCGACGCGACGAAGGTCGAGACGTCGCGCGCCGAGCTGACCGCCGCCCTCGACAAGCTCGGCCGCGAGCACATCCTCGCGGCGTGGCCGTTCACCACGATGACCGTGGGCTCGAAGCTCGTCGAGCTGCGCGGCGCCGCCGAGACGTTCGCGGTGTCGCCGCACCCGGCGAACATCACGCACATGACGCCCGGCCAGGCGCTGCTCGACTTCGCGTTCGGCATCGGCTCGATCGCGAACGTCGGCTCGGTCTACAACGGGACGATCGAGTCGCCGATCTTCCTCGATCCGAAGACCCGCGCGTGGCGCGGCGACGGTTCGCACACCGTCGAGCAGCTGAAGTTCACGATGACCGTGCCGCGCAACCCGAAGCCCGGCCCGATCCCCGTCGTGATCTTCGGCCACGGCCTCGTCACCGAGCGGCGGTTCGTGCTCGCCGTCGGCGACGCGCTCGCCGCGAAGGGCTACGCCGCGATCTCGATCGACTTCCCGTATCACGGCGAACGCGCGTACTGCGCGAAGGGCGGCCCGATCAGCATCGTCGATCCGCTCGACGGCTCCCTGGCGTCGCTCGAGCCGTGCCAGCTCGGCACGACGTGCAACGACTACGGCAAGTGCGTCGACGCGCAGGGCAACGGCAACAAGCTGGCGACGTTCGGCGTGCTGTCCATGCCGGTCGCGTCGGGCGCGGTGTTCCTCGAGATCGAGCACATCGCGAACACGAAGGACCACTTCCAGCAGGCGCTGATCGACCTCGGCGCGCTCGACCGCGCGCTGCGGCAGGGCAACTGGCAGATGGCGCTCGGCAGCCACCCCGTCGACACCTCGCGTATCTACTACGCCGGCCAGTCGCTCGGCGGGATCATGGGCGCGGTGTTCCTCGGCACCGACCCCGACATCAAGCGCGCGGTGCTGAACGTGCCGGGCGCGAACCTGGTGCCGATGTTCGACGACTCCCAGTTCTTCTCGGCGCAGCTCGACGCGTTCTACACGCGGCAGAACGTCCAGCGCGACAGCTTCGAGGGCCGCCGGTTCATGAACGTCGCGAAGTGGTTCATGGACGCCGTCGACCCGCAGCACCTCGGGCCGACGATCGCGAACCGCGCCCTGCTGCTGCAGATGGCCACGCTCGACATGATCATCCCGAACGACAACACGAAGGTGCTCGAGGCCGTCACCAAGGCGCCGCGCCGCGACTACGTCGGCGAGCACGCGTTCATCACCATCCCGCTCGAGCCGGCGTACTTCCCCGGCACGCGCGACCTCGCCAACTTCCTCTCCGGGGAGCTGCAGCCGTGAAGACCA